>JBHAEV010000183.1:0-12251 GCA_041855735.1 Lachnospiraceae bacterium
CGACATTCATGTAGCCGTTGCCAACGGTCTGGGAAATGCCAGAGAGCTGTTGAACCGTGTTCGAGAGGGCAAGGAGAAATATCATCTGATTGAGATCATGGCATGTCCGGGCGGATGCATTGACGGAGGCGGTCAGCCGTATCACTCCGGTCACGGCAGCATTTTGCAAAAGCGTATGCAGGCGATCTACAATATTGACGAAAACAAGGCCGTTCGTCAATCGCATTTGAATCCGGAAGTGATTAAACTGTACCGTGAATACCTCGGCGAGCCATACAGCGGATTGGCGCATAAACTGTTGCACACCCACTTTAAAGTAAGAACCGAGATTTAACCGATACCGAATCCCGAAGCAGGGAATTGCTTTCACTGACGACAAAAACCAAAAAATCCGGGGTCATGCCTCGGATTTTTGTTTTGGTTTTAACCGGTTTACCGCCTGTACTTTTTATGTGCCGCTTATTCCCGCATTTTCCGGCGGATATCCGTTTTCGAACGTATTTTTGTTCGCTTTTCATGCTTCTTTCGCCGAACTCGCCGCCGCTTTCACAAATGCGGAAAACAGTTCTTTCATTTTGATTTCACTTGCATGAAGCATCTCCGGATGCCATTGGACACCCAGCAAAAACGGATAGCTCACATGCTCAAATGCCTCCATAACACCGTCCATCGCTTTTGCGCAGCATATCAAATCCCTGCCGGGAAGATTCACGGCCTGATGATGAAAGGAATTTACCATCAACTCCTCCACCCCCAAAATGCCGTGCAGCTTTGTACCCGGCATGATTTGAATCGTATGTGTCACCTGCTCTGGCGAGGTGTTTTGATTGTGTTTGAGAAGCTCTCTGTCGGCATAGGACAGATCCTGGTGCAAACTGCCGCCGAAATACACATTCAGAATCTGCATCCCCCTGCAAATACCGAAAATCGGCTTGTTTTGACGCATCGTTGCTTCGATCAGCTCAAAGTCGAAACGATCCCTTGCCGGGAAAACATCTCCGAGCTTTTGTTTCGGCTCCTCCTTGTAAAGCTGCGGAAAAACATCATGCCCGCCCGATAAGATCAATGCATCCACACATTCCAGTTGAGAACGGATTGCATCCGAATCTTCGGAGAACGGCAGAATCACCGGAATTCCTCCGCCTGACAGTACGGCTTGAACATAGTCATGACTCACATATGCTCTTTTGTAGCCGGCAAAATTCCCCGAAGCATCGGTCATGATGCTCCCGGAAATACCGATCACAGGTTTTTTCATACTCAGCTCCTTTTTTGTTTCATATTATCACTTTATTGCGTAACCCTCGATAAGCAGGACTTTCAAAGGCAGGGCTTCCATTCTCTCGAATCCACGCTGCTTTTTCATTCCATGTCCGGATTTATCATTCCTTATACCGGAATCTCTTTGACCGGATTTAATCCATATACGAGCTTAAATCGAACGAATCCAGTCGTTTGCCCTGAAAGAAACTGCCTTTTTCTTTCCCTCGAATCAAATCCGTAATAATCCCGAAGTTCTCCCCGTTCGCGATAATCATATCGCATCCGCCGTCCATCGCGATTTTCGCGGCAATCAATTTCGCCGCCATTCCGCCCGTACCAAGACTCGATGAGCTGCCTTTTCCCATTCCGATGAAATTTTCGTCCATGGACGGAATATAGTCGATAAATTTCGCATCCTTGTTCTTCTTCGGATCATCGGTATACAATCCGTCGATGTCCGAGAGCAGAATCAATAAATCCGCCTCAATCAGCACGGATACGATGGCGGAAAGCCGGTCATTGTCTCCGAATCGAATTTCATATGTGGAAACCGTGTCATTTTCATTGACGATCGGAATGGTTCCGAGTTCCAGAAGTGCACGAAATGTATTTGTCGTGTTTTCCCGGAATTCCTCATCCAGAACCGAATGTTTTGTCAACAGCACCTGTGCCGTGGTAAGATGGTATTCCGAAAAAATTCTCTGATAACACATCATCAGCCTCGCCTGCCCGACAGCGGCAAATGCCTGTTTCATTGCAAGTTCCTGCGGTTTTTCTCTGTACCCCAGCGCCTGTTTTCCGGCACCGATCGCACCCGAAGACACAATGATCACATCCTTGCCCATGCCCCGAAGATCCGCAACCTGTCGGGCAAGTTTTTCGATTTTCCCGAGGTTGATATCTCCGGTTTGTGCATGGGTTAAGGATGTCGTTCCGATTTTTATCACAATTCTTTGCTTATCGATTAATCTTTCTCTGTTGTACATATTGATTGTTCTCTCCTGTTTACATCATCTTCCGCCATTTCCCGCGTCAAGCAAAAGTTTCCAAAATCATTCCGTGGAACGGAAGCACTGATGATTATTTCATCGGCCGAAATCTTGAAATAATGCTCTCCGCAACTTTGATTCCGTCCATTGCCGCACTCGTGATTCCTCCGGCATATCCGGCCCCCTCCCCGCATGGGTAGATTCCGCGTATTTCACTCTGCGAATATGCATCGCGAACGATTTTGACCGGAGAAGATGTTCGGCTTTCCACGCCGGCAAGCACCGTATCCTCGTTTCCGAAACCCTTGATTTTTTTGTGAAAACTCTCCATGGCCTCGATGATGGAGGATTTGATTTCCTCATCGAACAGTTCATGCAGAGGCGCAAACCGTGTTTCTCCCTTAAATGCCGGCATAAAACTTCCATACGACGCACTGATTTTTCCGGCTTTGAAATCTCCGTACAATTGTACCGGTATCTTCCCATTGCCCAGTTTGTATGCCCTCTCTTCCAGCATTCTCTGAAAAGCCGGACCGCACAGCACGCCTTGTTCGGCGAATTCCCGAAAGTCCTTCGGATTCACGGTAACGATGATGGCCGAATTGGCAACTTTGCTGGATCTGGAATGATAACTCATTCCGTTGACAACCATCCCCCCCGCTTCGGTCGAAGCGGCAACAACATAACCGCCCGGGCACATACAAAATGAGTACACCCCTCTGCCCGATGCTGCCGTATGCGTCAGTTTGTACGGAGCCGGACTTAAGATATCCGCATCCTCCCCGAACTGAGAAACGTCAATCAAAGACTGCGGATGTTGTACACGCAGGCCGATTGCAAAGGACTTTGCCTCCATCGGCAGACCCAGCCGATAAAGCATGGCAAATGTATCCCGCGCGCTGTGCCCGATAGCAAGCACGGCGACTTCACAGTCCAGGTCATAGACTTCATCGGTCCTCAGATTTCGAATGCGCAGTGCTTTGCAGCTCTTGTTTTCATTCAAAAGAATGTCTTCCAGCCTTTCATTAAACCGGATCTCTCCGCCGAGCGACTTGATTTCTTCCCGGATTCCCTCCACCACCGATGAAAGCAGATCCGTGCCGATATGCGGCTTGTAGTCGTATAAAATCTCCTCATCCGCTCCATGTTTTACAAAGGTGGACATCACCTCATGATTCCGCCCCGAGCTGTCCTTTACCATGGTGTTCAGTTTTCCGTCGCTGAAGGTACCCGCTCCGCCTTCTCCGAAACTGACATTGGAATCGTTTTTGATTTCTCCGGTTTCCCAGTAATGTTTGACCGTCTCGGTGCGTTCTTTCACACTCTCCCCGCGCTCAATCACAATCGGACGGTATCCCGCTTTTGCCAGATTCAATGCCGCAAAGATTCCTGCCGGTCCGAATCCGATCACGACCGGTCTGTGATTCAGTCCGTTTTCTCCATGCAAGGGAAGAGCGTATTCTTTTTTCGAAAATGCCTGAATTTTCGGATTTTTCGAGCAATGCTTCAACACCTTTTCCTCAAATGTTTTGCCTTTTAACAGCTCCACATCCAGAGTAAAGATATAGCAAATCTTTGCCCCGTGATTGCGTCTTGCATCCAATGACCTTTTTGCGATATGCAATTTCGCAATTTCCCCATGCCCGATTCCCAGCTCTTTTTCGGCAAATTTTTGCAAATCCTCTTTTGTGTATCGCAGAGGTATTTTGATATCCCTGATTCTAATCATTTTGAACCGCCTTTCTTGCGGCAAACATTCCGGAACACCATGCCCATGTCAGATTGTAACCTCCGCAAATCCCGTCAATATCGATCATTTCCCCCGCCACATAAATTCCCTTTGCTTTTTTCAGCTCCAATGTGCGAAAATCGATTTCACTCAAATCGATTCCCCCGGTACAGATCTGTGCCCGATCGGCATCGGCACAGCCGATAATGGGAAATGTCAGGCAATTCAGCGCATTTTCCAAAGTCTCCAGACCGATTTCATTTGCCCCGCTTTTACTTTGATACATAGTCCTTGTTCCCATACATGCCTTGTCCTGATCCATATTCCGGGTTTCCACACATGTCTTGTCCTGATCCATATGCTGTGCTTCCCTGCCGGTTTTACTCTGAAACACAAGACGGGCATTCTCACAAATATCTGCCCTTTCCAGCATCGCAAGCCACAATTTCTGATTCACCAATCCCAAACCGAAGTCCTTTGCCGTTCGCAGCTTTGTTTTTTGAAACCGTTCTTCCAGATATCGCCTTTTGTCCGCGTATTCCGGCAGGACATCCACCTTGATTTCCACCCGTTTCCCCTCATGCAATGCGATGGATGCATGTCGGCTCAGCTGAAAAATCGGAATGCCGGACAGACCGTAGTCCGTAATCTGAAGCTCTCCCTCTTCGTATGCCCTTTTCTGTTCATTGATGTACAAAGAAAGCCCCGCCTTCACTCTTACTCCGTTCGCCGCTTGAAAAAAAGCCGATTTCTTTGCATACAGCGGACAAAGTGCCGGCAGAAATGTCCTGCATTTCAGGGAAAACGGCAACAGCAGATCCAGGCCGCTTCCGTTTGATCCGCTTTGTGAGAAAGCGTTTGACCCCGTCGCCATAATGATTTTATCAAAACGATGCCGAAACGAAACCGTGTCAGCGCGCATCGCTTTTGCAGCGGTATTCCGGTTGCGCGTATTTTTGCTCGCTTTGTCCTTTTGGGATGCGGGCATGTTTTTTGGCTGCAAATTTCCTTCGGACGGAACCGATATTTCGCCCTCCAGTTCAAAACCTCTTTGCAAGGGACGGATTTTTGTTATTCTGGTGTTGTACCGGATGGTAACACCCAGTCTTTTCGCCTCCAGAAGCAGGGCATCCCGTATACCGGATGCCTGTTCGGACTTCGGATAAGTGTATCCGTCCCGCACAAAAGGTTCCACCCCCAGCTGTTCAAAGAATGCCAGAATGCCCTCATAACCTGTTTCTTTTACGACAAAATAGGCTAAGTCCTCTTCCTTCAGATGAAAGTGCTTAGCCTGTATGTCCGCATTGGTATAATTGCATTTCCCGTTTCCGGTGGAAAGAATCTTCTTCCCCAATTTGTCCGTATGTTCTACAATCGTAACATCGGCACCCGCTCTCGCCGCTACAACAGCGGCCGTCAGACCGGATGCGCCTCCGCCGACAATCACAAGTTTCATTTCATTCTCTATCCAATCCTCATTATGCTAAATTCATCCCGAAAGCCCGGAATATGCGCAACAGCCGTTTTCCGCCGGGCATTGCCGAAAGCTCTCTCTCTCCGACACAGCCTGTCAATAAAACCGTCAAGGCATATACAAACACGGCAATCATCACCGCCAGTATTGTCGCCAGTCTAAGCCCCATGCCGAAACCGCGAAGCAGACGATAGGAAAATGCGGTGGCAACTCCCATCAACGCCGCACAGATCGACGGTCCCAAAAACGTTTGCACAAACTCCTGCCGATACCCCAGAACCCGTCGTATGGCGCCGGCATTAAAGATGCAGACCAAAAATGCAAATACGGTATTGGCATGCACCAGTCCGTAAGCTCCCATGTGAAACACATTCAGCATCAACACAAGTGCCGCAATATGCAAAATCAGCGCGATTATCGCATTGAAAACCGGAATCATCATGTGATTGGTGCCCTGCAAAACGGCATTGCTGACCGTGGAAAGCGAATACAATACCACGGCAATCGAACCGATGCGAAGCATCTGACTCGCCATCTCATTTTCCCCGAGCAGCATCGTCATAATCGGATCCGCCAAAACGGCAAGACCAACCGCACAGGGGATGCTGATCAGCATCGAAAAGCGGACGGCGCTGCGCACTTTGGCGCGTATGCTTCCCTTCGTCCTGGAGGCGCCCGCCAGTGCAGGTATGAGCGATGAACTGAGTGCATTGGAAATCGCAACCGGCACATGAATCAAAAGCAAATATCTGGAGGTATAGATTCCGTAAGATTTGGAGATCTCAAACGCCTCCATCCCCCGGCTGCTCATTGCCTTACCGAAAATCGAATTGTCCAAGATGGAATTGATATTGTATATGGTTGCACTGAAGATCACCGGCAATACCGTAAACAATAAGATCTTCGAGATACCGAAATAGCTCTCCTGCCCGCTGCTCTCGTCCTCTCTCAGCTTTTGCCTTCTGCTTTTGGATTCCATCACAAACAAAAGCACCAGAACAAGGAGTGCCGTAAACGCTCCCGCTCCGGTTCCGATGGTTCCGCCGGATGCCCCGAAGGCACGCACGGTATGTTCATCACGATGTGTGCGCAATGCAAACTCACACATATACCATGCCGCGCCGACACTGACAAACGCATTGACCACCTGCTCCAATATCTGTGAAATCGCCGTGGGAATCATGGTGGACTTCCCCTGAAAATACCCGCGAAGCACACCCAAATACCCCATTATCCATATCGTCGGAGCCAATGTCAGAATCGCGTACTTGCTCAGCGGCATATGAAAGACCTCATTTGCCAGATATTCCGCGAAATAAATCATAAAAATCGATCCGCCGAATCCTGCCAAAGTTGCATAAAACAATGCCGAGATCAGAACCCGCCGTACATTTTTGTATTCTCCCTTTGCCAGTCTGGCGGAAACCATCTTGCTGACCGCAAGCGGCAAACTGTAACTGCTTAGCAACAGCATGATAGAGTACACATTAAATGCGGTCGAGTAATATCCGATGCCCTCATCTCCGATTACCCGGAGCAGAGGAATTCGATATGCAAGCCCGATGATCCGCACAAGAATACCCGCTATGGCGAGGATGGAGCCTTGAATGACAAAGTTCGACTTATTTTTTTTCTTGCTCATCGTTCCCTGTTATACCCACTTTCATTCAGAATGACTTCCTGCTTTTCTTCCATAATCACTCTTTCATCGTCTTCCATATGATCGTACCCGCATAAATGCAATACGCTGTGAACGATCAAAAAAGCCAGTTCTCTTTTCTCGCTGTGTCCGTACTCCACCGACTGCGCCCTCAGCCGATCCGCCGAAATCACGATATCTCCGAGCATCAGTTCGCCTGTCTGCGGATTAAAGCATCCCGTCATTTCCAATGATTCAAAATCCCCCGGCACAAAAAAATCATTGAGCGGAAATGACAACACATCGGTGGGTTTATCCAGATTTCTATGTATTTTATTGATTTCGCGAATCCTTGCATCGTCCGTTATGGTCACACTGATTTCCACTTCAAAGGGACATTTTTCAAAGTCCAATGCCGCAAGAATAACATCGTTCACGAGATCTTCCACGGAAAATTCCGGTGAAAATCCGACTTCATTTATGATTTCAAAGGTCATTCTCCCATGCCTCCCCTTTTTGTATCGCCGTTTCCGCTTCCGACGCATCGACCCGTCCGCTCCCTTTCGGATTATCCTTTGACTAATCGATCAGTCCGTTCACTTTCAAGTAATCGTATGCGATATCCTTTGGTGTCCTGCCACCCGCATCCACGGCATAGTTCATCTCACTCATTTCCTCCGATGTAATCTTGCCCGAGAGATTTTCCAATGCCTCCCTGAGTTGCGGATATTGATGCAATGTGTCCTCCCGCAGAAGCGGCGCCACCTGATCGATCGGGAACAGTCTTTTATCGTCCTGCAACAAGACCAGGTCGTATTGTTTTAAAGCGCTGTCGGTGGAATGAATCTCAACGATCTGTACTTCCCTTCTCTCCAATGCCTCATAGCGAAGTGCTGCCTCCATGATCTCCACTTCCAGCTGCAGGCCGTACACCTGCTTTAAACCCTCATTGCCGTCCCACTGATTGTTGAACTGCGAAGAAAATCCTGCTTTCACACTGTTTTGTACCTTTGCCAGATCGGAAATTTTATAAATATGGAATTTTTCGGAAAACTCTCTTCGAATCGCCAATGCATAGGTGTTTCGATATTCCGTAGGCTCGAGATAAATGATCCGGTCCTGCGCCAGAATCAGATTCCTTGCCGCTTCGTACAGTCGCGTCGGATCAACCGTTCCCTCCGCCGGCTGTTTGAGCAATGCAAAAAGGACGGTGGATGTGGATTCCGGGTAGAGATCGATCTCCCCGTCTTTCAAGGCTTCGAAAAGAAGCGAGGAATTGCCGAAATCCGGCATCAACTCGACATTCAGATTCGTATGTTCCTCGATCATAATCCGATACATATTGATGAGTATTTCCTGTTCCGTTCCGCTCTTTCCGGCAATCACGATACGATCTTCCTGCGCTTTTTGCATCAAGAAACAGAATATGCAAAGAAAAAAACCGATCAAAGCGATCCCCGCAATGAGATACCCCAACTTCCTGCTGCCCGGATTCTTTAAATCCTCCTTGCCCGGAGTTTCCCGATCTCGAACCGCCTCATTAACGCAATTATTATTTTCAACATTATCAAATTGAATCATCCATGTCCACCCATCTCAATTAATGCAAAATTTTCTATTAATTATAGTATGATTTTTATAACTATACAAGATGAATCGAATGGTTTGCGCCACTTTATCCGGAATATGTCGGAATCTCCCTCCAAAATCCGCCTGCAAGGCGTTTTTTCTAATTTCTTCCTTTTTTGATGCCGCGCAATCGTTCCCGGGTTTTGCTTTTCTTTTTTTCATAGCTGTCATATGCGTCCACAATTTTTTGTACCAGAGGATGGCGAACCACATCCTTATTGGTCAGTTCACAGACTCCGATGTCCTCCACTCCTTTTAATACATGCAGTGCGACATCCAGTCCCGACTGCGAATCCGGCGGCAAGTCCTTCTGCGTCAGATCTCCGGTCACGACCACTTTCGAACCGAAACCGATTCTGGTCAGAAACATCTTCATCTGTGCCGGTGTGGTATTCTGCGCCTCATCCAGAATAATATAGGCATTCTCCAAAGTACGGCCGCGCATATACGCAAGCGGCGCCACCTCGATCAAACCCTTTTCGGAATTGTGCAAAAAACTTTCCGCCCCCATGATCTGATACAATGCATCGTACAGCGGACGCAGGTAGGGATCGATTTTGCTCTGCAGATCTCCGGGGAGGAAACCCAGCTTTTCACCCGCTTCAATCGCCGGTCTGGTCAGAATAATACGGTTCACTTCTCCCGCCTTAAATGCCGTAATCGCCATTGCCATTGCCAGATAGGTTTTTCCGGTTCCTGCCGGACCGATGCCGAAAACAATCATCTTCTCGCGAATCCGGTCGACATAATGCTTCTGTCCCAATGTCTTCGGCTTGATGGGTTTTCCCTGGATCGTTCTCGCAATGAGATCCTTATCGATTTCAAGTATCTTCTCATCCCCCTCATGAAATGACAGGGAAATGGCATAGTCCACGTTCTGCTCCGTAATCTGATTTCCTCTTTTGGACAGTTCAATCAGATTGGAAAAAATGGATTTCGCCTTTTGCACGTACTCCTCCGGTCCCATGATTTTTATGGTTCCGTCTCTGCTGACAATGGTTACATGCAATGTTCTCTCTATTTTTTTTAAAAACACGTCGAATTGCCCGCAAACATTTTTTTCATGTTCAATCGGTATATCGATCAGATTTTCTACTATCGCCATACATACTCCCGCTTTTCTTGTGCATGTTCCTGCACCGAATCATAACATAATACAGAATACCGCTTTGTCTACAGAATTTCTCCCATATAGTAAAATCCTTTCGCCTTTGTCAGCTTCACATCCACGATATTTCCGATCAGTCTCGTGCCGCCCTCAAAATGCACGATCATATTGTTTCGAAGGCGTCCGGTCACGAAGCCTTCGATCTGATCATTCCGGGATTCCACCAGAACTTTTTCCACGCGGCCGACCATGCGTGAAGCATTCTTTTTGGATATGCCCTGCACTTCTTTCAGCAATCGATCAAATCGTTCCTTAATCGTGTCTTCATCGACCGTATTCTCCATCTTTGCCGCCGGTGTGCCGGAGCGCCTGGAATAAATAAAGGTAAATGCGGAATCGTATTCCACCTGACGCACCACATCCAAAGTATCTTGAAAATCTTCCTCGGTCTCGCCCGGGAATCCCACGATAATATCCGTGGTCAAACTCACATCCGGCACCTTTTCCTTGATTTTTTTCACCAGCGCCAGATACTGTTCCTTGTTGTAAACACGATTCATTTTCTTTAAAAGTCTGCTGCTGCCGGATTGCAACGGCAGATGCACATGATTGCAGATTTTCGGCGTATGTTTCATCAATTCGATCACATCGTCGGAAAAATCCTTCGGATGCGGTGTCATAAAGCGAATCCGCTCCAATCCCTCGATCTTTGCAATCCGTTCCAAAAGCTGCGCAAATGTCGTCCTGTCCGTCAATCCCCTGCCGTAAGAGTTGACATTTTGTCCCAGCAGCATCACTTCTTTCACACCGTCCGCGACCAAAGCCCTGATCTCATCCTCAATGTCCTTCGGATCCCGTGAGCGTTCCCTGCCCCGCACATACGGCACAATGCAGAATGTACAGAAATTGTTGCAGCCGAACATGATATTGACACCGGATTTGAAACTGTAGTATCGCTTGTTCGGCAATTGCTCCACAATCAGATCCGTATCCTTCCATACTTCCACAACCTGCTTTTCACTGACCAGTCGGTTGTTCAGAATCTCCGCCAGTTTATAGATATTGTGCGTGCCGAAAACAATGTCCACATAGCGATAGCTCTTTTTGATACGGGCAACTTCCTCTTCCTCCTGCATCATGCAGCCGCAGATTCCGATGATCATCTTCGGATTCTTTTCCTTGTATTTCTTGATTTGCCCAAGGTGCCCGTACAGCTTATTATTGGCATTTTCACGGACGGTACATGTATTGAACAGCACCACATCCGCATCCTCGCCTTCGATTTCCTCAAATCCGATATCCGTCAGGATTCCGCCCAGTTTCTCGGAATCTCTGGCGTTCATCTGACAGCCGAAGGTGATGATATGGTAGGTCGGTTTTTTACCGGATTCAACCGTTCTCTGATGCACATAATCATTCAGAATGGAGATAAAATATTCCTGACGTGCCGGTTCTTCGGTAGGGATATTTAAGTTTAACATAGTTCTTCCTTTATATTGATATCGTAATCGTATCACATCGCTTTGTTATTCGCATGCCGCCTTGAACTGCGTCCAGTTTTTGGAATACGCTTCATCCGCCTCCATGCTGACATTCTGAATAATCTCTCCCTTTGTGATCGAATCCGGAACCACCAGATCCGGATTTACCAAAGCGTCCGCCGCCTTGTTCGTCGAATAATAGCCGATGTAATCGGTGCATGCCGCAGCCACTTCCGGCTCCAGCAGATAATTCATAAACGCATGCGCCGCGTCCGCATTCGGAGCGTCGGACGGGATAAAAGCCGCCATAATTCCGAATCCGAGCCCTTCTTTCGGATACACCACTTTCAGATCCGGATTTTCCGCAAGTGCCGCGGTAACCTGAGAGGTGTACAAAAATCCCACGCTTGCCTCGCCGTTCAGCAACGCATTCTGCGTATTGTCATCCTGAATCATACGGACATTCGGAGCCAGTTCCAAGAGTTTCTTTCCCGCATCGGCAATGACGGATACATCCTCCTCATTCATGGACTTACCCATGGACAGCAGCGTAATGCCGTTAATGACGCGATAATTTGCCGTCAGCGCAATGCTTCCCTCCAGCGACGGATCCCATAAATCCTCATACCCGTCGATTTCCATCTCCACCTGCTCCGGGTCATAAACGATCAACGGAATGCCGGCGCCGTACGGTGCCGTGTATTTATTCTCCGCATCGTAAAACTGCCCCTGATACAAAGGATTGATGTTCGTAAAATTCGACAATTTGCTCTTATCCAGTTCCGACACCAGTCCCTCGTTCACCGCCTGTTCGATAATGTAATCGTCCGCAATGATGAAATCATAGGTTCCGCCTTTTGCCAATGCCAGTTTTTCCAGCATGGTTTCGTCCGTATCAAAATTGGAATAAACAATCTTGACGCCGGTTCTGTTTGTAAA
>JBHAEV010000184.1:0-3933 GCA_041855735.1 Lachnospiraceae bacterium
AGGAGTTTTAAACAGCGGCGGAAACCAGAATAGTCTATTCGCCGCTGCTTTATTCAGTAAACGCACACATGAATATTGCTTGCGTTTTTAAGTGTACTCTACGAGAATAAGGCAGCCTGCAGTGATACAGGAAGTAACGCTGGAAAGATAGGATCAAGTGAAAAAGACAGGGAACCATCATTTTTGAGAAATATTGCCTGTTCTGGTTAATTCTCGAAACAACTATCATATTTCCTGAAAATTATTGCGCTCTTTCTTGAAATATGATAAACTAAATGCGAACTATTCTGAAGGGGGTGATCTTCTGGCTGCAGAATATATCGGTGTAAAGGAACTTGCACAGAGGTGGGGTGTCACCACGAGGCGGATCAATCAGTTATGTGCGGATGATTATTTTCCGGGAGCCTATAAAAAAGGGAAATTCTGGATGATCCCTTCGGATGCTAAAAAACCGTCTGTGCTTCGTGAGAAGAAAGCGAAGGCTGTTTCATTTCGTGCCAAAACAACGAAATTACTTCCCTGTCCCGTTGGGATTACTTCATATAAAGAGGTTTCGAAAGAATGCTATTACGTTGATAAAACGCTTTTGATCAAAGATATCATCGATGATCACAACAAAGTTTATCTGTTTACCAGACCCAGACGTTTTGGCAAGACATTGACACTGGACATGGTAAAAACTTTCTTTGAGCATACAGATGAAGACACGTCGGTTTATTTTTCCGACAGGGATATTTGGGCTGCCGGGAAAGAGTACCGGAATTATCAGGGGAAATATCCGGTAATTTATATTTCCTTCAAGGACGCTCATCAGAAAACCTGGGAGGATATGTACCAGAACCTGTCCTTTTCAATAAGGGAAGCATTTCTGGCTCATATTGAACTTCTTAGCAGCGACAAAATAAACGAATTTGACAAGAAATATTTCCAGAAGATAGCCGATTCCAGCGCGGGAACGACGGAGGTTCAGTTTGCATTGGGAAAATTATCCTCCATGCTTACTGCTCATTATGGTCAGAAAGCGATTGTGATTATAGACGAATACGACACGCCGATCCAGCAGGGATATCTTAACGGATGTTATGGCGACGTGATTGATTTTATGAGAAATCTGTTTTCAGCAGGACTGAAAGACAACGAGGACCTTGAATTCGGAATCCTGACCGGAATTCTTCGCATTGCTAAAGAAAGCCTGTTCAGCGGACTAAACAATCTGGTTGTAAACACGATCCTGGATGACAAATATGCACAGTATTTTGGATTTACGCAGACAGAAGTTGCTGCAATGGCTGCTTATTACGGACAAGAAGAGAAACTTCCGGAAATTCAAAGCTGGTATGACGGTTACCTGTTTGGAAGTGAAGAAATCTATAATCCATGGTCTGTGATCAGTTACTTCAACAACAATTGTAAGCCGAAGGCTTTCTGGTCAAGAACGAGCGGGAATGAGATGATCGGTCAGCTGATCCGGGATGCCAATACCGAAACATATGAAAGCCTGTCTGCATTGATGCAGGGAAGGGAAGTCCAGGCAATGATCGATACGGATATTATTTATCCGGAAATCAATGGCGATCCTGATGTGATATACAGCTTTTTACTGGTTGCCGGTTATTTACGTGTAACAGGTATCGTCAGTAAGATCAATGACAATCCCATTTGTCCTCTCGCTATCCCAAACCGGGAAATCAAAAGTGTATTCCAAAAAGAAATCCTGAATTTATACAGTTCGGTTTTTACCGGATCTTTGCTGCGGGATTTTGAAATGGCAATCCGTACCGGAAACAGTGACCTGCTGACACAGACGTTACAGAAATACCTGCTGCAGTCTGCCAGTGCATATGACACTGCTTATGAAAGCTTTTATCACGGTACCGTCTTTGGAATGCTGGCAGTGATGTCAGATAGTTACTATATCACCTCAAACAGGGAATCCGGCGAGGGCAGGTTTGATGTACAACTGGAGCCTCTTGATAAGAGCCAGACAGGGTTTATCCTGGAATTCAAAACAAAGAAGGAGCTCGATGACGATGGTTTGAAAAGCCTGGCAATGGAAGGACTTCAGCAGATCCGTGATCATCAGTATTATACGGATATGGAGTACCATGGCATCAGAAGCATAATATTCTTTGGCATTGGATTCAGCGGAAAAAGAGTATCAGTACAGGTGGAAAAAAAGTAACAGATAAAAAAACAAAACAGCCGGCGAGCAGTGCAGGAACTGCATTTTAAGGAACATATGATTGTTAAGGCAGTTGTATGAGAATGAATGTTTTGCGGGAATGACAAGACAGCCTGAAATCAAATATTGGAGGTGTCTTGTGATGAAGGACAGATGTTATAATGTAAAAGACTTGCAGGAAATATTGGAAGTAAGCCGTCCCGCTGTTTACGATTTACTGAAAAGAAAAGAGTTCCAGTGGGTAATGGTAGGCGGTAAATACCGCATTTCCAAAATCAGTTTTGATGCGTGGCTGGACGGTATTTCCGTGTCTTCGCCGCAGCAATTGCAATAGGCGTAGTAAGAGCCTAAAAAAGCCAAAAAGTATTAGACTTCTGCACCTTAAACTGTACCCAGTAGAATGGACACTGGTATTTTAGACCATCCCCTACCTGTGGACAGGTATTTAGGATCAAAACCCCATCCAGTACTCTATATTAATCGAGGGTTCCTTTTAAACCTTGCAAATTCTGCGTTTATTGACAATGGTGGTCAAAAACGTACAGAATTGACCACGCGGTGAGCAGTGCTCCTAAGCGTGGGGCCGTGCGTTCGAATCGCATCGGGAACATTCATTTTGGCGGTAATGATCGTATAATCATAACCGTTTTTTTTGCTCAATCTGCGGAAATTCCGCATTCGGAAAGGATATTTTTTCATGAAACATATACAGGAACTTCGAGATTTTTTGGACAACAGTCCAAGTGCATTTCATTCCGTTTCACAAATACGGGAAAAGCTTTTCTCAAACAATTTTGAAGAACTCACCGAGGGAAGCCGTTGGAATCTCAGAAAAGGAAGCAACTATTTCGTCACAAGAAACAATTCCTCCGTCATCGCATTTAAAATCGGGAACAGTTTGGATAACTACGGATTCATGATGACGGCATCGCACAGCGATTCCCCAAATTTTAAGCTCAAAGAAAAAAATCAGATTCATATCCGAAACAAATACACTTCTCTCAATACCGAAGGATACGGAGGGATGCTGTGCGCAACATGGTTTGACCGTCCTCTGTCCATCGCCGGAAGAGTTATTCTCATCAACAATCAAAAACTGGAAACAAGACTGGTCAACATCGATCGCGATTTACTGATTATCCCGAGTGTTGCCATACATATGAATCGTAGTGCCAATGACGGGGCGGTATATAACAAGCAAATTGATATGTTGCCTCTTTTGGGTACAAAGTCGGAGGAGGATGACATTGTTCTGAGCTTGATCGCAAAAGAACTGCATGTTGATAAAAACAATATCCTCGGAAGCGATCTCTTCCTATACGGCAGAACTTTGTCGACCTTGCTCGGTGTCAATCGGGAATTCATCTCCTCCGCAAGACTGGACGATCTGGAATGTGCCTATACCAGCCTGGCGGGTTTTTTGGAAAGCAAAAATGAAAAAAATGTTTCGGTGTATATCTGTTTTGATAATGAAGAAGTCGGATCCGGTACCAAGCAGGGAGCCGCCTCCACCTTCCTAAAAGATGTGCTGGAAAGAATCAATGCCGGCCTCGGCAAGGACAGCGAGGATCTGCGATGTGCCCTTGCCGGAAGTTTTCTGGTAAGCTGCGACAATGCACATGCCGTACATCCGAATCATCCGGAGAAAACCGATGATTGTAACTGCGCCTATATGAACGAAGGCATCGTCATCAAATCCCATGCCGGACAAAAATACACCAGTGACGGCATGAGCATCGCACTCACAAAGG
>JBHAEV010000185.1:0-4021 GCA_041855735.1 Lachnospiraceae bacterium
GTCTGCACGCCTCTTCTGCAATTTCCGGTGTTTCCGCCGCTACCGCGGCAACCGCCTCTCCTTTATACTTCGCCGTTCCGACCGCCAGGAAGTTCTTGTCCTCCAAATACAGTCCGCCTCTTTTTTTGTAATAATCTCCGGTAATCACATCTCTCACTCCCGGGAGCTTTTCCGCCTTCGACGTGTCGATGCGAAGAATCTTGGCATGGGGATACGGACTTCTTTTTACCTGAGCATAAAGCATCCTCGGCATCGACATGTCCGCAACATATTTTGCGCTTCCCGTCACTTTTGCGATTCCGTCAACCCGGTTCACACTGCTTCCAATATACTTTAACTCTTTCACTTTCTTTCCCCCCTCTCGTAATGGGAAGCTACATACTCGATGGCTTCAACGATCCTTTTGTATCCGGTACATCGACAAAGATTTCCGCTGATTCCCTCTTTGATCTCCTGTCTGGTCGGATGCGGATTCTCTCTTAACAAAGCGGTTGCCGTCATCAAAAATCCCGGTGTACAAAAGCCGCATTGCAGAGCGGCATGTTCGATAAAGGCTTCCTGCAAAGGCGACAATTGCCCGTCCTTCGCCAGACCCTCTACCGTGGAGATATGCATCCCATCCAGTTCCGGTGCCAGTACCATGCACGCATTCACCGGTTTATTGTCGACAATGACCGTACATGCTCCGCATTCTCCCGCACCGCATCCTTCTTTTGTGCCGGTAAAATCGAGTCTTTCGCGCAATACACTCAACATGGTTTCATTGGCGTTTACTTCCAGGCTGTACGGTTCCTCGTTTACGAAAAAATTCACAGTGTACTTCATATCACGCCTCCATTTTACTCAGAATTTTAATCCCGCGTTTCACGATCACCGCCACCGCATCCAATCGATACTGCTTCGATGCGCGCACGTCATCGATCGGCGCAACTTCCGTTTTCGCCAGTTCGCAGGCTTCCATGATCAGTTCCTCCGTCATCTCCCTGCCCCTTAAAAGCTTTTCCGTTTTTTCCAGTCTGAGCGGAGTCGGCGCGACGGAACCGAGCGCCAGTCGATATTCATCTTCTTTTTTCAAAACCGTTCCGCAGACGGTGGAAAGATCCACCTCTTTTCTTCTGGAGTTCTTAAAGAAACAGCCGACGATCTTCGGATCGTACGGCACTCTCACGGCTGTAACGATCTCATCTTTTTCCAACACGGTTTTTCTGACAAAAACAATAAAATCTCTCAGTTTCACTTCCCTTTTTCCGCCGGAACCTACAATTTCCACGACGGCATCCAGAGCAAGAAGCGGAGTCGCGGAGTCCGCAAGCGGAGAAGCGTTTACAATATTGCCGACGCAGGTTGCACGGTTTCGAATCTGTTTTGATCCGACCGATGAAACGGCCTTCGCCAAATACGGATAATGCTTCTTCACATCCTCATTTTCGGCAATCTCGTTCATCGTTGCACAGGCACCGATGCGTAAACCCTCTTTCGCATCAAAGTGAATTCCGTACAATTCTTTAATCTTTTTGATGTCCACAACATAATCCGGATGGATCAAGTGATCGCGCATCCGCACGATGACATCCGTTCCGCCGTTCAATACCACAGCCTTCTCCTTATATTCGTTCAGCAACTTAACGGCATCTTCCAAAGTATCCGGTGCCAAATATAAAAAATCTTTCACATTAAATTCCCTCCTTTTACAGTATTCTTATCGATGTATTCGAAAAACACGAAAATACAAATTCAACCCGCAATATTCTTGTTAATTTTTTCTCATTCTCCTTTGTACTCCTGCTTTTATTGGTGACATTATATCATGATTATTGTATTTTTTTTGAAACATTGTGAATTTCTCCAATGATTTTGCCGGTTTTTGAAAAAATAGACGGCTTGTCGGTTTCTTTGTTGTTGTCTATCTATAACACCCTGTTTATCCTCAAATTTTGAAAATTTTAAGAAATACCGGATTGAATATTTCCCTCTTCTTTCGACATCGTGAAAAAGCGAGAACGGTTTGCACCGGATGAAATCACGGGAAGATATAAGATTTCTTTAATCGTATTATAAGATTTCTTCGATATGTGTCCACACATCCATGGTATAATGGTGGAAATATTCATCCAAGGAGCATGCTGATGAAAAGTAATCGAAAGAATTCCAAAAACCGGCTGTTCGGTTTTCTGTTTGCGCTCTCACTGGTTTTGACCGTATACGGACTTTGGGCATATTATTCTCCTCGTATCCACCGCCCGTATCAATTGGTTTCCGCCATTGCCTACGGCACAATCAAGAACTTTTTCTTTTCCTCGCCGCTCGGTGCGGAAGCCGATACCACTCTGGCATTTGAAATCGCCAAATGGTTGGCTCCGATCACGACCTCCGCTTTGGTATTGACCTCACTGACAAACCTGGCATACCATTTTTTGAATACCCTGCAAAACCGCAGGTCCAGAAATCACATGGTCATTTTCGGCAACAATGCGGCAAGTTCGGCACTCATCCTTAATCTGAGCAAAGAAAAATCCGATATTCGGCTCACCCTGATCACTCCGGAAACACTTTCCGACTATGAAAAACAAAAACTCGAAAAAAGAGGTGTTGCCGTATACACCGCTTCTTTAAAATCCACGCAGGGAGAGAATGATGCGCTTGCCAGAAAAACCGGTTTTTCCAAAGCCAGGGCATTTATTTTTACAAATCCGGACGATTTGAATAATTTCTCCGATTTTTCGGCATTGCTGAAGGTACTTCATCCCAAACAGAATGTCAACTGCTACGTTCATTGCAGCAGCGCCGGTATCCGCTATTTTGAGGACATCCTGAATGCCGAACTCAAATGCAATGACGATCTGAAAATGGTCGATTTGATTCCGTTCAATCAGGACGAATTGGTCATCCGCATGCTGATGCGGCACATGCAGAATCGAAACGGCCTTCTTTCCCGGCATTTTGAAAGTCTGGCGCGATATGCCGAACCGATTGAAGGTCCGGCACAATGTTCCGAGCCGATTGCCGCAACCCCTCTTCTCCAAAAAAACGGATCGCCGTCGGAACAGGAAGGCATCCGCGATGCACTCGGGAGAATCCATCTGCTTGTACTGGGCTGCAACTCTTTAACCGCACCCCTCCTGTTTCATACCGCAAATGATCTGCAATTGAGTGCGGAGCAAAACGCCAAAATCACAATCCTGGATCCCCGGGCAGTCCATTTTGTAAATGAAATCCTGTCCGCCACGGATGCTCTTGTCAATGCTCTGGAACTTGCGCCCGTCGATGTCGATTGGAAGAATCGCCGACAGCTGGCTGAGGTTTTGCGTACTCTGAGCAAGGATTCCGATATCTCCACAATCCTCTTTACTTCGGAAAACACCATGGACAATCTGGAACTTCTGAGCATCGTTCGGGTTTATTTCCCGGGTACGAGTTTTGCGCTTCGCAACACGTCGGGCATCGAATTGGAGCAGCTTCTTCCAATCACCTCCAACGCTTTCCTGGTTTTCGGCGATATCAAAAAAATCATGACACAAAGCATCTTTCTTCGCCAAGATATCGACAAAAAAGCAAGGGCATTTCATGAAAACTACAGTCTGGCATCCGAAAAAAGCAATATGGGAAGCCTTGCTCCGTGGAACACCCTGTCACAAACCAAGAAGGAATCCTCCCGCTCGTCCGCCGTTCACGGAGCGCTCAAAGAAGAAATCCTTCGGAGTTATTTTTCTTCGAAAAACAGGAATGATACCAAACTTTCCGATCCTTTAAACCCTGATCGGGAAATAAAAAAATACCTGAAATCCTGTATGGAAGAGTTCTGGGCACTTCGAAACGAAACGACGGATAAGCCGGAGGAATTTCAGATTCGATTTACCGGTTATCTGAAAAAACATCCGATGCTGGACTATCTGTCCAGACTGGAACATCGACGGTGGTGCAACAGCTATTATGTGAAAAATTATCGATATGCAAAGGTAAAAGATGAAATCAAACTCACCCACCCTTGTCTGATCGATGATTGGAATGTACTGATGCGGGA
>JBHAEV010000186.1:0-5260 GCA_041855735.1 Lachnospiraceae bacterium
CTCCCTGACTTTTTCAATAAAATCGAACCCGCTCTCATTGGACAGGTATAAATCCACAAATGCAATTTTTACCTCTTTTTCTTTGACGATTTTAAGCGCTTCCTGCACCGTTTTGACCTGTATAAACTCCGTGTCCGGTCGATGCAGTTTTAATATATTTTCCAATCCTTGCCTTGCAATCGGATGATCATCCAACAGCATTATCATAGATTCACCCCAATCTGTATCTTCCGCATCCATTCACTCCGTATTTTCTCGAAAAGATCTTTTTGTCAATCCGCAGGCATGGTCAGTTTCACCCTGACACCCCCGGATTCCCTGTTTTCAAACACAATATAGCCTTTCACAAGATTCGCCATTCTTCTCATGTTTCGCAAACCGTTGCCGCCGGCTTGCGTCGGCATGACTTGATTGTTCCCCATCCCCTTTCCGTCGTCCGTAATCATTACGACGATCCTTTTTTCATCGCTTTTTATTTCAACATGAATGTTCTTTGCTTCCCCGTGTCTGAGCGCATTGTTCACCGATTCCGCACACACGCGATAGATGATGATCATCTTGGATGAGTGGATCAGATCGATTCCGTCACTGACATCGAGCGTAATCTGAGCTCCGGTGTGTTTGCTCGCTTCCGACATATACAGCTCAAGCCGCCCGGTCAGACTCTCACCCGACTCGGACTCAAAGCGTTTTCCGTAGATGGTTTCCCGAAGTTCCTTCATGGTAAGCTTGGTGGAATCTTCCAACTCTTTGATCTTTGACTTCAATCGGGAAGTGTCCCATTCTTCCATGTAATACTGCAATTCATTCAAACCTAAGGACAATCCGAACAGCTTCTGAATGGCCGTATCATGAATCTCATCCGCAATTCTCTGTTTCTCCTCCGTAGTGATATACTGTTCAATATGTCGGTGCATATCCATATTCCGAAAAATCATCTCGATAATCTTGATGAAGAATTTTTCCTTTTCGGGCGAAGAACCTTTGCTTTGCTTTCGAATCAAGACTCCGCATACTGCCAGTTCATCCCCGATCGGCATCAACTCGTAGATCGTATCCTTATAAATACAGGATGTATTGCCCTGCGAAGAATCCCAACCCTTTGAGGAAATGTACTGGAGAAAATGTGCAAAGGCATCCGGCTCCATTTTTCCTCCGTCCGCCTCCTCCACATCTCCCTCAATATCCAATTTCATCAAAACAAGACCCCTTGGCGCTATTGTTCGCAGGCAAATCTCCACCAACAAACGAATCGTCTCCTCCGGATCTCTCATGGCAATAATATCAAATGTTTCGTATATATTGGATAACTGCATAAGAGCATACTCGGTACGTTCGTTTTCGAACTGAATTCTCTTATTTAATTTTTCAAGCTCCGCCTTCTGTTTCTTCATCATGTCGGTATGAAGTTTTAAAATATAAAAACTTCCCAGAATCATGCTCACGCCGAGAACAATATTGGCTCGCAAGCGAATCGTATGCTCAATCTCCACACCTGCAAACATCGCACTGAGCAGGCACAAGACACTCGCAATGACAACAAAGAGCATGCCTCTTTTTAAATTCATCACAATGAGCAGACAACAGATGTAATACCAGAAATACGGGCTGGAAAAACCTCCGCTGATAAACACGAATATCCCATATGCAAACAACTCCAGGCTAAGAGTCAGCATCGTTGCTCTTCCGTTGTCTTCCAGCATCGTATACAGGCGATTTCCGAGAAAACACGCCACTCCCATCCCCAGAATCAGCCAATAGTTGATGAGCTTGGCTTCATTCAAAAAGTATTCCAATATAATATAGATCAGTGATGTTACTACATATGTTACAATGCGAAAATTCTTGCATAATGTGATAAAACTGATTTCCTGCGTTTCCATGAATCACTCCCGTATCCTGTACCGACAAAAAGTAACTGATTTAAAGATGATTCATCCCATCATCACTCTTCCATCCCCGATAGGCAAAACGGGTATGAGAATACATCACTTTTCTTGCAAAACAAACATAACCTTCCATTTACAGTAGTATTCTAACATAAAAAATGTGATTAATAAACTTAAGATTCTCAATAATTAACTTAAGTTTATTATCTGAAAACGATATAGCTCTCTCCGACTCCCGTAACAATATCATAATCATCATGAACAATTTTGCCCTTGTCACTTTTCGCCGTCAAAATCTTCCCTTCGGTGGTGATTCGTGCGGCACCGTCAATGACGATGAGCTGTGCCTTGCCTTTCAATTGCGAAAGAACCTCTTCGTCAACAATGCCGGAATCCGCCGCGGTGTCCGCATTGAGCAGCTTTATTTCCGTGAATTTCACGGAATCGTCCTGTGTGAACTTCGCATATTCCATCAGCACTGCGGGATCGGCATATTCATAAACCACTTTTCCCATGCCGTCCTTCAGCTCGGCTTCCAGCAGCTGAACTTTCTCCTCGCCCTTCTCCTCGTTGTAGCGATTCACCTCAGCCTGTACGAATTCCTTTAAGCCTTCCGAATGATAACTTGTTCCCTCCAATTCCATAAACAAAGCGCTTTGCAGTTTGCCGTCGCGTTTTACATAAATCCCGTTCTGTGTCGGTTCAAACTTATGCGCAAATGCTCCGCAGGAAGTCATAAATGCCATCATTGCAACAATCCCGAATACCAAACTCCTTTTACGAGCTGTAACCATCCCCATTATCCTCTTTTCCCAATCAATGATCCGATATTCCCGTTAATGTACCATTTCATCATTGGTAATCATTACGGCACATACATTATATAGAGATTTGCGAACGTTTTCAATAACAAATCGTCTTCAAAATATCAAGAGCTTTTAAATTAATCCTTACATTCTTTTTAAAAATATAATCGACAATGCGGTCGAATTCCTCAAATACCTTTTCGGAAAGTGTGAATGTGTATAATTTTTCGATCGGAGCCCGAATGACATGCTCCCAGGTATACTTCACGCCGCTGCCGGCATCCGAGTCGGAAATATCTTCAAAATCGCCGTTTTGCACCATCATTCGAAGTTCAAATACCCGCCGGATGAGTTTATTGTCCAGATTCGGATTCATCAGTGCCAGCATGGTAACATACAAAAGCTTCGGCGTATCCGGATCCGGGATATGCTCACGGGTATAATAATCCGCCAGTTCCAGAAAATAGCTTCCGAACAATGTTTTTTCGATATCCTTCGTGATTTCGTCAAAATAATTGATAATCTTTGCCGAATTCAGCAAGTTGGAATTTTTCCCCTCATAAATGCTGAATTTACCGTACAGAAATTCCCTGCTGACTCCCAAAAGATTGCTGTTTTGCTTTCTGGCACCCCTGGCAAAAACATTGATCTTGCCCCGTTCCAAAGTCAATATGGTTAAACGTCGATCATGATCAAGAACCGGCATGCTTTTAATAATCATGCCGGTCAACTCTGTCGGTGAACTCACTTTTGCCCCTTACTTTAATCGGTAAACCCGAAATTTTTCATCTGAATGTCCGAATCTCTCCATTCCTTGCGAACTTTGACGAACAGTTTTAAATGGATTTTGGATTCTTCCATATTCTCCATATCTCTCCTTGCCGCCATGCCTATTCTTTTTATCATACTGCCGCCGTTTCCGATGATGATTTTCTTATGCGCTTCTCTTTCGCATACAATATCCGCTTCGATTTCGATCAGACCGCCCCTCTTTCTCTCGTAGCGATTGATTTCCACGGCGATTCCGTGCGGAATCTCATCCTTGAGAAAACGCAGCGCTTTTTCGCGAACGATTTCCGCCGCGATCTGACGTACCGGCTGATCGGTCACGACATCCTCATCATAATACATCGGTCCCTCCGGCAAATACTGAAACAGCACTTTCAATAATTCCTCGGTATTCTGTCTCTTCAATGCGCTGACGGGAACGATCTGAGCAAAATCACAGAACACGGAAAATCTCTCGATATCTTTTAAAATTTCGGCGCGCTCATTCAGGCGGTCCATCTTGTTGACGGCAAGCACCACCGGCTTTTTCACCTGCGCAAGAATTTCCAGAATATGCTCTTCGCCCTTGCCGATTCTTTCCTTTGCCTCCACGAGCCACAGAATCACATCCACATCTTTCAGCGCATTGATTGCCACCTTGACCATATAATCTCCCAGCTTGTTCTTGGCCTTGTGTATGCCGGGCGTATCCAAAAATACAATCTGTCCTCTTTCATCCGTATAGATCGTCTGAATCCGATTCCTGGTCGTTTGCGGCTTATCCGAAGTAATGGCGATTTTCTGCCCGATGAGTGTATTCATCAGTGTGGACTTTCCGACATTCGGACGTCCTACAAATGCGACAAAACCGGATTTTCTCTTTTCATTTTCCATACTTACTCCCCGAACAGATTCTCGATGCTGTCAAATGCATCCGCTTCTTCCTTTATCATAACTTCATTTCCGACCACCGCGCGAAAAGCATCTTTCAAAACCGCATCGAGCATCGGATAAAAGGAGCGAATCTGTTCCGATGTCGCATCCAGTACCTCTTCTCTTTCCTGCTGCAGTTTTGCCTTTGACACTTTTTGGAGATACATGGAAAGTACGATCCCCGCCTTCATCGTCGGTGTCTTCGGAACATCCATCTGTGAAATCACACCGATCACGGACTTTCGCAACTCTCTCTCATCCAGATCCAGATGCTTTACATAATCCGCCGCACCTTCATATACTTTATAGGTATTTGTAATATTTGGATCCCGGTACGAGCTGAGTCCGAACACCCTGCTTCTGGTAAACACGGATGAGCATCCGTATGCTCCGCCTTTTTCACGAATGTTCTTCCACAGATAATCAAAATTCAACAGATTTTTCAAAATTTGCATGGCACCGTGATACTCAAAGCCGTGCTTTCCGAAGTCCCCGGTCAGACCGACATAATTGACCTTGGAGGATGTTGCAAACGCCTCCGTGCCCGCTGTCCTCTTTTCCAGATCAAAGGCTTTCCTTTCTTCCGCCGTATCGCGAAATCCCTCGCAAAATCTGCCGATACCGCGATTCAGTTCCTCCAGACCTTCCCTTGTGGAAGTCACACAGATGAGCATCTCGTTTCGATTGAATATTCGCGAAGAGAACTCCTCCAGTTTTTTTGTCACAGCGTCAATTCTTTCGTCAAAGTTGCGATACAAATCCTCAATGAATCGCAAATACCGGATTCCCGAGGTCGCGTCATTGAAATAACCGGATCTTGAAAATCCCGATGCCGCTCTGTTCAGGGCGACGGCAACACCGGAG
>JBHAEV010000187.1:0-4189 GCA_041855735.1 Lachnospiraceae bacterium
GAGTGATGAATGCATTGGATGCCATCAAAGCCGAGGTCGGAGAATTCAAGATACTGGGTTGTTATTAGCAAAATTTCCAAAAAGCGGCAGCGAAAAACTAAGGAAGCGCTGATTTAATCAGCACTTCCTTAGAATCCTCCGGAGGTTCGCACGGATTTGCAAAGGAATTTACCGCATTGCGGTGCAAATCCGGCGGGGGAAACGCTTTAATCAGCGTTTCCCTATGATTAATATCAGTGTATCGTGAGAGAAGCGTATGGAGAACAAAACAAAAAAAACGAAGAAGACGACAAAAGAAGAGGAGCAAAAGGCAATTCGGGAGGAGTGCCTTTATACGAATGTGAAACCCTTTGAAAAATACAAGACCTCCCACTTCAATAAACCCGAAAATTTTGTAAACAGAGAATTGTCATGGCTTGAGTTCAATAAACGTGTGCTCCTCGAAGCAAGGGATAAGCATGTTCCTCTTTTTGAGAGGCTCAAGTTTTTAAGCATTACGGCTTCCAATATGGACGAGTTTTTTATGGTGCGCGTGGCATCGCTGAAGGATCAGGTTCATGCGGGGTTTACCAAAACGGACATTGCGGGTTATACCGCGAAAAAGCAGCTGGAACTCGTATCCAGAAAAGCGCATCGCTTTGTTCAGGGGCAATATACCACATACAATCGCGCATTGGTTCCGGCTCTGGAAAAAGCGGGTTTGCATATTGTTTCGCGACATGAGGACTTGACAGATTCCGAGGCGGAGTACATCCGCAAGTTCTTCGATGAGGAAGTATATCCCGCACTGACACCGATGGCGGTGGACGCTTCAAGGCCGTTTCCGCTGGTTCGGAACAAGTCCTTGAATATTGCCGCAATCATCAAAAAAAAGGGAAAGGCAAACAAGGCGAAGTCTCAGGGAAGGGAAAGGGCAAAAGCGTATATCAGCGACAATCTGGATTTTGCAATGGTACAGGTTCCGAGCGTGATTTCCAGAGTGGTGGAAATTCCGCAGGAATACTCCAGGTACAGCACCATACCGCATGAAGAAGAGGCTTGTACGAATTCAGAAGATTTTACAACGGAAACCATAAGAGATACGACTCATTCCCCGGATTCCGGCAAGGAGGAGCAGGGGGAAAGATCGAAAGGAAACTTCCATTCCGAAAAGGAGCCGCAAGGGGAAACGCCGAAGAAAAGAACGGTCATACTCTTGGAAGAAGTCATTGAAATGAATATTGACAAACTCTTCTTCAAATACGAAGTGGTTTGTGCGCATTATTTTCGAATTATGCGCAATGCGGAGTTTGAATTGGATGAGGAGGATGCCGCGGATTTACTGGAGGAAATCCGCAAGCAGATCAAAAAGCGCCAAAGGGGCGAGGCGATTCGTCTGGAGGTGGAGGACGGAATTGATGAGCGCCTGTTGAAAGTTCTGAAAAAAGAACTGGAAATTGAGGAGGAGGATCTGTTTAGAATCAAAGGACCTTTGGATTTGACGGTGCTGATGAAAATCTACGGCCTTTCGGGATTTGAACATCTCAAAGAGGAGAAATACATCCCGGCGCCGGTTACCGAACTTTTGGGAAGAGATATTTTTGAATGCATCCGAAAGCAGGATGTGCTGCTTAGCCACCCTTACCAAAGTTTTGACAGTGTGATCGATTTTGTCGAGCAGGCCGCAAAGGATAAGGATGTACTTGCCATCAAGCAAACGCTCTATCGCGTAAGCGGCAATTCTCCGATTGTGGCGGCTTTGGCGAAAGCGGCGGAAAACGGCAAACAAGTTACGGTTTTGGTGGAGCTGAAAGCAAGGTTTGATGAGGAAAACAATATCAACTGGGCACTCAAGCTGGAAAAGGCGGGTTGTCATGTGATCTACGGTCTGGTGGGCCTTAAGACACACAGCAAGATTACCTTGGTGGTTCGAAAAGAGGCGGACGGTATCCGCAGATATGTGCATCTGGGAACCGGCAATTACAATGATTCCACGGCGAAACTTTACACCGATCTCGGAGTGTTCACCGCCGGTGAGGACTACGGAGAGGATGCCAGTGCGGTGTTCAACATGCTCAGCGGTTTTTCGGAGCCGGATGAATGGAGAAGGCTCATTGTGGCTCCGATCTGGATGAAAGATAAATTTCTGGATTTGATCAAGTCGACCAGGGATGCGGCGATGGAAGGAAAGCAGGCAAGAATTGTTGCGAAGATGAACTCTCTTTCCGACAAGGACATCATCATTGCGCTGTACAAGGCTGCGGCGGCAGGGGTGGAGATCGATCTGATCGTCCGCGGCATCTGCTGCTTGCGTGTGGACTTGAAGGAGTGCATGGGAAGAATCCGTGTGCGCTCGATTGTGGGAAGTTTTCTGGAACATGCCAGAGTATTTGTCTTTGACATCGCCGGTAAAACAGAGTATTATCTTGGAAGTGCCGACTGGATGAGCCGAAACCTGGAGAAACGAGTGGAAGTGGTGTTTCCGGTTATGGATCAAAAACTTTGTGACAAGCTGGATGCGTATCTGAAACTGCAATTGGAAGACAATGTGAAAGCCAGCATTTACACGCCATCGGGAGGCTATGAAAAAGAGGACCTGCGAGGAAAAAAACAAATCAACTCACAGGAATTATTAAAAAAACTTGCACACAAGGATGTGAAAAAAGTCCGGAAATCCGAACAGGTCAGAGTATTTACACCGGCGACAAAACCGGAAGAACAACGAGTAAAGGACAGGTGAGATGGGGTATTCAACAAACAAAAGAAGATTCCGAGGAAAGACAAACAGTATCGAGGATGATAAAAGTGTCGGTCGTTTTATCATTACTACATGGATTCTTGCGATTTCGGTGATTTTTCCGCTGATTGTTCATCATGCATACTTTGATATACTGCAGACAAAGTTTTATTTCTTTGCCTTTACAACCGGTGGAATGATTCTTTTGATGTTTGCCGTGATCGTGATGAACAAAGATATGAATCGGATGCTGGGCGGAATTCGTGAAAAAGGGTTGATAAGATGGCTGAAAGAAGAGCTTGATTTTGTGGATCGGTGTATTCTGATATTCTGGATTTTTGCCGCAATCTCCACGATTTTGACATTTCCGCGCATGCAGTATGCCTTTTTCGGACACAAGGGGAGGTATACGGGTTTACTGCTTCTGAGCCTGTATACATTGGCGTATTTTTTCGTGAGTCGCTATATCACATTCCGAAAGTATGTCTTTCTTGCCTTTACTCTGGTCGGCGATTTGGTATGCCTTTTCGGGATTTTTGATTATTTTCGAATGAATCTCTTCGGATTTGAAGATCAGATGGCGCCGGAGCAAATCGGGCTCTTTTCTTCCACCATCGGAAATATCAACACCTTTACGACATATGTGGGATTTGTCGTGGCATTTGCCGGCGCGATGTTTGTGATCAGTCGTCTGAGGGACGTACAGAAAGACACATCTGCAACAGGGGGAAAATCCACAGGGGAAAGCAAAAATTCCCGGGGAGAGAGCAGATACACTCTGGTATTTTACTATGTCAGCATGGTGATCGGGTTCTTTGCGCTGACACTCGGGAAGTCGGACAATGCGTATCTGACTTTACTGGCATTCTTCGGTTTTCTTCCGTTTCTTGCCTTTCGTACGAATTACGGAATTCGAAGGTATGTACTGACTCTTGCGACCTATCTGAGCGTGGTAAAGTTGATTGACATCATCAATCGGACCTATACCGGACCGGTCAGCGGAATCGACGGATTCTTTTTGATTATTATCAACTTTCTGTTTTTGGAAGCGACCATTGTGTTGCTTTGGGGTATTACCGTCTTGCTTTATGCCTTGGAGTTCAAAAAGCAAAGGCGAATCAAAGAGGAAAACAAACCGGATGATGCGTCGAGTCCGGAGAAGGCACCGAAGGTGTTTTTCATCGGATGGACGGTTTTCTTTTGTACCGTCTTTCTTGTCGTGGTCGGTACACTGATTTATGTCAACACCCGAACGTATGAGGAATTGGAGTTTTTGGGCGATTTGCGGTATTATCTGTACTTTCAGGATACCTGGGGAACCTTTCGCGGGTACATTTGGCGCGTTACTTTGGAAGAATACGGAAAAATGAGTTTGCTGCACAAGATCTTCGGATCCGGTCCGGACACCTTCGGACTCTACATGATTGCCGGACGCGGGAATGAAATGCTTCGAACCACCGGAACCCGTTATGA
>JBHAEV010000188.1:0-13093 GCA_041855735.1 Lachnospiraceae bacterium
AAGATTGAAAATGAAAAGTAGAGGATATCCATTCTCTTAATCGCAGCATAAACAAGCCATCTTTCGGTGGCTACTTTAAAAATTGAATATTAAAAGTTAAGGCTATGCAGTTGCTGACTTGATTTTATAACCTTGATTTCTTGCGATGATAATTGCCTGTTCTACCGTGATTTCCCAGTTAGCAGGAGGCAAATCGGATTTTCGATAAAGTTCCGCATTATAGTTTTCACCGTTCTTAAGCATATGATATAATGCAGTCAGAAGCATTCTTGCAATGGCAATGATTGCTTTCTTGTGACCGCGACGCTTTTTGAGACGGAGATAGCGGTTGCGAATTTCCGGATGCTTTTTACTGGTAACAACGGCATTTGCACACTGGACCAGTAAAGGTTTGATATAGCATCCGGCCTTGGAAACCCGGACAGATTTTTTCTTCCCTGCACTTTCATTGTTGGTCGGAGTAAGACCGGCCCATGAGCATAAGTGTTTCGCCGAAGGAAAAGCCTCCATGTTGGTACCGATTTCGGAAATAATTCCGATGGCAGTAAAGTCGCTACGGATACCTGGAGCGGTTTGGAGAATGGCAAGTTCCTGCTGATAGGGAGCGGCGAGCGCAAGAATGAGTTCTTCAAGCTCTGCTTTCCGGGATTCCAGGCTTTCATAATGAGCTTTGATCACCTTAAGTTTGCCGACCTGTTCCGGTGTGATATAACCGTCAATAGCGTCATGGAGTTCAGGAAGTTTCTTTTTCAAACTTTTGTAAACAAGGGGTTCAAGGTCAAAAGATGTATCTGCGGGATTTTCCAAAAGTTTATCCAGTATTGCCTGAGCAGATTTGCCGAAGGTGTCCGAAACAACGTTTCCCAACTGGATATTGGAAACCGTGAGACAGTTCTGCAAACGATTCTTTTCGCTTGATTGAAAGCAGGTCAGTTTGAAACGGTAACGCATAAGGTCACGGAGCTGGCGGATGTCAGCGGGCGGCATAAAGCTACCGGCAACAAGATCATGCTTAAACAGGTCAGCAATCCATTTGGCATCTTTCTTGTCAGTTTTCTTTCCACGGATAGCCTTAACATATTTGGGATGAGCAAGGACAATCGAACAGTCATTTTCTAAGATGTTATAAATAGGGATCCAGTATTTACCGGTGGATTCCATACAGACATCCTTGCAATTCCGTTTGAGTAGCCATTGTAACAAAGTTTTCAGACCGCTCGTGTAGGTAGAAAACCGGTGGCTCTCATAAGAAGTAACACCTTTATCGTTCGTAGAAGCGATACAGGCAACTACAAAAGTCTTGTGGATATCAATACCACAACAGATTTTGTAGACGATTTTTAAAGACATAGGGACTCCTTTCAGAATCAGAAGATTCATTAGAGATTATAGGGAGAGACGGCATTGACTGAACGCCTAAGCCATAAACGAGATTGTTTATACAAAGATAAGATTACGTGTTCCACTACACACTTATTTGTGCTTGAAAAGGCGAACCACACATATAATTATGCGGTCATCCGGCAAGCCGGACAGCCCACTCACCTCCCCGTGATTTGTAGTATACCGAGTTCCCTACAAAAAGAATTATAAATAAAAAATAAGCTCAAGGAAACATTTTCATAACATTTTGTGCCTTGAGCAAAGCGAAAGGAATGGAAATAATTATGAGAGAATTTATGGAATCGTCCGCATTCTTCGGCGTATTTATCTGTCTGTTTTCCTACGAAATCGGCATGTATATCAAAAACAAGACCAGGCTCTCCGTTTTCAACCCCTTATTGGTTTCCATCGTTTTCGTGATTATATTGTTAACGGTATTTCGCATCGATGTCGATGCCTTTTCTTCATCCGCAAAATACCTGAGTTATCTGCTGACCCCGGCAACGGTATGCCTTGCCGTTCCGCTCTATGAAAGGCTCGGACTTTTAAAAAGCAATCTGAAAGCCATTCTGGCAGGGATCATCGGCGGTGCCCTCACAAGTTTAACCTGTATTCTCGGAATGGTTCTCCTCTTTCGTATGAGCAGGGAACACTACATTACTCTCCTGCCGAAGTCCATCACCACAGCCATCGGCATGGGCCTGAGCGAAGAACTGGGAGGTTATCCGACCATTACCGCTGCGGTCATCATCATTACCGGCGTACTCGGAAATGTAATCTCACCCTTGATATTCCGTCTCTTTCGCATCACCGATCCGATCGCACAGGGGATCGGACTGGGTTCTTCCGCGCATGCTATCGGCACTGCAAAAGCGATGGAGATGGGAGAGATTCAGGGTGCCATGAGCTCCTTATCCATCGCCGTTTCCGGTCTGTTGACCGTCATTATGGCAGGAATCTACGCAAACTTAATGTAATCCGTTTTTCCTGTTTTTCCATAATAAAACACACCGATGTGTTTTGGAATCTTTGCTTTCGGCATATCCGCCGCCCATAGATTCCGCAAACGCAAGATCGGTGTGTTCTTTTTTAGAATATTCTCCATCCCACAATGAAGTTGTTTGCCCACCAGCCGCTGAGGGAGCGCTGAACCACTCTTCCGTTGGAGGAGGAGGCATCAATCACCTGTCCGCCGCCGGCAACAATGCCCACATGCCCTCGAACCACAATGATATCGCCGGCTCTCAAATCTCCATAATTGCTGATTCTCGTATAACGCCCGGCATTTCTCCATCCGGAACTCGTCAGGTACGACTGATTGACACCGGAATTATTCAATGCCCAGTATACAAATCCGGAACAGTCAAATCCGCCCGGACTCTTTCCTCCCCATACATACGGCGTTCCGATTTTTGAAGATGCCACACTCAAGAGCGTGCCGACACCGCCGCCGCCCGTATAGGCCGGTGCAGGAGTCGTCTCGGAAGCCGCCTGCGTCGGTCTGGTTGTGTTGCCGGAATTATTGGATGCATTCTGCGTATTATTGGTTCGAGCGGGTGCCGTCTGTCTCGGCGCCGGACGCACCACATTATCGGATGTCAGTTTCGCAATCGTCGCCGCACCGACCTGACCGTCGGCGCTCAGCCCGTTTCTGGATTGGAATTCCTTGATGGCAGCCACCGTGCTCTCTCCATAATAACCGGAAATTCCGACATTCGTAATATATCCCCATTTTGCAAGCAATGATTGAATGTTCACCACCTGTTCGCCCTGTGCCCCCAGACTGATGCCGTTCGGCTTTGCATCCGCCGACATAATCGCCTGTCTGGTGGACGGTCCGATGTATCCGTCCACCACCTGGTCATTCTTCGACTGGAACACCTTTACCGCAATGCTGGTATCTTCTCCGTAAGTTCCGTCCGGTGTACTGGTCATGTAGCCAAGCTCAAACAGACGCTTTTGAATCGCCAGGACGATATCGCTCTTTTCCCCGTATGCAAGCATATTTGCCTTCACTTCATCCGAATAAATCAGGTTCAATGTGTTCATTCCGACTTTTCCGTCCTGTGACAGGGAGTTCATCGACTGCATTCTCTTTACCGCTTCTTCCGTTTTGTCCCCGAAATTTCCGGTCACATCCGAAGCGTCCGCAAGATATCCCAGCTCATAAAGACGGGTTTGAATTCTTTGGATATCATCGCCCGAGTCTCCGTTCTTCGCCGCATAATATTTCGCATCATCCGCCAGAATCATCGCCAGAGTATCCTTGCCGATGATGCCGTCCTGTGCCAGATTGTTTTGTCTTTGAAACACCTTAACCGCGCTCTCCGTAACATTTCCGAAGTAATCGGTCGGCTCGTCGTTTTCCATGAAACCGAGTTCCATCAGTCGACTTTGAATCTGAATCACCACCGAATGTTTTGTACCGTTTCGGATGATCTCCGGGATCGGTTCGGTGTCCGGCAGAGCAATGTCCAGTGCCGGAAAAACGGCGCCGGTTGCACTCAAAGGCGTGATGGTATTCACGGCTCCGACATTCCCCGAAAGATCAGCCATGGCAGGACCGGTTTCCGGCTCCGACGAACTTTCCGAAGCAACCGTAACCGCAACCGGATCAACACTTTTATGGCACAGGGCATATGCGCCGATTCCGAGAGCAAGTGCCGCAACCGGTATGCCGATCATCAAAGTTTTCTTTTGATTCCTGCCCATCCCTCTTTTCTTAAACGTTCTGTTCCTCATTCTCTCTCTCATTCCCCAAATATATTCCGCCTCAATGCCGATGAATCTTCTCTGCAAGAAAGTCGGTCAATCCTGCAAACTGCTCCAGAGTAAGTGCCTCACCCCGAATTCTGGGATCCACACCCAGGCATTCTATCGCCCGGAAAATAAAATCTTTTTTTTCCACATCTTTGAATTGAAGCTCATCGCTGTTGCAAAGACCATTGTACAATGTCTTCCTTCTCTGATTAAAGGAAGCACGGATCACCCGAAACAGCAATTCTTCATCGCTTACCTTGACCGGTAAATCCATGTGCTTCGTCAATCGGATGACCGTGGATGCCACCTTCGGCTCCGGAATGAAGCTTTGCGGCTCAACCTCCATAATCACCTCCGGTCTGCAATAATACTGCACCGCCAGCGTAAGCGCCCCGTAATCCTTCGTTCCCGGACTTGCCTCCATGCGATCGGCAACCTCTTTTTGAATCATCATCGTGATACCGGACAGATTCGCCTTGCTTTCCAACAGTGCCATGACAATGGGCGTTGTGATATAATACGGCAGATTGGCAACGACTTTCACCGGCTTTCCGCCATGGTACTCATCGACAAGTTTCGCCGGATTCAGCTTCAAAAAGTCCTCATTGAGAACCTGCACATTGTCATAGTCTTTCAGGGTATCCCTCAAAATCGGAATCAGATTTTTGTCGATTTCCACCGCAAGAACCGCTCCGGCACGTTCGCACAGATACTGCGTCATCGTACCGATTCCCGGACCGATTTCCAAAACGAAATCCTCCTTTGTGATATCCGCAGCATTTACAATCCCCTCCAAAACTTCTCCGTCAATCAGAAAATTCTGCCCGAATTTTTTTCGAAACATAAATTCATATTGTCGAATCACTCTTAATGTGTTGGATTTATTTCCTAAATTTGCCATCGTTCTCCACTCCCTACTTCATCCCGGGATACAGCTTATATGCGTTTTCAAACGTCGTTTCAATGACCTCTTTTACGGAAACTTGCTTGATGCTTGCAATGGCATTTATGACATAGGGCAGATACACGGACGCATTCCTCTTTCCGCGAAACGGTTCCGGTGCCAGATACGGCGCATCCGTTTCCAATACAATATTCGAAAGCGGCACCGCTTCAATCACTTCCTTCAGTTTTTTTCCGTTCCTGAATGTCGAAACACCGCCGATTCCGATGTACATCCCCATCTTTACATATTCCAACGCATGCTCCTTGCCGTAAGAATAGCAGTGCATCACACCGCCGATCTCACCGGCTTTCGATTCTTTTAAAATCTCCAGGGTATCCTTTGCCGCATCTCTGGAATGAATGACCACGGGCAAAGCCAATCTCCTGGCCAATGCAAGCTGTGCCCGGAACCACTTTATCTGACTGTCCTTATACTCCGAACCCCAGTAGTAATCCAGTCCGATTTCTCCGATCGCCACCACTTTCTCATGCCCGGAAAGCATTTCGTACTTCTCCAAATCCGAAAAATCCTTGTCCTTGGAATCCGACGGATGCAAGCCGACCGTGGCATAGATGAAATCAAATTTCTCCGCCAGGGCGATGGACTCCTGTGAAGTCGGCACATCCACCCCGATGTTCACCATCCTTTTGATGCCCAGTCTTGCGCTTTCCGCCAGCAAATCATCCCGATCATTTTGATATGCCCTATCATTATAATGGCAATGTGTGTCAATTATGTGTCCGTTGCATAAATCAAATATTATCTTTTGTTCCGCACTCAGCTCAAAGCTCGCATCCATTACCCGAATACTACCTTTCTGATGAAATATAATATCAATAAATGGGCAGGGTAAAATATATAAAAGAAGTATTTCCACACCCTGCTCTTCGTTTTGTCATAAAACCATATCAGCACAAAGGAAAACATTGCCGATGCGATCCATATGAAGCCGGAACGATAATACATGAAAAGCATCACCATCATCCCGGCTATGACCTGTTTCTTCTTGTCAAACCGAAACAGATACAGCAGTCCCATCAGAAGAGGTGTGATATATAAATAATCCGTCTTCAAAAAAATTCCGAGTGCGGATGCGACAATCACCGACAACAGCACGATTACATGATTCTGCTCATATCTTCGGATGACCTCCAACAGGATGATTCCCAACAAAATCGACCATATCACATTATTGTATTCGATATAGAAAAAGGAATCAAAAAACGCCAGATCAAAAGGCACTTCCGCCAATAATGCAAAAACAAACAGCCTTGCAATGTATTTCTTTATATTTTTTGTATGGATAAATCCCTGCACCGAAAGATAGCAAAATATCGGAAATGCCATTCTTCCGATCGCGCGCATCATATCGTACTGCACATAGTATCGTACATACAGATCCATATTTTTTTCAATAACGGCTGCGCCGATATGATCAATCAACATAGTAATAATGGCAATCAGCTTCAGCTGAGTGCCATTGATTTTCACCTTCTCTAACAAATTTCCGCTCCCGGTTTCACCATACTTGCAGGAGTCAAAAGAACCACATTTCCTTCATCATCCTCCGCCGACAAGATCATTCCTTCCGACAACAGACCCGCAATCTTTCTCGGTTCCAGATTTACCAAAACCACGACTTCTCTGCCGATCATATCCTTCGCACTGTACCACTGCTTGATCCCGCTTAGAATCTGTCTGGTTGAATTGCCGATCTGTACCTGCGAACAAAGAAGTTTTTTGGACTTTGGAACTTCCTCACAAGAAACAATCCTTCCCACCTGCATCTGCAATTTTGCAAAATCATCATACGAAATCATCGGCTTTGCCTCGATCTCCATACCCTCAAGCTCTTCCTTCTGCGACGGGGTTTCACTCTTGTTTGCAACTTCCGCCTGCATCCGCTCTGCCCTTTCAAGAACTTTTGCCATATCCAATCTCGCAAACAAAAGCTCCGGAGTTTCGCTCACCCTGATGCCGTTTGGGTTTAAGCCGAATTGATCCATCCTGGCAAACTCTCTTTTCTCCACATTTAAGGAAGCCAGAATCTTCCTCGATGTGGACGGCAGAAAGCTCTCCAAAAGAGAAGCGCCGATGGTAATCGCCTCCGCCAGATTATAGAGCACGGTTTTAAGCCTGTTTGCATTGGCGTCATCTTTTGCAAGTACCCAAGGCATGGTTTCATCGATGTATTTATTACATCTTTTAAAAATATTCCATACTTCGGAAAGTGCGTCCGCAACCCTGTGCTCGTCCATCTTCCTCTCCGTCTTCTTCACGGATGTCAGAACGCTGTTCTTCAAGTCCTCATCGATCCCTTCCGAATCGGTCGCTTTCGCATCCGTCAGAATGCCGTTGAAATACTTATTGCTCATTGCAATGGTGCGGTTTACAAGATTCCCTAAGATATTTGCCAAATCGGAATTAAAGCGTTCCACCAAAAGTTCCCATGTGATCACACCGTCATTGTCATACGGCATCTCGCGCAGAACAAAATATCGAACCGCATCCACACCGAAGAAATCCACCAGAGTATCCGCATACATTACATTTCCCCTGGATTTGCTCATCTTGCCGTCTCCCTGCATCAAAAACGGATGCCCGTACACACTTTTCGGAAGAGGAATATCCAGAGCCATCAAAAATATCGGCCAATAGATCGTGTGGAAGCGCACAATGTCCTTGCCGATCAGATGCAGATCCGCCGGCCAATACTTTCTGTACATCTCGTCATGATTTCCGTCGCAATCATATCCGATACCCGTAATATAATTGGTCAGAGCATCCAGCCAGACATAGGTTACATGCTTCGGATCAAAATCCAGAGGAATCCCCCACTTAAAGCTGGTTCTGGAAACACAAAGATCGGTCAGCCCCGGAAGAAGGAAATTGTTCATCATTTCATTCTTTCTGGATACCGGCTGGATAAACTCCGGATGTTCGTTGATATGCGCAATCAATCGATCCGCATACTTACTCATCCTGAAAAAATACGCCTCTTCTTTTGCCGCATGCACTTCCCCGCCGCAATCCGGACATTTGCCGTCCACAAGCTGGCTTTCGGTGAAGAATGCTTCACAAGGAGTACAGTACAATCCCTCGTAGTGGCCTTTGTAGATATCCCCCTGATCGTAGAATTTTTTAAACATCTTCTGAACCTGACGCTCATGGTATTCGTCCGTTGTTCTCATAAACTTGTCATAGGATGTGTCCATCAAATCCCAGATTCTTTGAATCTCCGACACACGATCATCCACGAAAGCCTTCACTTCCATACCGGCTTCTTTTGCCCTGTTCTCGATCTTCTGACCATGTTCATCGCTTCCGGTTTGAAAAAACACATCAAATCCCTGCTCGCGCTTGAATCTCGCCATTGCATCCGCCAGTATGATTTCATAGGTGTTTCCGATATGCGGTTTCCCCGATGCATAGGCAATGGCTGTTGTAAGATAATACGGTCTTTTCATTCACTCACCCCTTTATTCATTATCCCGATAATAATCGTACCGATACAAAGCAAAAACTACTGAACATTTTCCAAATCACTGACAAAGGTCATATTCTCGGTATCCTTACTGGTTTCCTCTCCCGCAATGATTGTGATACTCTCCAGATTGAAATTCTCAATGAATGTATTTGCCACACATACCACTTTGCGATGTTCCTTCAAATCGATGCCGATCAGATTCAGACTCGCCTTTGCTCCGTCCGCTTCATACGAAAGTACCGTGGAATTCTCCGGTAAAAGCTGATATTCCACCAATTGGTTCACAACCGACTGCGCATCCAAAACCGGAACCGATCCGAAGTCCATGTATATGCCCTTGGTACCCTCACTCGGCAAATACAGCGCAACCAATGTTTCCTTCTGTGCATTCGGATCCGGAGTCTTGTTCTCCGGAAGATTATTTTCCGTTTCCTTCATATGAAAAGCCGGGCCATCTCCCTGTGCCGCAGCGGTTGTACTCCCCGAAGCACTTTCCGAAGCGGACGATGCGGTCGTTTCCTCTTTCGTCTGCTCACTTGCGGCTTCGGTCGTCGTTGCCCGCGAAGAGACTGCGCTTGCCGATGTCGACTCCGCAGATTGTGATTCTGCCTGACTGCTTGTTTTGCATGCACTAAGTATCACGGCGCTCAATACAAAAATCCCGAACAGCATATGTATTTTATTTTTCTTCATAGTATTCTCCTAACTTACAGCATTTATCTTCGTATTATACCGTATTCCAAATACTCTTGCAAGTTTTTGAAAAGCGACTCAAGAAAAACGCATCCGGTTTTGGATCTCTCCGGCAACCGAATGCGCTTTTTTGTATCACAATATTCTTTGTTTCATCCGAGGTTACTTCAACCCGAATGACATCGTACTTTCCACTAATTGCTCCAAGCCTTTCGTCCGTCCCATGCACCGTCACTCTTTACATAGTACCCGTCCGGAGTTCTGGTATTCGCCAGCATCGCTCCGTCACTGCCGCAATAGTACCACGCGCCCTTGTATTCAATCCAACCGGTCTTCATATAGCCCTTTGCATCGAAGTAATACCAAAGCTTGTCGATCAACGCCCACTTGGATGCCGGATACGATCTGTCCGGATTTGCATACCACCAACCGGTGCTGTCTTTCATCCATGCGCCCTGTCCGCTTCCTTTATTGCTATTGCTGCCGCTATTACTGCTGCTTCCCGCTCTGTTTCTCAGCACTCGAAGCAATTCTTCATCCACACTTAAATCATCCGATGTGTCATACTCACCGTTCTTGCCGTATGCAGTCGCTCTGACTTTGAATTTGTACTCACCTGTCGTAGTGATATCCGCTGCAAAATCATAACTTGTGGATGTCGTTTCCACCTGCTTGATGAATTGATTTCCACGATACAGTCTTACATAATATTTTTGTGCGCTTTCCGCCTGATCCCAGGTGGCTTTTCCGGTTTCATTGTCCCATTCCAGGGAGCTGACACCCAGATTCGAAGTATCTCCTTTTAACTTCGGCAGTTTAACGGTAAGCGTTATGGAATTGGAACCTCCGCTTGCTTTTACAAAGGTCGCGGTTTCCCCTCCGATCGTGTTGATGGAGTAATAAGACGCATTTTTCAGCGCATTGGAATCAAACTTATATCCCTCTTCCGGTTTAATGGTAATCGAGAATCGAGGCGTGGTACCGACCGACCATTTGCTCTCCATGTTCAAAGCCTTGCCGGTTTCATTGTTTGCGATATAATACTTATACTCCTCTTTCGAATAAACATAAATCGTATCCGTCGAACCCAATTCAACATTGCTGGCATCCACATCAATCACCACACTTCCCACCGTAGTCTTGGAACTGGAAGCAAATGCTGTCGTAGCAAATCCCGCCACACTTAATAATGACAATCCAAGAGTTAAAACTCCCGCCAAAAATTTATTTCTCATGACAACCTCCATTGTATTGATATTTTTGTACAAAATAGAATCGATTTCTTATCGCATCTGTAATGCTGTGAAACGAATTGTACATTTCAGTTATGGCTACATTCTACTAAAAAATACACAAAAAATATACTACTTTAAACTTACATATCATTACAATTTTTTTCAACCATATTAAGATAACCGTATAAATAATTAAATAAAAGTTCTTGACATTTAAAATGAAATCTAGTAAAATTTTTTTGTTCGCAGGTGTGGTTCAATGGTAGAACATTAGCCTTCCAAGCTGAAAACGTGGGTTCGATTCCCATCACCTGCTTCGGCTGTTTCTCAGCCCTATATCCTGCACGAGTGGCTCAGTTGGTGGAGTACGGCCTTGCCAAGGTCGGGGTCGCGGGTTCGAGTCCCGTCTCGTGCTCTCATTCAAAGAAATCCGGTATCGGATTTCTTTTTTTTTGCAATTTTAATTCATAACCCCCATCCGTACAACAGCGTCCGTTTCTTTTCATCCCGCCGTTTTGCAAAATCCGCATATCGGACACAGCATATTCCCGAAAAAAAAGAAGCATGATCTTCGTCATGCCTCCCTTCAAATCAAAACTTTATGCCGGACTGAACTCGTCCTTGCCTACCGAGCAGAGCGGGCAAAGGAAATCCTCCGGAACATCTTCCCATTTTGTACCCGGCTCAATGCCTTCTTCCGGGCAGCCCAGTTCCTCATCATACTCCCAACCGCATACTTCACAAATATATTTCATTTCGAAATCTCCTCACTATAAACTTAATTGATTCATCTGCACCGAATCCATCGGTGAAAGCTGCTACAATACCAATGATGGTGCCGCATATGTCCTTGCTGCCAGTTCCTTGTCAAGCAAATACAAACTCTTCGGATCCGTACCGAAAATCTCCATCTTCTTCAGCAAATCTTCTGCGGATTTCTCCTCTTCACCCTGTTCCTTTACAAACCAGTCAAGGAATTGAAGTGTGCGATAATCCTTTTGTTCGCTTGCTTCACCGTAAATGTGATTGATGGACTCCGTGATATAGCGCTCATGGTTCAATGCCGCCTTGATCACGTCAATGGTGCCTTCCTTCTCCACAACCGGCTTCTTGATTTCTTCGTATACCACTTTTGCACCATTGTTATGGAGATATTTAATCATCAACATAGCATGATCATGCTCTTCCTGTGCCTGAATATCAAACCAGTTCGCAAATCCGTCCAAGCCTTTCTCGGTATAGATGTTTGCAAATTGCAGATACAGATAGGATGAATACAGTTCCCTGTTGATTTGGTCATTAAACAATGCAACCACTTTCTCTTTCATGTCACCCTCCTTTCTGAAATAATAACGTCGGAAATCATCTTTTCCTTTTGCACAGGGCAAATTGCGAAAAACTCTTTCCATCGATAAACTACAAAATCATTATATCATTAATTTTCAAAATGTCATCCGAAAATATGTGAAATTCAACACATTCCGGATGACAAAATCATACAATCACATAATTTACTTCTTCAACAAATCTCTGATTTCCGTGAGAAGCACAATGTCTTCCGCCGGCTTTGCAGGTGCCTCTTCCACTTTCTTCTTGGTAGAGTTCACTGCCTTAACCATCAGGAAAATACAGAATGCAATGATGAGGAAGTCCACAATATTCTGAATGAATTGACCGTAATTGATCGCTGCTTCCGCAATTCCCGCCGCCTCATCCGCCGGAGTGATCACATACTTTAGATTCGTGAAACTCACACCGCCAAGAATGATTCCGATAATCGGCATGATAATGTCATTTACCAAAGATGTCACAATCTTACCGAATGCACCTCCGATAATCACACCCACTGCCAAATCCACTACATTACCTTTAAATGCAAACTCCTTAAACTCCTTTAACATAATACCTCCTATGTATCCAAACTGATATAGAAACTATATTTCTCTAACCGTTTCGATTATACCTTGTTTAAATTAAATTGTCTACAATTATTTTTGTTGTTTTTATTAAGATTTCGATAAATTATTGATCGCCATAAAACGGATCTGTTGATTTTCTGTTCAAAACTGCCTTGTCGGCACCGCGAATGGAAACCCGTTGATTTACCGTCTTTTCAAATGCACGAATTTATGTTATAATCTTTATCGGTTCGACGATTTGCTTTCATAAAGTTCGAAACAAACCTGTTTCCGTAGCTCAGCAGGATAGAGCGTTCGCCTCCTAAGGTTACGTTACAACGCTCACCTTGGAAAAACCTAAGTTGGGAGCTGAGTCCGATAATTACGGAGGCTGACAAAAAAATTAAATACGTCCCAATAGCTCAGTTGGATAGAGCACACGCCTCCTAAGCGTGGGGTCGGAGGTTCAAGTCCTCTTTGGGACGCCAGCTAACAACGCCGAAAGCCTTTGTTTTCAAGGGTTTTCGGCTTTTTTTATCAAATCCCGTTGTGATTACGGAAACTGAATTATGGTTCCGAATTTCACTTCAAATTCTGATTTTTGACAAGCTATAAAAAATCGAACTGCTGTGATAAGACAAAAATTTCTGCTAATCATTAGCAGAAAAAGGGCCGTTTTTGCTAATGAAAA
>JBHAEV010000189.1:0-9077 GCA_041855735.1 Lachnospiraceae bacterium
CCAGCGTCCGTCAATCGTAGGTCTGATACCAATTTTTGGATAACTCATATTTTCCTCCTGCATATCTGTTGTATTGTAAATCGACATAAAAACCGCCGTCGATCGGTTCGAAAGATTTTTGTTATTGCATATGGGTATACCGTCCGTCATCCGTTCGTTTGATTTGTGTTCGAAGCATACCGCTTCACTTCCTGTGAGTCCGAAGCCATCCGGATTCCTTCTTCGATGCTTCCGATTTCCCCGGCACTGCGAAGCTGGATCAAAATGTTTCCGAGTGCCGAAGCTTCAAACGGTCCGGCTTTTACATCCACCTTCAATTTGTCCGCTATCATTTGGCAAAGCAGAGAAGACTTGGCACCTCCGCCGATCATATGAATTTTAGTATATGTCCTGCCGGTGATCTCTTCCAAAGACTTCTTGATTTCCATGTATTTGACCGTCATACTTTCGTAAATCACCCTGAAGTAGTCCATATCGCCGCCCGGCAGCGGCAGATTTTGCTTCGTCAAATATGCGTCGATTGCCGATTTTGCGTTCATTTTCTCATCGGCAAATCCGGCATCTTCCATGTCGATGATGCTGTTTTGAACCGGCTCTTTTTGCACACTTTCTTTGACATATGATGTGATTTCATCGAATTTCAGCTTTTTTTTGAGCTTATCTTCCAGCTGCTGCTTGTATTTTTCCAGCAAAAAGAGTCCCGTCATATTTTTAAAGAACAGAGGAGCGGAGTCCAAGCCCAGTTCATTGGTCATATTGCACCGAAACGCCTCTTTGCCGAGGTTCGGCTTATCTGCCCTCACACCGAAGAGCGACCAGGTCCCGCAGCTCAAAAACATGGTATCCGCATCCGACATCGAATCGGTCAAAAGTACGGCGGAAGCCGTATCATGTCCGCAAACACTGATCACGTCGATGTCCAGTCCTTTTAATTCCTCAATGGATGACTCCTTCAAATTTCCGGTGACATGTCCCGCCTTTACCAAATCCGGAAAAATCTCTCTGCGTAAGCCGAAGGCTTCCAACAATCCCTTGCTGTAATCCCCGGTTTCCAGATTTAAAATCTGAGAAGTCGACCAGATGGTTTCCTCTCCGACTGTCCTGCCGGTCAGCAGAAACTGTATCAAATCCGGCATCATCAGGATCTTCCCGATCTTTTGAAATTTTTCCGGGGAAAGCATACGATATGCCAAAAGCTGAAACAATGTGTTGATGCTCATGATCTGTGTGCCGGTTTCTTCGAAAATCGTTTCTTCCCCGAGCGTTTCGATCGCCGTCTCAAACCCCTTTTGATGTTTTGCATCCCGATAGCAAATCGGTCTGTCCAGCAATTTTCCGTCTTCGTCCACCAGTCCGAAATCCACACCCCAGGTATCGATTCCCACGGAAACGATTTCCTCTTTATGAGATACTATCGCATCGGTGATATTTCGAAGAATTCCGTCCATATCCCAACGCAGCCGACCCTCTTCCTCCTGCATCTTATGCTCGAATCGCATCACTTCCTCCAATTCGAGCCGATTGTCTTTCACATATCCCAGAATCCCTCTGATGGAAGTTGCCCCCATATCAATCGCCAATACTTTTTTCATCCCGCTGTTCTCCTGTATTTTTTGAAGGATTTTTCATTTTCATCCGAAATTACGGCACTATCGATTTTATATGATTGTATGATTTTATTTTGCATATATTGAAATTATTTCATGCATTATTGTTTTTTTTCTGCATCAGTTTAACTGAATTTTGTATAGTTTTTTGTGTTCCGTTACGCACATCATAGCATATATTGCTAAATTTTTCCATCTTTGAAAAGTTTATTGGAATTTTTTTATTTTCCGTGGTAGAATTGTTCAAAATAATTCATTATTATTCATCCCGGCATAATCCGGATCAAGCACGCCCGTTCAATGAAATGATATCGATCCTCATTGATGCAGGACGCGAAATCAGAATTTATCCGAGGTAAAACAACGAAACCTTGCTTTTGGAGGCAGACATGAAGTATTTTGAGCGAAAAAAACAAATCATCGAACAACTGAAAACTTCAAACGGTGTCGGCAATCTGAATCAGCTTTGCAAAAAGCTCTTCGTATCGCCTTCCACGATGCGAAGAGATCTGATCAGTCTGGAGGAAGAGGGGATTATCAATCGCCACCACGGCGGTGTTTCTCTGATTTCCAACAGTTCAACCGAAAGCTCCATTTTTCAAAGACGTATGGAAAACACCGACAAGAAACTGGCAATTGCAAAACTTGCCAGAACACTGATCCGGGATAATCAGGTAATTTTTTTGGATTCTTCCTCAACCGTCAGCCATATCGCACCGTATCTGAAAACTTTCAGCAATCTGACGGTGATTACAAACGGGTTAAATGTTGCCGGGCATCTTTACAATGCGGATACCATCCGTTGTTTTATCTGCCCCGGTCTTTTGAAGAACAAAAGTCTTTCCATCATCGGAGAATACACCTATATGTTTTTGGACAATTTCCGCGCCGACATCGCCATTTTGTCCACAAAATCCATTCAGGAAGACGGTGTGTTCGAGGGCGATGACGCGCAGGCGCAGTGCAAAAAGTATATGATGAAAAATGCCGGAAAAAAAATTCTTCTATGCGACAATACCAAAGAGAATGCGGCAGGTTATTTTAAACTCGCCGACTTTCAGGATTTTGACTACCTGGTATCCAATGGATCTTTCACCGACAAGGTTATGCAAAAGATACAAGACAGCGGATGCGAATTGATGATGAGCACAAAGATGTGATTTTTTTACACAAAACGGAAATAACACAAAAATATATTTTTTCATATACTTTTTCACCAAATAATATTGTCATTTTCCTCAGTTCTTGCTATACTATCCACAAAACGAAAAAGGAGAGTATAATGCAAATGAAACGCAATATCATCGTCGGACAGTCGGGCGGTCCGACATCCGTTATCAACTCCAGCCTGGCGGGAGTCTACAAAACCGCGAAAGAGCGCGGTTTCAACAAAATTTACGGCATGCTGCACGGAATTCAGGGACTTTTGGACGAGTTGTACATTGATTTGTCCACGCAGATTCATTCCGACATGGACATTGAGCTGTTGAAAAGAACTCCGTCCGCATTTCTCGGTTCCTGCCGTTATAAGCTCCCGGCCATCCACGAGAATCCGGAGATTTATGAGAAGATCTTCGCCATATTGGAGAAATTGGACATCGAAGCATTTATTTATATCGGCGGAAACGACTCCATGGATACCATTAAGAAACTCTCGGACTATGCTATTGTAAAGGGATACAATCAAAAATTCCTCGGTGTTCCGAAGACCATCGACAATGACCTTGCCCTTACCGACCATACTCCGGGATTCGGCAGCGCCGCCAAGTTCATCGCCACCTCCACGAAGGAGATCATCCGTGATGCATTGGGTCTGACCTACAACAAAGAAATGATCACCGTGATCGAAGTTATGGGGCGCAATGCGGGATGGCTGACCGGCGCCACCGCGCTTGCGAAAACGGAAGAATGCGAAGGTCCGGATTTGATTTATCTGCCGGAAGTTACCTTTGATGTGGATCAGTTCCTTGCCAAGGTACAAAACCTGCTGAAAAAGAAAAAATCCGTCGTAGCCGTCGTATCCGAGGGGATCAAGCTTGCGGACGGCCGCTATGTCTGCGAATTGTCCGGCAATTCCGACTATGTCGATGCTTTCGGTCACAAGCAATTGCAGGGAACCGCCGCATATCTTGCCGAATTTTTGGGCGCAAAGCTCGGCTGTAAGACCAGAAGCGTGGAGTTTTCCACCCTGCAGCGAAGCGCCTCCCATCTGGCATCCAGAGTGGATATCAACGAAGCATTTATGGTGGGCGGCGCCGCGGTGAAGGCTGCGGACGAGGGCGATTCCGGCAAGATGGTGGTCATCGACCGCGTGTCCGACGATCCGTATATGAGCGCTGCCGGTATCTATGATGTACACCGCATTGCCAACAATGAAAAACTCATTCCGAGAGAATGGGTGAATGAGGAAGGCACCTATGTCACCGATGCATTTATCAACTATGTGGAGCCGCTGATTCAGGGAGATTATCCGCCGTTTATGGTCAACGGTCTGCCGCAGCATCTGGTACTGAAACGATAAGATGAAAGGATTTTTCCACTTTTGCCAAAAAAACACACATGGATTCTCCGTTTCGGAGATTCCATGTGTGTTTTTGCAATGTGTTTCGTATGCCGCATCCATACTTTTGCACACTGCGTCCATGTATTATGATTCGCATCCGTTTTGCCGCAGCATGATACGAATTTACTCATTCTGCCCGTCTTTTACAATGCTCAGATAGCGATAAATGCTTGCCGTGGAAGAATGAATCTTCCTGGACACCGTCGGAATCGCGCCTTTGATTGTAAAAATCCCGACCTTATTCAGCTCCCGGATAATGTCCATCTTTTCCTGATAATTCAATCTGCTCTTGTCCACATCCCTGCCCTTTAATACCTTGCTGCAGGCTTCCTCGATCACTTCGTCGATATTCGCATAAAAGGTTTCCGAAGTTTCATTTCTGTGCTGACTGATTTCGACATTCTGCATCACATATTGATCCGGATGACAAAGTTTAAACACCTTGTCCGCCAGTTCTTTATATCTGGAATCGTCAAAATTGATACAAAGCAGTCCCTCCAATGCGCCGGATGCCGATTTGATATAGAATGTCGAGCATCGGAGGAGCTTTCCGGATGCCGTCGTTCCCTGATAGTTCAACATCGAATCTTCATCCATGTACGACTTGCTGTGTATAATCTGCCTCGTCAACTCGGTTAACGGACTGCCCACCGCTCTTCCGCTGATTTCCCCATGGCAAATCGCCAATATGGACTTCAAATCAGAGAGAACCACTTCATAGTCCGGTCCGAGTGCCTGACCCAAAAAATGCACAAATCGCGAATAATTTCTGATCTGATTATCGTTCATACTCCCTCCAAAACATATTGAATACCGATTGATTCATCTTCGTTTTCCTCGCAATAATATTTTATCATTAATTTTTGGAAAAAATCAAGTATATCGAAAAAAATTCCTTATGTTTTTCGCTTCAACATTGCGTGAGAAATCAAAGGAATCTTTCGGCAAGATGTTATTACGGAGTTGCAAATGCGATCCGCACGGAATAACATCGGCAATATTGATAATAATTTATTATTATTAAATTCGAATTTTTAGAAGGATTTTCAAAATCCTGAATTTTTTTGTGAAATACGCATATTTTTTTCTTCGTTTTATTGTAAAAAACATAGATTTTTACTTTTTACTTGATAACCATTTCTCGTAATGATAAAATAGTCCCAAAAGAAGAAATTCAACCGTTTCCCAAGTGTACAATATGCGGAAACGGAATACAATATACGGAGGTATCTTATGGAATTTCCTTTAAACGTTGAAGCACCGAAGTCGAGTACATTTGTGGTTCGCAATTTGCCGACGGTAACCGCGCAGCAGCGAAAGCGCGCTTTGGCGGCAACCCATTACAATGAATTCGCTTTTCCGGCAGGCATGCTGTATGTGGACTGTCTGAGCGATTCCGGAACAACCGCAATGACGGATGCGCAGTGGAGCGCCATGTTCCTCGGTGATGAGTCCTACGGAAGAAACAAGGGATATTATGTACTGCTGGATGCATTCCGCGATGTATGGGAGAGAGGCGATGCGCAAAAGAGAGCCATCGATCTTCTTCGTAGCGGAACGGACAAGGACGATGTGGAAAAGATGATGAATGAACTCTATCTCGTGGATTATGAGGGGGGATTCATCAATGGCGGTTCCTTCCAGCTGGAAAGACCGAATACCTTTATTGTTCCGCAAGGTCGCTGTGCGGAAGCCCTGCTCTTCGATGTCATCAAGCCAATCATGGCAAGACGTCACCCGGGTAAGGTGTTCACCATCCCGTCCAATGCGCATTTTGATACGACCGAGGGCAATATCAAGCAGATGGGCAGCGTTCCCCGCAATCTTTACCATAAGGAATTGCTTTTTGAAGTTCCGGAAGGAGGAAGTTACAAAACCAATCCGTTCAAGGGAAATATGGATCTGGACAAGCTGAAACAGCTCATTGAGGCGGTGGGTGTGGAGAATGTGCCTCTGATCTACTCCACCGTAACCAATAACTCCGTTTGCGGACAGCCGGTTTCCATGGAAAACATTCGTCAGGTTTCCGAGCTGGCTCACAAATACGAGATTCCGTATGTTATGGACGGCGCAAGATGGGCGGAAAACTGCTATTTCATCAAGATGAACGAGCCGGGATATGAAGACAAATCCATTGCCGAAATCGCCAAAGAGATGTTCTCTTACTTTGATGTGGTTTCCGCATCCCTGAAGAAAAACGGTCATGCCAATATCGGCGGTCTGCTCGCTTTCCGGGATAAGGGTCTGTTCTGGCAAAAATTCTCCGATTTCAATGAGGACGGCAGCGTGAAAACCGATATCGGACATCTGCTCAAGGTGCGTCAGATTTCCGCATACGGAAACGATTCCTACGGCGGTCTGTCCGGACATGATATCATGGCGCTCTGTGTCGGCATGTATGAGGAGCAGAGATTCGAATATCAGGATGAGAGAGTACGCCAGTGCGAATACCTGGCGCAGGGACTTCACAAGGCGGGCGTGCCAGTCGTGCTTCCTGCCGGCGGACACGGCGTTTACATCGATGTGGACCGGTTTTTCAACTACAAGAGAGGTCATGAATCCTTTGCCGGACAGGCTCTGTCGCTGGAGATGATTCATCGATACGGCATTCGCTGTTCCGAGCTGGGCGACTTCTCCATGGAATATGATTTAAAAACACCGGAACAACAAGCCGAAGTATGCAATGTGGTAAGGCTTGCCATCAATCGAAGCCAGTACAGCAAGCAGCACATGGACTATGTCATTGCAGCGGCGGCACAGCTTCATAAAGACAGAGATACCATTCCGAATCTCAAAATCACCTTCGGTCACACCTTGCCGATGCGTCATTTCCATGCATGGCTGGAACCGTATGACCCGAGTGAAGATGAGCTTTGCGATCAGTGATAAATGACACAATCGGAGGATTATATGGGCGGACAACAACAAAAGCGTGACGGGTTCAATTCAAGAGTCGGTTTTATTATGGCATGTATCGGTTCTGCCGTGGGCATGGGAAATCTTTGGAGATTTCCGATCATGGTATCCATATGGGGCGGCATGGACTTTTTAATCCCTTATTTTATCTGTGTATTTTTAATCAGCCAAAGCGGTGTAATCGGTGAAATGGCATTCGGCCGCAGTGCCGGTGCCGGACCGATGGGGGCATTCGGCATGGCAACCAAAATGAAATTCGGTGACAAAAAAATCGGAGAAGGCATCGGACTGATTCCGGTTCTCGGTTCCATGGCGCTTGCCATCGGTTATTCCTGCGTGGTCGGTTGGATTATCAAATATTTCTTTCTGGCGATTACCGGCGGCATTTACGGTCTGGGCAACAATATGGATGCCATCGGCGGCTTGTTCGGTTCCACCGCCAGCGCATGGGGGAACAATGTATGGCTGGTGATCGGACTTCTGGTGAATTTTGCCATTATGGCATTCGGCATTGCCGGCGGTATTGAAAAAGCCAATAAATTCATGATGCCGATTTTGTTCTTCCTGTTTGTCGGACTCGGCATCTATATCGCGACCTTGCCGGGCGCGGGAGACGGATATAAATACATCTTTACACTGGATGTCACCAAACTCGCCAATCCTCTGCTTTGGATTTTCGCATTCGGACAGGCATTTTTCTCCCTTTCCGTCGCCGGAAACGGAACCGTGATTTACGGCTCATATCTGTCCAAATCCGAAGATGTGGTATCTTCCGCGAGAGTTGTCGCCATCTTTGACACTCTGGCTGCCCTTCTTGCCGCATTTGTAATCCTTCCTGCCATGGCGGCGGGCGGTGTCAGTCCGAGCGAAGGCGGCCCGGGACTGATGTTCATCTACCTTGTCAATATCTTCAACAGCATGCCGGGCGGACTGATTGTGGGCATCGTATTCTACACCTGCGTATTGTTTGCCGGTGTCAGCTCTCTGGTAAATCTGTATGAGGCGCCGATTGCGACCCTGCAGGAAAAACTCGGCATGAAGAGAGTGATTGCCGTTGTCTGTGTCGGCGTGGTCGGCGGCGTGGTGGCACTTGCCATTCAAGGTGTGGTCGGTCCGTGGATGGACATCGTCAGCAATTACATCTGCCCGCTCGGTGCATTCCTTGCGGCGGTAATGTTCTTCTGGTTCTGTGGTGATGAATTCGTTTTGAATGAACTCAAAACGGGAGCAAAGGGAAGTGTACCTGCATGGATTCTCCCGCTCTCCAAATATGTTTACACCGTTTTGTGCATCGTTGCACTCATTGCGGGCGTTGCGCTCGGAGGCATCGGCTAGGCAATACCACTGACCGACGATCTTCACGAAGCATTTGGATTTTGTACGTCAAAACAGATCGTGCCGATAGCTAAAATGAAAAATATTTGCTCACGGACCAAGAAATAGGTGATGTAACGTGCAATCGTAAAACCTTTAAAAGTCTCACAATCCGCTAAATAAGCGGTCTGCGAGACTTTTTCTTTTAAAACACTGTCAAAGACGGGATCATAGCACACTCTGCAAAAATATGCAAACACCCGTACCCGACATCCTCCTTCTACAAAATCACAATTTCAAACGAAAATGCTCCGAGTATCCCGAATATCACGGAAAAAAGCACCAACAGTCTCGAAACCCAAAATCGACTCTTTCCCTGGGCAAACATGTCCACGAGCATGGCTGCGACTGACAATCCGCCAAATCCCCATGCGCCAAACTGCTTTACAATCTCCTTCGTTTCCAGCGTAAGCACATGCTGCCGCGCAAGAAGCATTCCCCATATTGCCAAAGCATAAAAAATCATGGTTTTTGCCCTTGGTTCTTTCACCACAAACATTAAAATCAATGCAAAAATACTGCTGACACTGACGACAATAAAAGCGACAATCAATGTTTCTACCGAACCATCCATAACACCCTTCCCTTCGGCACTTTGCCGTATCCAATAAATTACA
>JBHAEV010000190.1:0-4372 GCA_041855735.1 Lachnospiraceae bacterium
ATATTCAGTATTAGAATATTAGAATCTGTATTCTGATGAGTATGGACAGAGACTTATCAATAGCTCTATCTGCTATCTGCGAACCAAAAACCTTGGTTTCAATAGCATAGATATGGAGAAAAATAAGAAACACGAAAATCTTAAAAATTGCGAAAGAATCTTGAAGTTTGAGAAGTGTTGTGATAAGCTGTTAGTATAAACTAATCAGAAGAAAAGAGGTGCGATGTGGCTGCTACGTACAATAAGTTATGGAAAATGTTAGTGGACAGAGGGCTGAGTAAGGCAAATCTGAGAAAGGCGGCAGAAATTGCATCGAACACCATGACAAAGATGTGTCGGGATGAACCTGCCCATTTATAGATTCTCGAAAGAGTATGTCAGGTTCTGGGCTGTAATTTCGGAGATATTGTTGATTATACGTGAAATGAAACGATTGATTGAATTCTGAACAGTGCGGGGATACCGGCATTTTTTAAGAACTAAAAGTTAATAGAGTCTAACCGAAGGAGGAGCGTTATGCATATAAATGAGTATAGATACAGAGAAAATCCGACCATAATTTTGCCTGGTCTATGATGATGTCAGGAGAAAAACGCCTTGTTTTGAGGAAAACGGTATGAAAAATTTTGTAAAGGACAGTCAGAAGCTTCCACTATACGGAATCGGTCCGCGTCTCGTGCTTACAATGGCTATGGTGAGCGCTATTAAGATTGTTCTCTTTTGCTATATTTTCAAGACCGGTGTTTTGGTATCGCCCTGGCTTTTGCTCTTTCGGATCACCGGCGGAGTACTGATTGCTTTAGGGATTTTTATTTGGGCTGTCGGAGCGTTTCGTTCCGACATGGATGAGAATATAAGCGAAAACAGATTGAAAACGGACGGCATCTATGCGTGGGTTAGAAATCCCATGTACAGCGGCTGGTGGATGCTGCTCACAGGTATAAGCCTAATGTACCACAACGCATGGCTGCTGGCCACACCGCTTATCAACTGGGGCATTATGACGGCTGTGCTGAAAAACACGGAGGAGAAATGGCTGAAGAATCTGTATGGGAAAGAGTATGAGGATTACTGTAAGCGCGTGAATCGCTGCGTGCCGTGGAAATACATAGATAGAGAAATACAATCAGATAAAAGAGAAGAACAGGCAATGATAAAAACAACGATGAACATTGAAGGCATGATGTGCGGGATGTGCGAGGCGCATATCCGCGATGCGATCCGCAAAGCGGTTCCTTCCGCAAAGAAGGTCGCGGCCTCCAAGGAAAAAAGTGAAGCAAGCTTTCTGACGGAAGAGTGTGTAGACGAAGAACTTCTGAAAGCTGCCATCGATGCGACGGGCTATACCTGTCTTGGGATAGAATCCTCTCCGTATCAAAAGAAAGGCTTGTTCAGCAGGCGCTAAATGCGATGGGTGATTTTATAAAGACATTGATGTAACGGTAAAATGTCGGAACTTTTGAGAGGTGCTTAAGATGAGCGTTTTCAGAAAATTTTTCAATCAAACACGAAAACCTGAGGGCAGGCTCGGCAGGATCATGCTATGGGCCATGAATGCAGGTCATGCAAGGATGGCGGACTGGGGTATGTCGCACCTGCGGCAGATCATTCCAGAGAACATTATTGAACTGGGTTGCGGTGCAGGCAGAAATGCCGGAGAACTACTCATAAGATATCCACTGGCAAATGTGACTGCAGTGGACTATTCTTCTCTATCCGTAGAAAAGGCGAAGGAATACAACAAAGCGATGATCGTGTCGGAGCGCTGTACAGTTCTGCAGGGCGATGTGTCGGCACTTCCCCTTTCCGATGAATTGTTTGACCTCGCTACGGCATTCGAGACGGTTTATTTCTGGCCGGGGCTTGAAAAATGCTTTTCCGAGGTTTACAGAGTGCTGAAGCCAGGCGGATGTTTTCTGATTTCCAATGAATCGGACGGGATGGATGCTGCAAGTCAAAAATTCGAAAAGATCATCGACGGTATGAAAACCTATACCGCAAAGGAGCTGGAAGCGGCATTGCGGACTGTCGGATTTTCTGAAGTTACCAGTGAGCATCACAGATCAAAGCCGTGGATAACAGTTATTGCGAGAAAGTGAGAAAAGGGAGAGATATAAAACCGTTCATACATATTATGTCGAGAACAAGGATGAGCTGAAAAGAGACGTGAACTTCTGGAAAGGTTTCCCTATATCGGCGGAAAGCGTGTCAGCGGTACATGCAACCTGATGGGTGCATGCAGCTTTGTTGCCATGGATGAAGTGCTTAAAAATACAGTGTCGATCTGGAAGAAACGGGATGTCTCATGATTATCAAAACACAGATCCCGCCGGAAGAGTGATATGATTTCAGTTATCACAGTCTGGTCTGCCCTCTGGCCGATTTTGCAAAGCAATACGGATATGAAGCATATATGCCGTATTTCTGCAATCTGGACTATGTCATGTTCGGTGTTCTTGGTGTAACGCTTTTCCGTGAACACACATGCTTTGAGGATGACAATTTCTGTGATTTCAAAATAAATATCGGTGAAGAGCCGATGGGATACTTGCAGTCGGTATTCACACAGGGAAGGGGTATAAATAAAATGAAACCTGATTACAAAAACTGGGTGCCGGAAAGTTTGTTGAAAGGTCTGGTTGCCGGAACCATCCTGACCTTTATCCTGTTCCTGCTGTTCGGTGCAACGGGGCTGCTCCTGCATGGAACAGCGCGGCTCATTTGTGCTGTTGTTCTCGGCGTTGGAACGCTTGTACTGTTGTTCTTTGCCGTGTGGATGGCGGTACTGTACAGGACTTTTGATTATAAGGGTAAAAGAAAGCTTGCCAAAACCATCGTAGAGGGAACGGCTGAACATGTAAAGATCCCTGACGGCGGCATCGGTCTGGATGTCGGCTGTGGAAGTGGTGCACTGGCCATCGCCTGCGCAAAGAGGAATCCGAAAGCGAGCATGATAGGCTGCGATATCTGGAGCGGCGCATATAAAACCGTGTTTACTAAGGAACGTTGTGAGGACAATGCAAAAGCGGAAGGCGTATCCAACGTGCGGTTTGAGGAGGGCAATGCGGTGAAGCTTCCGTTCCCGGATGAGAGCTTCGATGCGGTGACAAGCAATTATGTGTATCACAATATCACAGGACAGGATAAGCAAAAGCTTCTACTGGAAACGCTGCGTGTGCTGAAAAAGGGCGGCGTCTTCGCCATTCATGATCTGATGAGCAAGCCGCGCTACGGAGACATGGATACATTTATCCAAATATTGAGGACAGAAGGCTATGAGGATGTGCGTTTGGTCGATACTACGGATGGAATGTTTATGGGGCATAAAGAGGCCGTATGGCTTGGACTTGCAGGCTCGGCTCTGCTTGTTGGGAGAAAATGAGGAGCAAACATGATCGTAAAGAGAACCACCATTTTACCGGCGTCACGCGCTGTTGTTTTTCAAAAGCTGCAGCAGCCGGAAACCCTTCAATATATCGCAAAGCCATTTACCACCTTTGAACCGATAGGTGAGTCTGTTCAAGAGTGGACTGCAGGGAGTACATCGGTCTATCGTATCCGCCTCTTTGGCGCTATCCCCTTCTGCACTCATACGATCCATGTCGTTCGGTTTGATCCGAACGGCGTCAGCAGTCGGGAGAAAAACGAGCATGTTCCCGTATGGAACCATGAGATAAAGCTGATAAATCTGGATGACAGTCGCACGGAATATACTGATAGAGTGGAAATCAGGGCGGGATGGAAAACGATCTTTATCTGGCTGTGGGCAAAAGCGTTTTATGCACACAGGCAACGTATGTGGGTCAAATTACTACGGGAATAAGGAGAAGGATTGTGTCAAAGAAAGCATCAAACTTCCAGAAAAAAGTCATGAGCCTCGGATATCGGGGCAAAGAGATTTTTAAGCCGCTGAACACCGGGCGGATCGATGAGCGTGCAGCTTGCATTCGCGAGTGGGTCGCCAATATATTCTTCTACATAAAAAATGGAACGACGATCATGATTGACGCCGGATACAACTATGATCGTCTGCGCGAAAAGATGGGATGGCTGGATATTGATCCGGCTGGGATTAAGCATATTCTTATCACCCATCAGGATACCGACCATATCGGCGCAGTGGAGAGGGACAGTGACCATCTGTTTGTCGATGCTACACTTTATATAGGAGAAATCGAAAACCGCTATTTGACCGGAGAGTTGCGCCGCAAGGTTATTTTCGGACTCTACAAGCTGCCAATAGTAGTGACCGACAATCGGAAGGTGCTTCTTTCTGACGGGCAGATTTTCAATATTGATGGAATCAAAATCGAGTGTATTTTATGCCCGGGTCATACCTGGGGGCATATGGTCTACTTAATTGATGATGAAT
>JBHAEV010000191.1:0-10244 GCA_041855735.1 Lachnospiraceae bacterium
AAGTGTTGTCCAAAAAAGATGTTACCGATTTGGGGCAGCTTATCAGTAGCCGGATGGTTGAGAAGAAAGACACCACCTACTACGTGAAAGAAAAACGGGGCTTTATGGCTCGCCTTCGGGCTGTTTTTGTCAGCGATGGCGATTCCACCAAAGTACTGAATACCGAAGGCGTTTCGGTGAAAGATACACTCTCATACACGCCGGCCGAATTGCTTACCGACACGCTCGTACACTACATCAACACGGTGAACGCCAGAAGCGACAAGCGCAAAGCCGCCTATGTGGTCAAACTGTCGGCACGGCAGAGTGCCATGTTCTATTTCGACGAAAAACTTACCGGACAAATAAACAACATTTTGCGGCAAATAGAGGAAGACGAACAACACATAGCCAACCGCTTGCTGCGCGAAAAAGAGGGCGTACTGCAACGTTCATCGCGCATCGTTTCCAATATCGGTGTGGCATCACTTTTCGTTTTCATCCTTTTTCTGACCCTCACGGTGCTGCTTGTCAATAAAAATCAGCGTTTTCGGAACGATTTGGAAAAGAGTAACCAGGTTGCACGGCGATTGCTCAAAAGCCGCGAAAAGCTGCTGCTGATGATTTCGCACGACATAAAAGCGCCGCTGAGTTCCATCATAGGCTACATAGAACTGATGTCGCGCGACAGCATGACTCCCGAAGACCGGGAACGGCTCAACACCATGCGTGCATCGTCCGAACAAATCCTGGACTTGTCCAACAAACTGATGGATTTCCACCGGTTGGAGCAAGGGAAATCGGAGTTGAATATCGTTTCTTTCGCCCCACACACCCTGCTGGACGATGTGTGCCGGAGCTTTATCCCCGCAACCGACAAGAAACGGCTGTTTTTGAAATCGGAGCTGAACATCAGCCCCGATTTGACCTACCGAAGCGATCCTTTTATTCTCCGGCAAGTACTGAATAATTTGATAAACAATGCCATCAAGTTTACCTCCGCCGGCGGGATTACGGTGGGCGCCTCAGTTGACCCTGCGCACAACCTGTGGGTAACGGTAAAAGACACCGGCATCGGCATCAGCTCCGAGGATAGCAAAAGGATATTCGACGAGTTTGAGCGCGCCGGCCACGTAGATGCCAAACGGAGTGTGGAGGGATTTGGGCTGGGACTACCCATTGCCAAACGGTTGGTTGAGTTACTTGGCGGCAAAATCGACTTCACTTCCGTGGTAGGACAAGGGACTGAATTTCGCATATCAATCCCGATGCAAAAGGCGGAAGAACCATCCGACGAGCCATCGATGGCGCTCCCGCCGAATGACGCAAGGCATCCGGCAGCAAAAAAAATCCTGTGGGTCGATGACGATGTGGCGTTGCTCAACGTGTACTCTAAGCTGCTGGAGCGCGATGGCGCCGAAGTTACCCGATGCGAAGATGCACAAAAATCGATCGACATCCTGCGCAACGAACACTTCGACCTGATTTTCACCGATATTCAAATGCCGGTGATGACGGGACTTGAACTGGCGGCAAAGCTGCGGGAGAGGCGGGATGATGTGGCATTGGTATTTTTGACGGCGTATTCGGATTTTTCCTATGCCAAGCAGGCGATTGAATATCGGGTGAAGAATTATGTTTTGAAAAGCAGTCTTTTGGAGGATTTACCAAAGGTTCTGGAAGAACTTCGTCCGGATTTGGAAAAGAAGAAAGTGAGAGAGGTGCCGGTGGAAGAGGCAAAGATCATCTCCAATACGAAGACATATATTAAGGAGCATTACATGGAAAATATCAGTTTGGAGGACATTGCCAAAGCGGTGTATACCAATCGTTCGTATCTCAGCCGCATCTTTAAGAAAAAGACCGGAGAGAATCTGTTTGACTATGTGAATCGTTATCGCATTGAGCAGGCAAAGCTCCATATTGACGAAGGAAACAAAAAGATATACGAGGTGGCCGCGCTGGTGGGACTGGAGGATACGGCATATTTTTCCAAGGTATTTAAAAAATACATGGGGCTTTCTCCGAAAGAATATGAAAAAACAAGCAGGGGTGAATCGGAATGAAGGGATTCGGAATACGCGGGTTTCTATGTGTGGCATTGCTGCTGACCTGCCTGCTTTCGGCATGTGTAAGTGAGAGCGGCACGGAGAGGAACAGTATTGTGCTGCTGCACGGCTATGGCAGCAACAGCGAAAGGGATCGCAAAATGCGAGAGATTTATAAGGGATTTGAGCTGCAGTATCCGGATATTTCCCTGCACCTTGTGTCGGTTCCCAGCTTTGACCGTGTGGAAGCCAAGACCAAGGATATGTTGGCGGTTGGGAAAACGCCGAATATTATTTATACCGGCGGTTATACCTCGGATCGCTTTTATCATTTTATGCTGGATCAGGGTTATTTATTGGATTTGCTGCCCTATATCCAGGCGGATGCCGAATTTTACGCCGACCTTTCTCCGAAAATTCTTCGGGACTGGAAGGAAGGGAATGGACTGTATACTGTAACGGATACATTAAGCGTTCGAGGATATTGGTACAATAAAAAAATTTTTGCCAATGCAGGCATTCTTAAGGCACCGGGAAATCGGGCGGAATTTTTATCCGCATGTGAAAAAATCAATATTTGGGCGGAGGACAATAAATACAAAACCCAACCCTTTGTTTTGGATACGGAGGAGGCGGCGAATCTTATGCAGTGCCTGATGGGAAGCAAAGTTTCCGAAGACAATCCCGCCTATCCTCTGGGAGATAACGAGAAACACTTTATGGAAGGGCTTGAGGGACTGAAAGAGTTGGCTTCTCTGAAAAGAAGTACCAGAGAATACAAAAAAAAAGACAGTTTGTTGAGCTTTAATGTAGGGCACAGCGCCATGTATATCGGCGAGGTGTGGGAAGGAACTTTGTTTGCCAAAAGTCTGGATGCGGAGTTTGCTTTTTTTGACGATGAAGAGGGAAAATTGCCCATGTATACAGCTTTGTCAGGATTTATGGTCAGTGCCTTTGCCACGCAGGAGCAAAAAGAAGCCAGTCTTTTATTTATTCGTTATATGTTGGGGGAGAAGGTGCAGAGCGAACTGGCATCCATGGGATTTATTCCCTCCAATCCACTTGTTTACGAACGGGAAGACTTGTTGCTGGGTGAGGAATACAAGCAGAAACTGAAAGAAGTACAAAAAACAGTGTATGCGCCGGAAAAAGAATGGAAGGGGTTAAGCTATGCTGTGTTCTCCGCTCATGTGCAAAATTATTTGCGGGGAGATCTGACGGCGGAGGAGTTTTTGCGCTATATGCAGGAGGAGCGGTTGCCGTAAGGCAATATAATACAAGAAAAGTGCAATATTTTGCAAGATTTTGAAATGAAGTGGATATAATCCAAGTTATAAGCAATATAATACGTGGTACAGTTGAATAAAATACGATATACTTCAGTACAGAAAATGTCAGGGACATGAAAGGAGAGTATCGTATGAAAAAAAGATTCGCTTTAGCATTGGGCAGTATTGTACTGGCTTCTGTTTTGGGAGCATGTTCAAGCCAATCGGCAAGCCAGCCGGCGCAAAGTCAAGGGGCAGGGGAAACGACGGCAGAGAACAAAGAGGCAAGCATTAAGGGAGAGGTAAGGTATGCTTTCTGGGATAAGAAACAGGAACCTTGGCTGCAAAAGTGCATTGAAGAATTTAACAAAACCTATCCGGATGTTACCGTCAAACTGGAGCAGAGCAGTTGGGATGAGTATTGGACGAAGCTGGAAGCGGGGGCAACGGGAGGAAGCTCAGCCGATGTGTTCTGGCTCAACGGTCCGAATATTACCAAGTACGCAAGAGGCGGTGTACTGCTGCCGATCGATGATTTGCTGAAGAATTCCGACATCAATATTGCAAACTACCCGGAGGCGCTGGTAAAATTGTATAATGTCGACGGAAAGCAGTATGCGATACCGAAGGATTTTGACACCATCGGCGTTTGGTACAACAAGGAAATTTTTGATGCGGCAGGGGTACCATATCCGACCAATGACTGGACATGGGAAGATATGGCGGCTATGGCGGAGCAATTGACCAAGACGGACGGCAGCGTGTATGGAATAACGGCAGCATTTCGTGATCAGACAGGATTTTACAACACCATATTTGCGCATGGCGGTTATGTGGTATCCGATGACAAGAAGAGTTCCGGTTATGACAAGGCGGAGACACAGGCGGGCGTGCAGTGCTGGGCAGATTTGCAGATGGCAGGAGTAAGTCCGAGCCAGGCATCATTGGAGGAAACGGAGGATTATGTACAGTTCCTTTCCGGAAGAATTGCCATGCATTGGAACGGCTCATGGTTTGTGAATCAAATCATAGATTCCGATTTAAAAGACAAGGTCGGCGTAGTTGCACTTCCGTCCGTGAACGGAAAAAAAGCGACGGTTATTCACGGTCTTGGAAACTGTATCGCCAAGAGCACAAAGAATCCGGAAGCAGCCTGGAAATGGGTGGAGTTTTTGGCAAGCGAGAAGGCGAATCAGCTTTCCGCGGAAACCGGTGCCGCTATTCCGGCATACAAGGGAACCGCTACGCAGTGGGTAAACGCGCATAAGGAATATGACCTGAATGTCTTTATTGAATCGGCGGAGCAGTATTCGTATCCGTATCCGGTATCACAGAATGCGCCGGAATGGGGACAGTATCAGACAGACCTGTTAAAGAAAGTATTCAGTTTGGAATCCGATACAAAGGCGGCCTGCGATGAGCTTGCAGTGAAAATGAACGAAGTATTAAAGAACGAACAATAAAACATGCGAAAGAGGCGTCTGTTTACAGACGCTTCTTTACTGAAAGGAAATCTTACGAAAGGGGTGGGACAATGAAGAAAAGCAGGAATCCCGCAAGACGTGCGGATTACATCACGGCATATTTGATGATACTGCCATTGGTTCTGGGTTTGGGTGTTTTTTATATATACCCGATTGTAAAAGTTTTTATAGACAGTTTTTATGATGTGGGAGCCTTTAATCAACGTCACTTCGTGGGCTTTGCCAACTATGTGAATATGGTACAGGATCCGGTGGTGTGGAAAACCTTAAACAATACTTTGATTTACGTTGTGATCATCGTTCCGGGAACTCTGATGATTTCACTGGTTCTTGCATGTCTGCTGAATGCGGGTATCAAGGGAAAAACTTTTTTCAGAACCGTATACTTTTTGCCCGCCATTACCATGGGGGCTGCCGTAGCCATCATATGGCGCTGGATGTTTAATGCGGATTACGGCGTGATCAATTTTTTCCTGAATGCCATGGGATTTCAGTCCGTGCAGTTTATTACCAATCCCAGGCTGGCTATTTTTGCCATTTGTGTGGTGGGGATATGGATCAATGTGGGCTACAATATGATCATCCTTTTGGCGGGGATCCAGGGCATCTCCAAAACCTATTATGAAGCGGCGCAAATTGACGGTGCAAGCGGCATTACACAGTTTTTCAATATTACCCTGCCGCTGGTGACACCGAGCTTATTCTTTGTGCTGATTACCACTTTAATCGGGACCTTTCAGACATTTGATATCATTTATATGATGGTCAATAAGGAAGGACTTGCGATGGAAGCGACACAGAGTATGGTGGTGTATTTTTACAAGAATGCCTTTGAATTTTCCAAGAAGGGATATGCTTCGGCGATTGCCGTATTTTTGTTCTTTATCATCATGCTGGTTACGGCAGGACAGATGAAATTGCAGAAAAAGTGGGTGAACTATGATTAAATCCGGTAAAAAAGACAGTAAAAAAATAAAGTTCAGGTATATTTTGATTTACATGGTACTGCTTGTGGGCGTGCTGGGAACCGTATTTCCGTTTTTGTGGATGGTTTTGACTTCCTTTAAAACCCAGTCGGAATCCATACGGATACCGCTTCAGTTTTTTCCGTCGCAAATTCGGATTTCCAATTACATCAGCCTTTTCGAGAAAATACCTTTTGCGAGAATGTATGCCAATACGGTCATTAACGCGGCTGTTGTCGTAACGGTGCAGCTTTTGTTCTGTTCCATGGCGGCGTACGCATTTGCGAGAATTGAATTTCCGGGCAGGGATATCATTTTCGGACTGCTGTTGTCCGTTCTGATGATTCCCTCTTCCTTTTTCATTTTGCCACAGTATCAGATTATTCAGCACCTGGGATTGTTAAACAGCATTCCGGCACTGTTTTTGCCGAATCTTTTCAGTATTTTCGGTACATTTTTGCTTCGACAGTTTTTCAAATCCCTGCCCAGGGAGTTGGAGGAAGCGGCACGGATTGACGGCTGCAGCAGATTTATGATATTCACCAAGATCATGCTGCCTTTGGTCAGCTCCGGTCTGGTGGCACTCGGAATATTGACACTGCGCTTTGCGTGGAATGATTTGATGTGGCCATTGATTGTGAATACTTCTGCGGAAAAGATGACCTTATCCGCAGGTTTATCATTGTTGAAAGGCCAGTATTCCACGGATTATCCGATTATGATGTCGGGCGCCGTGATGGCGGTTTTACCCCTTTTGCTGGCTTTCATTGTATTCCAAAAGCAGTTTATCGAGGGAATTGCAAGTCAGGGGATTAAGGGTTAGAAAAAGAAAGGAAATGGATGATGAGCGGCAAGATCAAGTTGGCAATGATTGGATTGGGTGCAAGGGGATACGGTTTGTTGGATACGGCCTATCTGGAGCACCCGGAAACAGAATTTTGTGCAGTTTGTGATGTGTATGAGGACAGGGTGCGGGCAGCAGCGGATCTGATTGAAACAGTCAGCGGGAAACGTCCGCTTGAAACCCTGAATTATAAGGATGTTTTGGCTATGCCGGAGGTGGAAGGCGTTATTTTGTGCACCTCATGGGAGAATCACATCGATTTGTGCATCGAGGCAATGGAATGCGGAAAATATGTGGGCTGTGAGGTAGGAGGCGCATATTCTTTGCGGGAATGCTGGAAAATTGTGGAGGCCTATGAAAGGACGGGCGTTCCGGTGATGCTTCTGGAAAACTGTGTGTACGGAAGGGATGAGATGATGGTCTATCATATGGCGAAACTGGGGGTTTTGGGAGATATCGTTCATTGCGAGGGCGGATATAAGCATGACTTACGGGAAGAAATCGCTTTCGGAAGAGAGAATCGGCATTATCGTTTGGATAATTATATACATCGTAATACAGAGAATTATCCGACACATGAAATCGGGCCGATTGCCAGAATATTGGATATTAACAGAGGAAATCGCATGTTGACCATCAACTCCGTTTCGAGTCGCGCATCGGGATTGAAAGCGTATATTCGAGAGAATAAGGCGGATGATGAGGTTTTGAGCAATACGGAATTTCAACAGGGAGATGTGGTAACCAGCATCATCAAATGTGCCAACGGAGAAACCATCGTGATAACTTTGGATACAACATTGCCGAGATATTACTCACGGGGATTTACGGTGCAGGGAACCAAGGGGATGTATACGGAGGACAATCGTTCCATTTTTATAGACGGTCATACGCATAGCAAGGATCATTTTGACTGGTCCGGGCATTGGGGAAATGTTGAATCCTTTCGGGAGGAATATGAGCATCCGCTTTGGAAAAAATATTTAAGCGAGGGAGTGAAAAAAGGACATGACGGAATGGATTACCTCGTTTTTTCCGACTTTGTGGATTGCGTGAAGAACAAAGAACAGGCAAGCATCGATGTGTATGATATGGCGGCATGGATGAGTATTACCGCATTGGCGGAGGAATCCATTTCCAAGGGCGGGGCTCCGGTTTCCATACCGGATTTCACGAATGGAAAGTGGATGAAAAGGAGAGCAAGGTGAGCAAATGGAGTTTACATTATTGCCGACCTGCCAAAAGCTGGTATGAGGCGCTTCCCCTTGGAAGCGGCAGTCTGGGAGCCATGGTTTTTGGTGACACAAGGAAAGAAAGACTTGCTCTGAATCTGGACACATTGTGGTCCGGGGACGGAAAGCGCAACAAGGCAAATCCGAAGAAGGCGGATATGCAGAAGTTGCAAGAGTATATTTTCGCAGGGGAGCACCAAAAGGCGGAGGACTATGCAAGAGAGCATATTTTCGGCGACTGGACGGAGTGTTATCTGCCGGCGGGAAATCTGTATATTACTTTGCAATCCGGGGAAAATGAAACCGATTACCGAAGACAATTGCACTTGCATCAGGCATTGTATGAGGACAGTTGGGAGGAATCCGGGAAGCGATACCATAAAGAAGTCTTTATTTCTTTGTGCGATGATGTGTTGGCACTTCGACTGTGGGTAGAGGATGGAAATTTCAGTGCCGAGATTTCCATCGACAGCCTGTTGCGGCACAGTCAATCGGAGGAGAAAGAAAATGCCCTGACATTGCTGCTGCAAGCACCGATTTATGCGGCGCCGGACTATCTGCCGGAGGAGGAGCCGATTCGCTATGCTCCGGATCAGGGGCTGTCCGCCTGTTTGCATGTGGAGGCAAGCTGCCCGGGAGGAAGGATCGCTAAGAAACAGGATAGACTTTGCGCCGTGGAGGTAAGGGAGCTGTATCTTTTTTTGACAGGAGTAACGGATTTCAAACATAAAGGTTGTTTGCGGGAAGCAGTTTCCGCAAAAATCCGTGCGCTGCTTTCGAATGGGAATGAGGTGTCAAAGATGTATAAGCAGATGAAAGAAAGGCATATCCGATCTTATGAGAGCTATTTTCAGCGCTTCGATTTTCATCTGGGAAAGGATGTACAGGAGGATACCCTACGAGTACTGGAGGAAAGAGAACAGGTTATTTACCCGCTCATGCTGCATTATGCCAGATATTTGATGATTTGTTCCTCCAAACCCGGGACGGAATGCGCAAATTTACAGGGGATCTGGAATGAGCGCATGCGAGCGCCGTGGAGTTCCAATTATACGGTTAATATCAACACGCAGATGAACTACTGGTTTGTGGAAGCCGCCAATCTGGCGGAATGCCATACTCCATTGTTTGATTTGGTGGAGAGGGCTGTGGAAAAGGGGAAGGAATGTGCGCGGCAGCTGTATGGGATGCCGGGTTTTGTTACCCATCACAATATTGATTTGTGGGGACATGCAACGCCGGTAGGCCGGAATGCGGTGGATCGTATCGCATCCAAGTATGCCCTGTGGCCGATGAGCGGAGGGTGGCTGTGCAGACACTTTTGGGAGCATTATCTGTATGGAGGGGATACGTTTTTTTTGGAAAAAAGGGCACATCCTGTCATTGAGGAGGCGGTAAGGTTCTACACTGCCTATCTGACACAAAAGGACGGATATTTGGTAACCTGTCCTTCCACCTCTCCGGAAAACGAATTTTTGGACGGCGAAAGAAAAAGCGCGGCGCTCAGTTTCGCTTCCACCATGGATATCGGTATTTTAAGGGAACTGTTTTCGGTCTACAAGGAGATTTGCAGTATTTTGAACAAGGAAGAATTGGTGGATACAACAGAGATTTTGCAAAAATTGCCGCCATTTCGAATCGGAAAATACGGTCAGCTGCAGGAGTGGATTTACGATTATGAAGAACAGGATGTTCACCATCGCCATGTTTCTCATTTGTATGCGCTGTATCCCGGCTCCTTGATTTCCCGGGATATGGCGGTTTTACGAGAGGCTGTGCGCCGTTCTTTGGAGCGAAGAAAGGACGAGGGTACGGGCTGGTGTATTGCATGGAAGGCATGTCTGTTTGCACGGCTCTTGGACGGCAATCGAGCTTTGGAACTATTGGACAGACAGCTCAGACTGACGAGAGAGGAAAATGTGTGCAGTGTCGGAGGCGGCACCTACCCGAACCTGTTTTGTGCCCATCCGCCTTTCCAGATTGACGGTAATTTCGGCTTTGGAGCGGCGATTTTGGAAATGCTTTTGCAAAATGAGGGAGAAAATATCTACCTTCTTCCTGCACTGCCGGGCACATGGTCAGAGGGAAGTGTAAAAGGGATGCGTGCGAGAGGCGGGTTTACTCTGGATTTTAGCTGGACGGAGGGAAGAATAGAGGAGATTTGCATTCGTGCAGGACAGGCTGCGAGTTTGTATCTGCACTACAATGGACTGCGGCTGCGTCTTTCGCTGAAAAAAGGAGAAGAAAAGCAAATCCGGGCCTGATAAACGGCTGATTTGTCGAAAATACAGCCGGGAATCCGAAAAATGGATTCCCGGCTGTGAGATTTTTTTCTCAATCTTGTGTTTCAGGGAAATGCCGATGAAAGGGTTTCCTACACCGGATTTGCACCGCAAAGTGACGCAGATCCGTGCGGTCTTTTGG
>JBHAEV010000192.1:0-21494 GCA_041855735.1 Lachnospiraceae bacterium
GACCACACTGTTCGGTCTGGTACCGTAGGTATTGCTCGCATCCACCCATACCTTTCTTGCGGCGATGTCCATACTCTCGATGATGTTTGTAATGACTAGCGTATCTTCGTTGTAATTGTTCGGGCCGGCAGGTTCCAGTGTGAATACACGATTGGCACTGCCGTCACTTCTTGTAGCCGGATAATTGTTTAAAGTCGGATGATCCAATTCTACAATACGGTAGGTGTAGCGATTTCCGTTCGGATCGAATTCCGGAGTATTGCGGAAACGATGGCTCCAGTTGTTCGCCGCCGTAATCGTGACCGGTGTTCCGACATTCTCATCCGGTCCGCCCGGAATGCTTCGAATGAGCTGAACCGTCGTGCTGTCCGGTCTGACGCCGAATGCATCGGCATTGTCCACCCAGTCGATTCTCGCCGGAATAACCGGAATGTTCAATGCATTGGTCACTTCCAAAGTTCCGTCCGCGGCAATGGTGTAAACCGGTGCCTTATATCTTGCCATGGCACCCGTACCCACTCCCAGTTCCTCCACGGAATATACAAACTCCTCTCCGTTTGCATTGTATTTGAGCAAATTGACAAAGTCCGCTCTCCAGCCTCCGTTTGATGTCGGATTTGCCGAAACCGTCAGCGCATTTCCGAGCGAATCGGTAACAACCGCTCTCGCCGCGCTTCCGATCTGACGATACAATTTGAATTCGAGAGAAGCCGGTCTCTGATGAATCACATCGTCATCGTCCTGCCATCTCTTTTGCACCGCCTTGGTAATCAGTGTCAAAGTGTTTTTAATGCGAAGTACGGAATCCGCCGGATTGGATGCGGCAGAACCGCTCGGACTCGGATAGGTTGTCCCATAGTTGCGAAGACCCGCTTCGTCGTCCTGAATCACCCGGTATACATATTCCTGTCCGTTTTGCGCATACTTTGGAAGATTATTGTAAACCACCGTCCAGGTATTCGGTGCCGTACCAGGTGTGGCATCGGAAAGTGTTCTTTCCGATCCGGCAACCGCTTCCTCCGCACCGCCCGGCGTACTGCGAACCAGACGTGTGATCACATCCGTCGGCCGTACACTGTTGGCATTGCTTTGATCATCCCACTCGGTTATCACCGTCAGACCGGTTTGCGCCAGGGTATTGGTTACGGTCAATGCGCCGGTTGCGCCGAGTGTCATCGGAGCGGAGTATTGCGAAGTGTAGTTTGCCATTCCCGGTGTGTTCATTTCCACAACCGAGTAGGTAAATTCATTGCCAAGTTCGTCATAACGAACCAGATTTGTAAATTCCGCCGTCCAGGTTCCGTCCGGATTCGGCAATGTCTTTTGCGTTGTGACACCGGTCACCGCGAAGTCTGCCGGTGCCGCCGGAAGTACACTTCTTTGAACCTTAAAGGAAATGCTTGAAGGTCGAAGTGCCGGATTGCTTGCATCGTTCCACAGCTTTTGCGCACGAAGCGGATGTCTTTGGATGTAATTGGATACCACCAAAGTTCCGTCTTGTGAAGTCGTGGATGAGCGGTCATCCAGATTCGTCGTTGTTCTGTCCGGATAATTTCTCAAACCGGCAGAATCCGATTCCACAATGCGATATTCATATGGTACGCCGTTTTGATCCCGATCCGGCATACCGATATAGGTATGCGTATACAAACCGGTTACCGGATCACGGTTCACGGTCGTGATTGCCGTATTGTGGCTCGGGTTTGCCGGATCCGCCGGCACATCGGTAAAGCTTGTCGTACCCTGCAGTCTGCGCTGCAATTTCACCTGCACGGATGCCGGTCTGACATTGTCGACATTTGTGGATGTTTCCACCAAACCGTCATTGTTTGCATCTTCCAGACCGTCATACCAGTCGATTCTTGCCGTGATGGAGTTCGCAAGCGCATTGGTTGCAACCAGAGCACCGTCCTGCGCAATGCTGTAAACCGGCGGCTTGTAGCTTGCCAGATTTCCCACACCCACATTCTGCTCCTGAATGCTGTAAATATACTCTTCGCCGTTTGCATTATATCGAAGCAGATTGGTGAAATTACCGCGCCATGTGCCGGCATCATCCACCGTAACCACGACATCCGCACCGTTTGCCTGTACTGCCGTCTCCGCCGTAGTGGCTGTTTTTCGATACAATTTGAAGCTGACATTTGCCGGCCTGAGTGTTTCGTTTCCGGTATCGCCCGCCCAAACCTTTTGTACCGGCTTGTTGATCAGAATCAGTTCGTTTCGGATCTTCAAAACCGAATCCGCCGGATTTGCAACGGCTTCCAGATTTTGAGCCGGATAGGTCGTAGTGTAGTTTGTAAGTCCCGCCTCATGATCCTGTACCACTTTGTATTGATACGGCTGACCGAGGTTATCATACTTCGGCAAATTCGTGTATGTAATCACCCATTTGTTCGGATCACCCGGAACCTGATTGATCTGCGCCTTGGTTCTGGCGGAATCCGTAAGCGGGGTTTCCGCACCCGAGGCATCCACGCGTACCAGACGTACCATTGTGTCGTTCGGGCGTACTCCCTGTGTATTGTTGGCATCCACCCATTCGGTCTCCACACTCAAACCATACGAGTTCATAGTATTGGTCAGGGTGAATTCCACATTGGAACCGAGCTGTGCCGTCGAAGGACTGATGGCGGTCGTGTAGTTGCGCAGTCCGCTGCTTTGTATCTCCACAACGGAATAGTCATAAGGTGTACCGCTTGCATCATATTTGATCAGATCCGTGAACGTATTCTCCCAAACACCGCCGATATTGGTCAATGTCTTTTGGGTTGCCACACCCGGAATACTGATGTCCGAAGCCGTACCCGTTCCCGCTTTTCTTTGTACCTTCACCTCAATGCTCTGCGGACGAAGGCTGACATTGCCCCCGTCATTCCAAAGCTTGTTCACCTTGAGCGGGTATCTCTGCAATACATTGGTTACCAGCAATGCTCCGTCGGGAGCCGTGGATGACACACGATTTTGCGCATTGTCGGACAATGTTGGCGGATAATTGTTCAATGTCGCCGCATCCACTTCCACGATGCGGTACTCATACGGTCTGCCCTGCGGATCGACCGTGGAAAGACCGGTATACTGATGGGTGTACACGCCGTTTCCGTCATCGGAAATCACGGTCAGTGCACTGTTGTGCGACGGATTGTTCGCATCAAACGGCACCGGAGTATAATTGGTTTCTCCGACCGCCCGGCGCTCCAGACGAACCGAAACCGAACCTGGTCTGACCTGATCTCTGTTTCCGGTCACATCCGCAATGCCGTCGCCATTATTGTCCGCTCCGTCAATCCATTCCACTCTTGCCACCAGGCTCTGCTTTGCGGTATTGTGAATCTTAAAGCCCGGAATCACACCGCCCGTTTTTGTTGCACTGCCGCTCACTCTGGTATCGAAATCGGCAAGAGAACCCGTTCCGGCCCCTTCCTCCTCCACCGTATAGGTATATGGATTGTTATCCGCATCGGCGGACGGAATTCCGACAAATGCGCTCTTCCATGCATTATTGGTATCCAAAACAATTTTTCCGTCCGGATATCTGGCATCCGTATACACCCGGTTGTTCTGCTTCAATATGGCGGTAACGGCGCCGCGATAGGTTCCGCCGCTCCAGATTTTTTCCACCGGAATGGCATTCAATACATAGTTGTTGACCGAATTGGATGCCTGATATACCACACCCCCGTCATAGGAAATGGTAAAGTAATTCACACCTTTTTCCGTGGTATAGAGATCGCCGTTCGGCTTCACCGGCGCCAGCATCGGAACTTCAAACATCACGGTTTCATTCGCATTCAACATCTGTCCCGCCTGCATTTCGATCTTGAATGCGGTCACGGTGCTCGGATCCGCCGGCAGCGTTTGTGTCCATCCCATGGTTGCCGAACTCACGGCAGCGGCGGAATCCACCGGCGGATTGCTTACCGTGGAATAATAAATCTTAAACTTTGCCGGATTCGGATTGGAAATTTCCCCCCGAAGCCGATCTCTGAATTCGGAACCACGGAGTCTGGTCGGATGGTTCGCATATGCCGAATCTCCCACATACGGAAAAATGTCATAGATCAGCATCTTGTCCACCGCGCTCTCCTTGGTGTTAAAGATATTAAGTCGGTAATCGTACTCGGCATTGTAATCCGTTCGCACAAAGGTTCTTCTCCAACCCTCATACCCCGGAGTCACCAAAGATCGAATCTCCTTGTTCGCCTCCACGGCTCTTTCTTTCGTTATGGTCACCGTCGCCCTGGAACCCAGCACGAAGTCATTGGTCGATCCGTCATTGTCCACGTCGAACTCGTCCGCAATCAATCCGGCCACGCCGGTATTCTCCGTATCTCTCGTCGCCGCAACCCGATTGTCTTGAAACGTGCCGTTTCCTCCGTAACTTTGGTGAACGGTACCCGGATTCAGATCATTGTACAGATTGTCCGCCGTAAAGAATGTGCGATTCAAGCTGGTATTCACATTTCCGATCTTGTCCGATGCGCTTAAATTTCTCGGATCCGGCAGCGCATTATCGGTAATGGTGGTCCGAAGCATCAAACGCAGATAGTCACCATTGTATCGGGTACGCGGATTTTCAAACATTGCCGGTTTAAAATCCGGAAAGTGGAAAATCACCGCCTGGCGTCCCGTGCCCTGATAATCCTCAATCAGTTCCACACGGGTCGGATCCACTCCGGTTCCCGCCTGATCAAACGGATTGTAGCCGAATGCCTCACCGCTATATCCGTCCCCCCATGTGTGACTGTGATAGCGAAGACCGACCGGAAGAACTTCCACGATCTTCGGATTTCGAAACCATCGGCTTTGTTTTACTCCGTCCAGAATCAAATCGATACGAAATACCGCTTCTTTTCCGACGGTCGTTCCGAGGTTTGCACCATAGGCATCTCGATATGCCTGACCGAGAATTGTGCTTTGGGACTGAAACGCCGTTTTCAGGAATGAAATCGACTCCGGTCTTCTTCCGATGGTGGCATCCGCATCGTCCGTTATCACGAAAGGTTTTATCGTACCGTCGAACGAACGATAATTTCCGTGGTATTCGGCTGTATTTTCAATGATCTTATCAAACCCCGGATCATCGAAGTTGGTCATATGATATGGGTCGCGGAATCCCAGTTCCACACGAAGTGTGTACTGATTTCCGACCGGAAACTGGTATCCCGGCTTCCATTCGATTTCAAATCCTTCCGTATTTTTCGGAACAGGCTGTGTATTCGCCGGATCCAGCGTACCTTCGTCGACCTGGCGCACCATTTCGTTTACCGCCGCTTCCGCAACCGGGTCGATTTTTACGACATTAAAATTGGCGCCACGCTCCCAGGCGGCAAGCTCGGCATCCGTAAATTCCTTAATCACGCCGATTCGATTGCCCGCCGCATCCAGAGCATGAATTCTGTAAATCTTTGACCAGTCTCCGGACCAGAATCGAAACATCGCCGATTTATAATACATGCGGTCATCGGCCAGTCTGTCTTTGACGGACAGATTCGTAATCGGAGCCGTGGTCGCGTTGTTGATCTGTACATTGTAGAAAACGGAAGTATCTCCCATCGCATCCGGATCAAACATTACAAAATTCTGACTCGGCGTATTTGCCGCGATTTTGGAAAACATACCGTTGGATGAAATTTCGCCCCGGAACACATTGTAGCGCAAATCATCATCCACATTGGTGCTTGCCGCAGGTGCGAGCGGCACCGACTGCACTGCGGTCGTTCCGTATTTTGCATTGCTCGCCGTATCCGCATCCAAAGCGGCTCTTTGATTGTTTGCAGCCTGAACCTCCTCCGGACTCGGGTTGATCGGAATGGTCACCATGGAGCCGTTGATCATAATATAATCCGAAAGCGCGGAATCCGCATTTTTATTGAAGTGATTCACCATCAGATTCGGATATTTCAGATTCAAAGCTTTATACCGCAACACTTCTCCGACATCCAGACCGGTTGCGGCGGATTGTTCCGGAGTTCTGTTGTTGTGTACCACCATCTTGACCTTGGTCGGATTTCCCTGCGCATCTCTGGCAACCACCGTCCAATCCGGATTTGCCGCTTCCTCAAAGACCGCCAGCCTGGTAGCACCCCCGTCCGAACTGGTGGCACCGGTCTTATACTTCGGGATATCCATATACAGTTCCACTGTCTGGATCAGCCTTTGTTTGTATTTATCCGCACTCGCAAAAGGAGAACCGCCCTCACCGGTCTGCAGCTTAAACTTCATCGGCGCATTGATTGCGGTAGCCGGGTTGACAAACTCCCGGGTCGGATCCGGCTCACCCGCGAATACACCCGTGATAATCCCCGTGCTGACATTCGAGTACTCCTTGGAGCTGCCTACAATGTTTGCATTTGCATAGATGAAAAAATCCTGCGGCTCGTATTTTACGCCATACTGTATCTGAGAACTGCTCTTCCAGACGTCATTCTCACCGACCACTCTCAAATTGGCATCCACCGGAAGACGATATCCTTCCGGAACACTTCGATCGCTCTTGAAGCGAACAGTATAAGGAATGATCGCATCGGTGGAAGAAAGCAGCTGCTTGTAATACGCTTTCACAACCACATGTTCTTCTCCGTTGATGGTGCGAAGTTCCTGCTCCACACGCCCGATGTACTCACCCGTTGTCACGCTGAGTCCGGTCACCTTTCCGGATGCATCCCTTGCCAAATGCTTCGTCGGTGCAATCAGTTCAATGTACGCATTGTTCACCGGCGACGGCAGGCTTCCACCATTGAAGGCGACGGATCCGACTTGCGACTGTGTGCTGTATTTCGTCGCCGTTTCATTCGTATAATGTGTGAAGGTCACATTTCCGCCCGGCAATGCCTGTAAGGTAATCAATTGTCTGGTACCGCTTGCAAGCGGCAGAGATCTTGCCATACGGAATGCCGTAAATGCCGTTGCTCTGGTTTCACTCGGTGATGCAACAAGCGGCGAACTGACGGCATTTGCCGCTTCCAGCACGGCCGGCACCAACGCCTCATCCGAAATCAGCTCTTCTCCCGAAGAGATCGTCACACTTTCCGGTATCTCTTCGATCGCCGAATTCACCCGACTGGTAAATTCTTCCTTATCGGAAACCCGGTTTTCATCAATCGCCACTTGATTGATGACCTCGACCAGATCCCTGTCCGCAACGGCAAGATAGGCAACCGTAAAGGAGCTGTTATTATCCGCTTCCATCGGCACCGTAAATGTCGCATTTCCATTTTCCGATTGAATCGGTAGGGAATTACCGTCCGCGTCACGGACTTCCACCGGAACAATGTTCAAGTCCACATTTAAGTTCTCGGTATTTACATCCACCCCTTCGGTCAGATCCACTACACTTCCCGGAGTAACGATCGCAGAGTTCAATCCTTCGAAAGTAATCTCCTCTTTCAGATACGCCACCGCCGGCGTCGCCACGACCGCGTTCGTCAAAGAATCATAGGTCGCTTCCAAACCGGCATCCGGAATGCCCGCAAAATCCCGCTCCGTCGACCATGCCGAAGAAATGTCGTTGATCAGCTCGATTTCACCCGCTTCCTCATCTTGATCTTCGCTGACAATGACATCTTCGTAGTTATTATTCGCGAACACACGAAAAGAAGGCGACAGATCCGAAAAAACCATCGCCACAAAAAGCAGACCGCTGACCAGTCTTCTTTTCAACAAGTTCATTACGCCTCTCCTTCACTCTACTTGATAATAAGATTCGATACATTTTCCGACAAATTCCTTATGATTCATATAGAATTCCTAAAATATAATTCAAATAACCGTGTAAAACCGAAATAATCTTTTAGCAAACAGCGCCGATTTCATTCGGATTTCCTTAAATTATTTTAATATTTCAATTTATTCTACATGTTTAATTTATTAATTTTATCGGAATCCATTGTAATGTACCATGCTATTTGAAAAATGTCAATAGATACTATTTAAAAATATTTAAAAATTCAAACCGGTTTTTCGTGAAATATCAAGAAGGACCCGTCCGAAGACAGGTCCTTTGTATGACATGTTTGTCCGCCTTAACCGTATGGCTCAACCTTTTCGATATCCTGCATCCGATCCGGCATGTGCAGGCCATCCGTTGATGTGCAACCGATCAGTTATTGATCAGCTTATCTTCTTCCTTGTTCCAACTGTACAATTTACGAATCTGAGTACCGACTTTTTCGGAAGAATGTTCTTTTGCCAGTTTTCGCATTGCATTAAAATGCACCTGACGTCCGGAAGTGCTCATTTCGGTCAGGAACTCTTTTGCGAAGGTACCGTCCTGAATATCGGCAAGAATCTTCTTCATCGATTTTCTGGTTTCCTCGGTGATGATCTTCGGACCGGTGATATAATCGCCGTACTCTGCCGTGTTGGAAATGGAATACCTCATTCCTTCAAAACCGGATTGATAGATCAGATCCACAATCAGTTTCATTTCGTGAATGCACTCGAAATAGGCATTGGCAGGGTCATATCCCGCTTCCACCAATGTTTCAAATCCCGCCTGCATCAAAGCGCACACACCTCCGCAAAGCACCGCCTGCTCACCGAAGAGATCGGTTTCCGTTTCCGTTTTGAAACTGGTTTCAAGAACTCCCGCTCTGGCTCCGCCGATTCCGGCGGCATATGCCAGCGCCTTTTCCAATGCCTTTCCGGATGCGTTCTGCTCCACAGCGACCAGACAAGGAACACCTTTGCCTGCCAAATACTCGCTTCGAACCGTATGTCCCGGTCCCTTCGGCGCAATCATGGTGACATCGACATAATCCGGTACCTGAATGCAACCGTAGTGAACATTGAATCCGTGTGCGAACATCAGCATATTGTCCGGTTCCAGATTCGGCTCAATATCCTTTTTGTACAATTCCGCCTGATGTTCATCATTGATCAAAATCATAATGACATCCGCACGTTTTGCCGCCTCCGCCGCGGTATAAACCGTCAACCCCTGTTTCTCCGCTTTGGCCCACGATTTGCTTCCTTCGTACAGACCGACAATGACATTCAATCCGCTTTCTTTTAAGTTCAGCGCATGCGCATGCCCCTGACTTCCGTAACCGATGATGGCAATGGTCTTATTCTCCAAAGCCTTGATATTGCAATCATTTTGATAATAAATCTTAGACATCGAACCCCTCCCGTTTTAACTGTATTTTTCGGATTCCCTGATCAACTACCGGATCACTCCGAAGTATGACAGTAGATAAAAAACCAGAAACACCACTCCAAAGATTGCCAGGCGAATCAAAATCCTTTTTAAAATATCACTCATCACACGCTCCTTTGATTGATTGACCGGCATGTTTTGCCGATCGTTTTTTATTGCAAATCCCCGGCGCTTTGCGACGGTCGATCAGCAAATGCATTATAAAAACCGCACGTCGTCACTTCCGCGGCTGAGTCCGGTTAAACCGGTTCTTGCAAGTTCCAAAATCTCGTAGTCTTCCAAAAGATGGATAATCGCTTCCAACTTCTCTTTGTCACCGGTCAGCATGATGGTCAGAGAGTCTTTGCCGACATCGACGATATTTGCCCGAAACATGGAAGCCACGGCGGAGATTGCCTGCCGTTCGGCGGCATCGGCACGAACCTTAATCATAATCAACTCACGAAAAACGCTGGCTCTTTCACTGAGCGCCTTGATATCTCTTACATCTTCCAGTTTTCTGAGCTGATTGATAATCTGATACAATGTTTCCTCATCTCCCATCGACACCACGGTCATTCTTGAAAACTTCGGATTGGCAGTTTCGCCTACCGTAAGGGAATCAATGTTATAACCGCGCCGTGAGAACAAACCGGAAACACGGCTGAGAACTCCGGCGGTATTGTCCACCAATAATGATAATACGATACGCATAGCAACCTCCTTCATCATTTCTCTTCATTATATGCAATTTCGGAACCATTCAAAAATAGATAATAATCATAGCAGATATAACCTGAAATGTCTATTGCCCGGATCTGCTCTTTCGTAAATACACATAGAACAGCAGGATACCGAAACCGAAGGTTGCCACAGACAAGGCATCGAATGCATCCGATGTTTTCGGAATGCTGTTTGAGTCCGTGCGATTTCGGGCATTCGCATTCAAGTTGCTTTCGACTTCCGAGTTCACCGTCCTCTCGGCACTGTCCGCCGCCAAATCAAAACCGGTGAGACGATTCGGATCGGAAAATTCCTTCGGCTCGATAACGGACTGCCTCCCATCCTGTGTAATAACACCATTTCCGTTCTCATCGATATGGTAACGAAGAACCGTGATGTCCTTCGTTACACCGGCTGCACTCAAAACCGAAGCATCCGATCTGCGGATCAGGATGTCCGATTCGCCGAAGCTTCCCGACAAGGCCGACATGGAATCTTCGCTTAACAAAGTATCACCAGTCCTACCGGATTCGCCCGGAAACAAATTGTTTTTGCTTGTTTCCGGCTCTTGAACCGCGGCGGATTTTCGTCTCCCCGATGCCCAGACGGCATACAATGTCACAATGCCTTCATTTTCGGAGGTCAGATTTTGCACGACCTCTTTATCCCTGTATTCGACCTCACCGTCCGGCGACGTACTCCAGCCCAAAAACATGTCGTTTTGCTTCACAAACCCGTTCATCGGAAGTTCATCCGCCATATCATAGGTAAAACGCTTGCTCAAGGTAATTCCCTGTACCCCCGGGGAATTGGCATCAAAATACACTTCATAGGTATTCGGCGCATAAACGGCATGCACCACCTGATCCTGCACGATTTCACGAATGGAAGAATCCCATTTCAGGAAATGATAACCCAATTTATGATTCGGAGCGGGAGGCGGGGACGCCGCCTCTCCATGCCCGGTCGTAACCGTTTGAATCCATTGATCCGAATGCCCGTTGTCCGCATCGAAAGCATCCCGAAATTCCACCCGGTATACTTTCGCCTCCCAGACGGCAACCAGGGTTTCCGACCGGAACAACGGATTTGAAAAATCAAACCTCTCTCCGTTCATCGCCCAATGTACAAATACATATCCCGGTTTTTTCGGTTCAAACGGAACCGAAACATACTCGCCTGCCGGAATCGTTTGGCTTTCGATCTCTTCCTCGGCACCATCCGTGTCAAAGCGAATCGTAATGCGCGGCAGTTCGTAGTGATTGTTGAATTGAATCACATTGACATATTTTCCGTCTTTTCTCATCGACCTGTCAAGGTCAAGTTCATTGTCCGTCGCCGTTACAATATATGTGATTTCAATGTCGGAATCGTCCAGAGTATAGCCGTCCGAATTCTTTGTAATCTGTTCAATCCGGTATTTGTATATGCCCGGAGAAGTGAAAGTCAACTCTTTGACTCCCGCACTGCCGGAGCCGAGTCTTGAAAATGTTACTTCTTCCGGCAAAGGCGATCCATGATCGATCGCAATCATTCGATAAGAAAACTCTTTGGCTTCCAAAGGAATTTCGCCATTCAAATAGGTCTGAATTTCCAGAAAGTCCGTAACCGGCAAAAATGCAGTCGACTCCGTGGTGTTCGGTGTAAGATCGTTGATTAAAACGGATTCTCCATCGGAGTCCGTACCCGGCGTAACTTCCTGTGTATGATCCGATTCGTCGTTCGAAGCGCCCGTCGCATTCCCGGAATCATCGTCCGATGCCAAAGATTCTGCGATTGCATCCCGCCCGATGTATCGGTTCACAAATGTCGCATCCGCAATTTGCATCCCGTCTTTCAGAAGATACCGGACTGCCCGCAAATGATCCCCCCGCTTTACAACGGTGTAGATGACCTCTACATGCGATTTGTCATATTCGTAGTTCGAATCCTCCAGCTCGATTTCTTCCAGTCGGTATCGGTACACTCCCGGTGCATGGAATGTCAGCTCTTCCAATTCTCTGCTCATACCGCCGCGAACCGTAAATTCATAGACCTGTCTGCCTCTCGCACCGATCGGCATCGGAAGAGCAAATCCGGATGTGGAAGAAATCGCACGAAGTCGAAATCGAAAGTCTTTCTCCTGCTCCATCCCTTCCCCGTTCAGGATTTTGATCACTTTCAGTCTGTCGGCGGACTCCGGATTTTGCAAAGATGTCTTTGCTTCCTTGTTCTTCATCCATATCGCATGAAGAACCACTTCTTCTCCATCCTCCGACGCCAGGTTCATTACGGATACTTCCGGCGCAAAACTTAAAGTACGTCCGTCCTTTTCCATCTGCCAGCCGATGAACGTGAATCCGTCCCTGCGAAATTCGTTCGGTCTTAATTTGGATGCGACATCACTGTACATGACGGACGGTTCCATCTCGCCGGTGACTTCCCCGTCTCCCTTTTCATAGCGAATCGTATATTGAATCGAAACGTCTTTCGCTTCTTCCTCATGGTATTGACGTTCATCCAAAGCCCAGATGGCGTACAAAACGACATTGCCCGTAAAAGTTCCCGTCTTGATTTTATCCCCGGTAAAAACGGAAACTCCGCTTCCGTCCGGCTGCGTATTCCATCCCAGAAAGACATATCCCTCCCGGAATGTGCCATTGATTTCTCCGATTACAATCTCATCCGTGCCCGCATCCGACCCGTCTTCATTTTGTGAAGGATACAGACGATTCGTGTCCGTCGCGATGTCACCGCTTCCGTCATTGTAATCGAATACCAGATGAGAATACGCAATGATGGTATTCGCAGTCGTAAAGCGGTTTTTGCCCTCATCCTCAAACTCATTGGTCACGGAAACGAAACCCGTTTGATTCGGGTGAACCGCGAGTCGATTGTCACCGGTAACTTCCAACGCCAATGTATCCTGCCCGGTCGGCGAATTCTGATCAAACTCGCTTCCCAGGTACACGGCATTGCTGGATGTGGCGCGATAATATAAATTGTCATTCACATGCACATAGAAAATCTCTCCGTCCATTGCTTCCACATCCGTGTAAACTCCGGAATCCTCCCGCACATATGCTTGATCCGCCAAAACATGGTATTCGTTTGCATCCCGTATCAGGATGTCCGGATTCGAACTCAATAAACCCGGATCCGTATCCGAAACCACATGTAAAAAATCTTCGACACTGTGCTCTTTGTTCAAAGCATCCAGTCTTTGCAAGTCCGAATCCGTGTACTCGAATTCAACATCGTCCGGTGTATCTTCGGAACGTTCCGATACCGCAACTTCACCGACCGATGCAGCTTCAAAACGCTCCACTACCGCATCGGCGCCCACCGATGTTTCCTTTGTTTCCGTTGTCGAAAGAAGCTGTATTCCTTCGCCGTCAAAGTCCGTCCGGTTTTCGAGCCGCACCGCTTCGGGACTTGCGTATGTAATTGCATCGCCATGGGCGAATGTGCTACAACTGAGCGAAAGTGCAAGCAATGCACAAATCCATCTCTTTCTCAGCGTGTTACCCTTTCTAATTTCCATATCTCCTTGACATATTCCTCAATTGTTCTGTCGGATGAGAATTTTCCGCACGACGCTGTTTGCAGCATCGCCATTCTTGCCCATTTTTCCTCATCACGATACGCCTCTTCCACACGCAAATGCGCGTCAATATAGGATCTGAAATCCTTAAGAATAAAATATGTGTCTGCCCGATCCGAGGAATGGTTGTATAACAGGGAATCATAGATTTCCCGGAACAGCTCCGGATTCTCCGGAGAATAAAAACCGTTGATCAATTGCAAGAGAACTCTTTGAATTTCATGATCCTGATGAAAGATATCCATCGGATTGTATCCGCCATGATTCTCAAAATGTATGACCTCATCGGAAGAAAGTCCGAATATAAACGCATTTTCGGCTCCCACTTCTTCCACAATTTCCACATTCGCACCGTCCATCGTTCCGATGGTCGGCGCACCGTTCAGCATAAACTTCATATTTCCCGTACCCGATGCCTCTTTGCTTGCCGTGGAAATCTGTTCGCTCACGTCCGCCGCCGCAAAAATGATCTCCGCATTGGATACCCGGTAGTCTTCGATGAAGACAACCTTGATTTTTCCGTCGATGGATGCGTCATTGTTGATCACATCCGCAACGGCATTGATTAATTTAATGGTTAATTTCGCTCTGCGATAACCGGCAGCCGCCTTCGCACCGAAGATAAAGGTCCTCGGAAGCATATTCGGATCCGGATTGTCTTTGATTTTATTGTAAAGATACATCACATGCAGAATGTTCAAAAGCTGGCGCTTGTATTCATGCAATCTCTTAACCTGCACATCGAAAATCGACTTCGGGTCAATTTCGATGCCATTGTGAATCTGAATGTATCTGGCCAGTCGAATTTTGTTCTTGTACTTGATGGTCATGAATTCACGCTGTGCCTTCCGGTCATCCACAAGCGCTTTCAACTTGCCGAGTTCGTCCAGGTTTGTAATCCACCCGTCTCCGATCTTTTCGGTAATCCATTCCGCAAGGAGAGGGTTTGCATGAAGCAAAAATCTTCTCTGGGTAATGCCGTTTGTTTTGTTGTTGAATTTCTCCGGCATCATTTCGTAAAAATTCCTAAGTTCCTGTTTTTTCAAAATCTCCGTGTGCAGCCTTGCCACACCGTTTACGGAAAAACTGCCGGCAATCGCCATAAATGCCATACGAACCTGATGGTCGTATATGATCGCCATCTGTGCGATCTTTGTATGGTCGCCCGGAAAACGCGACTGAATATCGATGATAAATCGACGATTAATTTCTTCCACGATTTGATAAATTCTCGGCAGAAGCCTTTGGAATAAATCAATCGGCCATTTTTCAAGTGCTTCGGACATAATGGTATGATTGGTATAGGCACATGTTTTTGTCGTAATCGCCCATGCTTCATCCCAGTTCAAACCTTCTTCGTCCATCAAAATTCGCATCAGCTCCGGTACCGCCACCGTCGGATGCGTGTCATTCATCTGTAAAATCACCTTGTCCGGTAAATTCCGGATCTCTTTGTTGTTTTCTTTAAACTTGCGGATCGCAATCTGAATACTGGCGGATATAAAGAAATACTGCTGTTTCAGGCGCAATTCCTTGCCGGCATAATGATTGTCGTTTGGATAAAGCACCTCACAGATATTCTTGGCAAGAAAGTCCTGCTCCACCGCCTTTTTGTAATCCCCTTTGTCAAAATGATCCAAATTGAAATTGCTCACCGATCTGGCATCCCAGATACGAAGTGTATTGATAATCCCGTTGTTATATCCCACGACCGGCATGTCGTACGGAATCGCAATCACCGAAGAATAGTTCTCATGCACATAGTGATTGTGACCGTTCACATTCTTGATGCGAACTTCGCCGCCGAACTTGACTTCACAGGCATACTCTTCTCTTTTGATCTCAAACTGATAACCGTCTTTTCCCCACTCATCCGGCGCTTCTTTCTGGAAACCGTTCTCAATCACCTGCTTGAACATGCCGTATTTGTAACGGATTCCGCAGCCGTATGCCGGGTATCCGAGTGTTGCGAGAGAATCCAGAAAACACGCCGCCAGACGGCCGAGACCGCCGTTGCCCAGTGCCGGATCCCTCTCCTGATCTTCGATCAAATTCAAGTCAAAACCGATTTCATCCAGAACATCCGATACCTCCTTCACGGCACCGAGATTGATCAGATTGTTGCCCAGAGCGCGGCCGATCAAAAACTCCATTGACAGATAATACAGAGTTTTCACATTTTCTTTCTCGTACTTTTTATGCGTTTCCATCCAATCTTCGATGATCAACTTTTGAACGGTCAGGGATACCGCCTGGTAAATCTCACGTTCATTTGCCTCCTCGATGTCCTTCTTGAAAAGCAGGCGGACATTGTCGCGGATATCCGATTTGATGATTTTTTTATCATACTTCTTATTTTTTACAAACACTTCCCTCATAATTTCCTCCGGTAAACTTTCGCTCAACAATGAAGCCTAATCACCGAAGTTCTCAACCATGGAGAACTCCGGCACTAAGCTTGATGATTTATTAACTGATTTTTTCCACTCCGATTGTGGCATGCAATCCGTTCAGGGACCACTCTTTGCTGTATCCGCCCGATCGTTCCAAAACGATCTCATCCGCCAATGTTTCCGACTGAATCGTCTCTTTATTGGCAACGATAATGCGCGAAATCTCATCATTTCCGGTTTGGTACAGCCGGATGTGATCGGTCACTTCAAAGCCTGCCTCTTTACGCATCGTTTGAACCTTGGATATCACTTCTCTCACAAAACCTTCTTCCAAAAGCTGTGGAGTCATTCGAATATCCAAAACGACACTGTATTTTCCGTCGCTCTCTGTCACGAAGTCGTCGCTCTTAACCACATCGATCAGCAAGTCCTCGTTCGTCAAGCTGACAATATCACCGTCGTAGTGAAATTCAAGTCTACCATTTTGTTTCAATTCCCGCATTGCCGCAACACCGTCCAGTTTTGAAAGCGAAGCCCGGATCGCAGCCAAATGCTTTCCGTATTTCGGGCCGACCGTCTTCAGCTGCGGCTTGAATGAGTAATTTACGAAGTCTTCTACGTCATCCCGATATTCCAATTGTTTTACATTCAGCTCTTCCTTGATGATATCCGTGTAGAATTCCGTCAAACGAAGATCGGATTTGATAAACATATTGCCGATCGGCTGTCGATTTTTAATATTTGCGTTATTTCTTGCCGCTCTTCCCAGAATGACAATTTCCAGCACGGAGTCCATGTTTTCTTCGAGCGTTTTGTCGATGCGGTTCTCATCCGCGATCGGGTAATCGCATAAATGTATGGATCTCGGTGCATCTGCATCAAAATTCACAACCAGATTCTGATAGATCTGCTCGGTCATAAACGGGATAAACGGCGCAGCCAGCTTGGAAAGCGTCACAAGTGCGGTGTACAAAGTCATGTATGCCGCAATCTTGTCCTCTTCCATTCCCTTTGCCCAATATCTCTCCCGGCAACGTCTTACATACCAGTTGCTGAGATCTTCGGTAAACGCCTGCAATGCTCTTGCCGGCTCCGTAATGCGATATTGGCACAAATCGCCGTCCACGGTCTGAATCAATGTATTCAGCTTGGAGAGAAGCCACCTGTCCATGACGGTGAGTTTCGATGTTTCCAGGCTGTATTTGCTCGGGTCAAATTGATCGATTTCCGCATAAAGCACATAAAACGCATAGGTATTCCATAGGGTACCCATGAATTTCCTCTGTCCTTCAATGACCGCCTTGCCGTAAAAACGGTTCGGAAGCCATGGTGCGGAGTTCACACAGAAGTACCAGCGAATGGCGTCCGCCCCGTAGGTTCCAAGCGCTTCCATCGGATCGACGGAATTGCCCTTCGATTTGCTCATCTTCTGTCCGTTTTCATCGAGAACATGCCCCAAAACAATAACATTTTTATATGGTGCTTCATTAAATACCAAAGTAGAAATGGCCAAGAGGGAATAAAACCAACCTCTCGTCTGGTCTACCGCTTCGCAGATAAAATCTGCCGGAAACTGCGCCTTGAACAAGTCCTGATTTTCGAAAGGATAGTGATGCTGTGCAAAAGGCATTGCACCGGAATCAAACCAGCAGTCAATCACCTCCGGCACTCTCTTCATCTGTCCTTTGCATTTTTCGCATCGAATGGTAACATCGTCGATATACGGACGATGCAGTTCAATGTCTGTCGGACAATTATCGGACATGGATCTCAGTTCTTCCACACTTCCGATCGCATGCTGATGACCGCAGTCACAGCTCCAGATGTTCAAAGGAGTTCCCCAATACCGGTTTCTGGAAATTGCCCAATCCTGAACATTCTCCAGCCAGTCACCGAATCTTCCCTTGCCGATGGACTCGGGAATCCAGTGAATGGTATTATTGTTTCGAATCAGATCATCCTTAACCGCGGTCATCTTGATGTACCAGGATTCACGGGCATAGTAAATCAGCGGCGTGTCGCACCTCCAGCAGTGCGGATAATTGTGCTCGAACAAAGGAGCCGAAAACAGCTTCCCTTCCGCCTTTAAGTCTTCCAAAATAAGCGGATCCGCCTTCTTGACAAACACACCCGGCCACCTGGTTTCCTGTGTCATCTCGCCCTTTGCGTCCACCAATTGGACAAACGGGAGGTCATACTTTCTTCCGACGCGGGAATCGTCCTCACCGAATGCAGGGGCCTGATGTACAATGCCGGTACCGTCGGTTAACGTTACATAATCGTCACAGGTCACAAACCATGCCTTTTTGTCCGTCCTGACAAAGTCAAACAGCGGTTCATACTCCTTGTACTCGATACTTTTACCCTTAAAACGCTCCAGAATCTCATAGTCTTTTTCAAGAACTGTGCCGACGAGGGCTTCAGCCATGATATATGTGTACTCACCGTGACGAACTCTTACATAGTCCTCATGCGGATTGACACAGAGTGCGACATTGCTGGGAAGCGTCCAGGGCGTTGTCGTCCAAGCCAGAAAATATGCATCCTCTCCCTTAACTTTGAAACGAACGATTGCGGAATGTTCCTTGACGTCCTTATAACCTTGTGCTACTTCATGACTCGAAAGCGGTGTTCCGCAACGCGGACAATATGGCACGATCTTAAAACCTTTATATAAAAGGTTTTTTTCCCAAATCCTTTTCAGTGCCCACCATTCCGATTCAATGAAATCGTTTTCATAAGTTACATAAGGATTCTCCATGTCTGCCCAGAATCCGACGACTCCGGAAAAGTCCTCCCACATACCCTTGTAAGTCCAGACACTTTCCTTACACTTTCGAATAAACGGATCCAAACCATAGCTTTCGATCTGTTCCTTTCCTTCCAACCCGAGTTGACGTTCAACTTCGAGTTCCACAGGCAATCCGTGGGTGTCCCAACCTGCCTTGCGGGGAACTTTGAATCCCTTCATCGTCCGGTATCTCGGAATCATGTCCTTGATTACTCTTGTCAGTACATGTCCGATATGCGGTTTCCCGTTTGCTGTCGGAGGTCCGTCGTAAAACATATACGTTTCACAATCCTTCCGGTTTTTGATGCTCTTTCGAAAGATATCTTCATCCCTCCAGAACTTTTCAACCTGAGCCTCACGTTCCACAAACTTTAAATCTGTAGGTACTTTTGTATACATACATGTTACTCCTTCATTTTGATAAAAGCGGCCAAACCTTGTTTACGGAAGGATTTACCTTGGTAATCTTCGTGATAAACAAAAAAGACCTCTCCTGCACAGGAGAAGACTCATCTTCTTAACCACCTTTTCAGATGCATAACGGTTTATGCAATGCCGTTAACGCGGGCAACGTCTTAGCCTACACGATAAGCAGAAAGGATCTTTGTCCGTTTGTTCTTATCGATTCGGTAAGCGACTCGGGAATGATCTTCGGTCTGACTTTGCTGCCGGGCTTCCACCGCCCCCCGACTCTCTGTGTACATCCGTCAGACTTACTCTTTCCGTCCTTGTCTTTGTACCTGTATTATACCGCCATGTTTGGACACTTGTCAAGGTTTGGTCAAGATAATGTTCCATAAATATTAAGACTTTTTTCAGCATTGTCTGTAAAACAGGCACAAAAAGAGCAGGCGCGCATTTCGCCTGCTCCGTACGCAGTAATAGTATAACCTCAAATACATTTCTCTTGTCAGCCTGTGTTCGCTTCGCAGGCCGACAAGCGTTCCGGTGCTGTGCACCTTAAAAAGCATTATTCCAATTCAATCAGCGGATAAAACGCCGAGCGGTCGGGAACTACGGTTTTCTTTACATCCGAAACCACTTTGATCGTTGCATTCGAAGAAACCGCTTCGGACTCCTCGATTGCATTTTCGATGGAATGATGACCATCGTTTGATGCATTCGTCGAATCTTCCGTGATTTTCTCTTTGGCAAATGCGGATTCAAGCGGTGAGAATACCGTCGTTTCCGTAATCAGCGCATGCGCTGTTGCAGAATCGGGAGCGACTTTCGATGAATCCGTATTCGATACCGTCAGGAAAAACTGCGTATACGGCAGTGCTTCATCGACATAAATCAACCCCTCTTTCGGAGTCGGCTCCCAGACACCGCCGCCCGAGAGTGCATCCAGACCGGCAAACTCTTCGCCCGGGCCGATCAGCAACTCCTGATTGGCATTCGATACAATCGGACTTCCCGACTTCGATGTTTCTTTGATCCGGCTGTCCTGCTCATCCGCAGTTTTGCTGTCGGATTGCAAAGATCCATCCGCAGAGGAACCATCCGGTGAGACGGTTTCCTCTGTCAGCGTATGGATCGGCGATCCGGTATCTTTCACCAATGTGGCATTCGGCGAATCGGTAGCTTTTGCCGACACTCCACCTGTTGAAACGGCATCTTTTGCCGATGTGGCGATCGGCGGGTCACCAACGTTCACCGACGACGCCTTGATCGAACCGGTATCATTCGCCGACGTATTGTTCGGCGAAAAGCTGCCGTTCGTCGACTCGAGTGCGGAACTTGAAGTATTCACACCCGAATCGGACTTTTGTGTGCTTTCTTTCTTTACGGACTTCAATTCTCCCAACGAGTTCGCATCCGTACTGAAATAATACTCTTTTCCCGTGATCGTTACCCATCCGGTGGCCATCTTTCCGAGATGTTCACCGTCCTGATGGAAGTAATAGCGCTTATTGTCGGCTGTTTTCAGCCATCCGGTCAACATGGCACCCTCCATGTCGGAACCGTCATTTCGGAAATAGAAGAAATCGCCGTTGATCTTCTTCCATTCCAGTGCAAGTTCACCTTCGGAACTGTCTTTCGTTTCATTCAGGTAATAAAAACGCCCTTGCGAGTCTCTGAAAAATCCTGTTGTCATCTCACCCGCATGGTTAAAATGAAACCACGAATCATGTGTTCCCTGTGCCGTCGTTTTCGGTGTAAACACACGCACCCATCGATCCGCCATCCGGACCCCGTCCACAAACAGAATCCATTTCGAGGAGGCGGAGTCGAATGTCCACTCTCCCTCCACGGTGTCTGCAGGAACCCGATGACCCTGAATGAATTTGTACCCGTTCAAGTTGTCCTTTTTTGCATCGGCATTCCCCGAACCGGATTGGTCCGTGTTGTTTTTCTCCGAATAGATATGGGTATCAATTTCACTCAAGTCTTGCTCATCCGGGGCCGACCCGATTGAAGTACTGTTCGAATTCTTCGTACCTCCTTGTTCGGGAGTTTGTTTCAGTCCTCCGTCATCCGGCTCTCGCGTCGGATACACATTGTGACTCGAATTTCCGGAATTTTGATTGTTTGCGTTCGGATTGATTTCAATCACCTTATCCTGGATTTGATAATGGTGCGTCGGTCCGAATTCATCCGGATCGAAGTCATGATTATCTTCGATCCCGGTGGCATCCGACGACAGAACTCCGCTTAACCAATCCGTAGTCATGGCGATTCCGTATCCGCTGTAGTTCACAATATTCTTAAAAGGATACAGGTCTCCATTAAACAAAAAGGAATTGTCCGCCGATTCCTTGCTTGCATTCTTGATGACGCCGACACCGATGGACTGTGCTGCCGTTTTACGATATAAGTACACAACATAGATCGGTTCCTTGCTGTACAGATAATAGGAACTCA
>JBHAEV010000193.1:0-21120 GCA_041855735.1 Lachnospiraceae bacterium
GGAATCGGAAGCATTCCGGGAGCCATGCTCGGCGGGATTTTACTCGGGATCATTGAAAGCATTTCCAAGGCGTTTATTTCTTCCGAACTGGCGGATGCCATCGTTTTCGGAGTACTGGTCATCGTGCTGCTGGTCAGGCCGTCCGGCTTGCTCGGAAAAAAGAAATTTGTGAAAGTGTAGGTTGAAACATGCGGGCATTGAAAAATAAAACATTTCTTTTACATATCATTTCCATTGTGGCGGCCTATGTGTTTATCACAATTTTGCTGAATTCCGGGATCTTGAACAGACAGTATCGATCTTTGATCGTGCCGATCGGGGTCAATATCATTCTGGCGGTTTCCTTGAACCTGGTGACCGGCTTTTTGGGAGAATTGAGTCTCGGGCACGCGAGTTTTATGTCCATCGGTGCGTATACGGGAACTTTGACCACATTGCACCTGGTAAAAAATCTTCCGGACGGAATCGGTTTGACGATTTCGATTCTGGCAGGAGGAATGGCGGCGGCAGTTTTCGGTTTTTTGATCGGCGTTCCCGTGTTGCGGCTTCGCGGAGATTATCTGGCGATTGTAACCCTGGGCTTCGGAGAAATCGTAAAATCCGTGATCAATTCTCTGCAGATCACCGGCGGTTCCAAGGGGATTTCCAAGATTCCTCTGAAGGCGGATTACAATCATTATACCTTTGTTTTCGTTTTGGCGGTTTTGACTCTGATTGTCATTACCAATCTCGTAAATTCCAGACAGGGGCGTTTTATTACCTCGATTCGCGACAATGATATCGCCGCGGAATCCATCGGGATTAAAATCAGTACGCACAAGATTCTGACCTTTGTTATTGCGGCTTTTTTTGCGGGAACCGCGGGCGTCATCTATGCGCATAATATCGGAATTATTAAGCCGGGAACATTTGATTACAATATGTCCATCGAAATTCTTGTCATCGTTGTGCTCGGCGGGATGGGAAGCATCAAGGGTTCGGTGATCGCGGCAATCATCCTGACCGCGCTTCCGGAACTCTTGCGCGGTGCGGACAATTACCGGATGCTGATTTATTCCATTGTCCTGATCGCGATCATGATTATCAATAACAGCAAAATCAAGGAAGGTCTTCTGGCGAACAAAACGTTCGGCAGGCTTCTTGGAAAGGGAGGAGAGGCAAAATGAGTATCCTGGAGTGTAAAAGTCTCGGAATCCAGTTCGGAGGACTGAAGGCGGTGGACAATTTTCATGTAAAGATCGAGGAAGGCGAGCTGTACGGTCTGATCGGTCCCAACGGTGCCGGAAAGACGACGGTTTTTAATCTCCTGACGGGGGTATACAAGCCGACATCGGGAAGCATTCGTCTGAACGGAAGCAATATTGCGGGCAAACCTCCTTATGAAATCAATAAGCTCGGGATTGCCAGAACCTTTCAGAATATTCGACTGTTTTCCAAAATGAGTGTGCTGGACAATGTAAAGACGGCGCTTCATGAGGAAGTGAAGTATTCGCTGCTCAGCTCCATCCTGCATGACCCGGCGTATCGGAAGAAGGAAAAAGAAATGGATGAGCGGGCAACGGATATCTTAAATGTGTTCGGTCTGAAAGATCAGAAAGACTGGAAGGCGGGGAATTTACCCTATGGCAGCCAGAGGAAGCTGGAAATAGCGAGAGCTTTGGCAACCGGTCCGAAGCTGCTTTTGCTGGATGAGCCGGCAGCGGGCATGAATCCGCAGGAAACGGCGGAATTGATGGAAACCATCCGCCTGATTCGGAACAAATACAAAATCACCATTCTTTTGATTGAACATGATATGAAACTGGTTGCGGGCATCTGTGAAAGAATTACGGTATTGAATTTCGGAACGGAGCTGGCAAGCGGAACACCGGCAAAGGTGCTCAACGATCCGAAGGTTATTACCGCATACCTGGGAGAATAGGGAGAAAAGATGATACAAGTAAAAGACATGACGGTAAATTACGGCATGATTCAGGCTGTAAAAGGTGTGGATTTTGAAGTAAAAGAGGGGGAGATCGTGGCGCTCATCGGGGCGAACGGTGCGGGAAAAACCTCCATTTTGCAGACCTTGACCGGACTGCGGCACTCCAAAACCGGAAGCATTACTTTGATGGGAAAAGACATCTCCAGACTTCCCGCCCACAAGATTGTCGGACTGGGCATGGCGCATGTTCCGGAGGGAAGGAGGGTTTTTGCCGATCTGACGGTGCTTGAGAACATCAAAATGGGGGCGTATACCAGAAAGGACAAGGACGGAATCGAAGAGGATATCAGAAATGTGTATCGAAAGTTTCCAAGACTGGAAGAACGCAGGCAGCAGCCGGCGGGTACACTTTCCGGAGGGGAGCAGCAGATGCTTGCGATGGGGAGAGCGCTGATGAGCCGCCCGAAGATGATTGTGATGGACGAACCTTCGATGGGTCTTTCTCCGCTTTATGTCAGCGAGATTTTCAAAATCATCGAGGAAATTCATGCATCGGGAACAACAGTGCTTTTGGTGGAGCAGAATGCGAAAAAGGCATTGAGCATCGCGGATCGCGCCTATGTACTGGAAACCGGAAAGATCGTGCTGCATGGTGATGCGAAGGAACTGATGCATGATGAGAAAGTAAAGAAGGCATACTTGAGCGAGTAAAATGCGAGGGATATGGGCTGACGCCTGCCCGGTGCAAAAGGAAAACAGGCTAATCGGGTGTATAAGGAGGGAATATGGTCAAAAAAGCACTGGTATTGTCCATGTTGCTGTTGGCGAACAAGGATGGAAATATTTCCGCTCAGATGGAAAACATGAGGACGGATACTACCGTTGCGGTATTTCAGGAACAGACGCAGGAGGTGAACGGCTTCGGAGCATACGAAGACGGAGACGGCGGGCAGACTTCGCCAAACGGCGAATCCGTGAACAATACTTCGAACACTTCGCAGACATCCGCAAACCCTTATCCGAGAAAGGCATACACCTTTGACAAGGATGGATCGTGGGTATGCGGCGACTATCATTATTTGTACCGCTTGGAGCTGGTCGGGCGAAATCCCGGCGCAAGCGAGGACGGTCGTTTTCTGGTTTTGACCAATGATCCCAAAATGAGTTTTGAGCGTGTTTCCACAAGCTTTACAAGTTCCAATCCGGCGGATCAATTGGATATCAAGAATACGGTCGTTGTGGAAGCGGGTTGGTATCGATAAGACTGCGAATGAACGCATAACGGTACCGATAAAAATTCGAAGGAAAGGTTGATTGTTACAAAAAAGAGGTTTTATGGCATTATCACCAATGATGACACATTATCTGGAAACGAAGAAATCGAATCCGGATTGCATATTGTTTTACCGACTGGGTGATTTTTATGAAATGTTTTTTGAAGATGCCAGGACGGTAGCAAAAGAACTGGAACTGACATTAACGGGAAAAGACTGCGGACTGGAGGAACGAGCACCGATGTGCGGCGTTCCTCATCATGCTGTGGAAACCTATTTGACAAGGCTTGTGTCAAAGGGATACAAAGTGGCGATTGCCGAGCAGGTGGAAGATCCGAAGCTGGCGAAGGGACTGGTCAAAAGAGAGGTCGTTCGCATTGTGACGCCGGGTACATTGACGGGAGAGGGCGCGATCCCCGATGAAAAAAACAATTATCTGATGTGCCTCGTATATTCCCTCGGGCGATTCGGCATCGCCGCGGTGGACATTTCCACGGGAGAATTTCAGGTCACAAGAGCAGACTCTGCCAAGGACGTGATGGATGAGATTCATCGCTTTTCCCCGTCCGAGCTGATTGTCAATCCGACATTCCCTCTGAGCAAAATCGATCTCGAAGAAATCAGGGAAAAGACGGGAATTGTCTACACATTGCTGGATAATCTGTATTTCGGGGAAAGCACCTGTGCCAAAATTTTAAAAGAGCATTTTAAGGTGGCTTCCCTGGCGGCGCTGAGTCTTTCGGAATCGGACGAAGCGACACTGGCGGGCGGTGCATGTCTGCAATACCTGTACGACACGCAAAAGAGCGGCTGCCATCAGATCACCAGGCTTTCCGTTTACAATATTTCCGAATACATGGTTCTGGATGCCGGCACCAGAAGAAATCTGGAACTGGTCGAAACCATGAGGGAGAAAAAAAAGCAGGGGAGTCTTTTATGGGTGCTGGATTCCACCAAAACGGCGATGGGAGCAAGACTGCTTCGCAATATGATGGAACAGCCGCTGATTGACCCGGAAAGAATTGTGCAAAGGCTGGACACCGTGGAAGAATTTCTTGCACGGTATATCGATCGGGAAGAGCTTCGGGAGTATCTTTCCTCCATTTATGATCTGGAACGATTGATGGGAAGAATTTCTTCCGGGCATGCGGGACCGAGGGATCTGCTGGCATTCGGCTCCTCCATTCGCATTCTGCCGCATATCAAAAGCATGATGCAGGGGTTTCACAGAGGTGAGAATCCGAACATTTACGAGGAACTGGACACATTGGATGATTTATGCGAGCTGATCGCAAAATCAATTTCCGAAGAATCGCCCCTCGGCGTAAAAGAGGGGAATATCATCAAGGACGGCTTCCATACGGAGGTGGATCAATACCGAAGCGCCAAAAGCGAGGGAAAGAACTGGCTGGCAAAACTGGAGGAACAGGAGAGGAATGCGACATCCATCAAGGGTTTGAAAATCAAATACAATCGCGTTTTCGGCTATTACTTTGAGGTGACCAATTCCTATAAAGATCTGGTGCCGGACTATTTTGTCCGAAAACAGACATTGACCGGTTCGGAGCGATACACCACACCGAAATTGAAGGAACTGGAAGATATGATTCTGGGTGCGGAAGACAAACTCAATCTGCTGGAATACCAACTTTTTGTCCAGATTCGGGAAAAAATCGCGATGGAAGTCGAAAGGATCCAGACCGCCGCAAGAGCCGTTGCCAGGCTGGATGCCATGATTTCCCTTGCAAATGTGGCATCCAAACAAAACTACGTACGTCCGACGATGAATACGACGGGAAAGATCGAGATTACGGACGGCAGACATCCTGTCATTGAGAAAATGATCGGACAGTTCATTCCGAACGATGTGCTTCTGGATGAGGATGCCCATCGTATGAATATCATCACCGGTCCGAATATGGCGGGCAAGTCCACCTATATGCGGCAGACGGCTTTGATTGCATTGATGGCGCAGATGGGGTCTTTCGTGCCTGCAAAGAGGGCAGATATCAGCATTTGCGATCGGATTTTCACCAGGGTGGGCGCATCGGATGATCTGGCAAGCGGCCAGTCTACTTTTATGGTGGAGATGACCGAGGTGGCCAATATTATCCGCAATGCAAGCAGAAAGTCCCTGATCATACTGGATGAAATCGGAAGGGGAACATCCACCTTTGACGGCCTTGCCATTGCGTGGTCGGTGGCGGAGCATATCGCAAACAAAAAAAATATCGGGGCAAAGACATTATTTGCCACGCATTATCATGAACTCAGCGAGTTGGAAGGAAGTCTTGACGGGGTCAATAATTACTGCGTTTCGGTAAAGGAGCAGGGCGAAGACATCGTATTTCTTCGAAAGATCATAAAGGGCGGTGCCGACAAGAGCTACGGCATTCAGGTGGCAAAACTTGCCGGAGTACCCGAGGAGGTTCTGGTGCGCGCAAGGGAACTTGTGGAGGAACTCAGCGGCGCCGACATCGCCGTGCGGGCAAAGAAAATCGCAAAAAATCTTTCGGAAACAAAACCCCGGAGTGATGGGAATCATTTTCAGACGGACATGTTCGATTATTTAAACAGCCGGATCAGCGAACTGGAAGAGCAAAGGGGAATGAGCAAAAACGAGGCGGATGTGCTGAAGGACATTGAAACACTGGATATCCACAAGATTACCCCGATGGAAGCAATGAATATCTTATACGGAATGAAAGAAAAATTGAGAAAAACATGATTAATATACTGGATAAAGAGACCATCGATAAAATTGCCGCCGGAGAGGTGGTGGAACGTCCCGCATCCATTGTAAAAGAATTGATGGAGAATTCCATTGATGCGGGTGCAAGTCAGATTACCGTGGAGATCAAACAGGGCGGAATGGATTTGATACGGATGACCGACAATGGGAGCGGAATTGCAAAGGAAGAAGTGAAAACGGCATTTATGCGTCACGCCACATCCAAAATTGAAAATGATAAAGATTTGCTGCATTTAAAGACACTGGGTTTTCGAGGGGAAGCATTGTCCAGCATTGCGGCGGTTTCCCGTGTGGAAATGATTACCAAGCAAAGAGACAGCTTTACCGGAATAAGGTTTTGCATCGAGGGCGGTACTCCGATGAGCTTCGAAGAAATCGGCGCGCCGGACGGTACAACCATCATCTGCCGGGATCTTTTTTTCAATACTCCGGTTCGGAGAAAATTCTTAAAATCCGCCAATGCCGAGGCGGCGTATATCTGCGACTATGTGGAAAAGCTGGCGCTTTCCCATGCGGATATCGCGTTTCGTTTCATCAACAATAATCAGACCAGACTGCAGACCTTCGGCAACGGGAATGTTAGGGATATCGTGTACGGCATTTACGGAAGAGATGTGGCGAATGCACTGATTCCGGTGGATTACGAGAAGAACGGCATAAAAATTGAGGGCTATATCGCCAGACCGGAAATTTCAAAGGGCAATCGCAGTCAGGAAAACTTTTTTGTCAATCATCGGCTGATCAAAGACCGCAGCATTTCGCTTGCCATTGAGGAAGGATACGGGAATCGATTGATGCAGCATCAATATCCGTTCACGGTATTGCATTTTTCCGTTGATTCCGAGGCGGTGGATGTCAATGTGCATCCCGCAAAGATGCAGATTCGGTTTTCCGAGCCGGCGCGGATTTATGAAGCGACCAGAGAAGCGGTGGATGATGTGCTGACCGGCAAGGAATTGATTCGCCGGGTGAGTTTCGGTTCGGAACTCAAACGTGAGGAGCACATTGCACAAATTCCGATAAAGCGTTCGGATCCGGAACCGACGAATTCAGCGACAAACCGGACGCAACCGGAAGCGGTGAAATCACCGAACAATCAGGCGCAACCGGAAGCGGTGAAATCACCGATCAGTCAGGCACAACCGGAAGCGGTCATGTCACCGACAAACCGGGCGCAACCGGAAATGAGGCATCAAAAAAACGATGCCAGGCCGCCGGAAATCTTTGAAACAAGTAGGAATCAGGAGTACCTGAAACGGATGCAGGAGGAGCAGGAAGCGAAAATACTCAAGTTTGCGGAAGAAACAAAAAAATACGAGCAGTTGAAGTTTTTGGATCCGGAGCATAAAGTGCAGTTTCGGATTGTGGGGCAGATTTTTGATACCTACTGGATCGTTGAATTCCGACAGAATATGTACATCATTGATCAGCATGCGGCGCATGAAAAGGTGCTGTATGAACGATTTTGCAGATTCTTTGAAAAACAGAGCATTCCGTCACAGATGCTTGCGCCGGCTGCGGTGCTGTTTGTGAGTGAAACCGAGAGAGTGAGTCTTACAAAGAACATGGAAAATCTCCGTAAGATGGGGTTTGAAATCGAAGATTTCGGAGGAAATGAAATCAAAATCAATGCCGTGCCGAGTCTGCTTCCGAGCGTGGAAAAGATCGAGGTGCTGAAAGAATTGATTGCACAATTTTCCGACAGGGAGCATGTAAAAACGCCGGAGCTGATCATTGCAAAGCTGGCGTCTTTGTCCTGCAAGGCGGCGGTGAAAGGGAATACAAGATTGAGCATGTCGGAAGTGAATGCTCTTTTGGACGAGCTGTTTGAAACGCAAAATCCGTATACCTGCCCGCATGGCAGACCGACGATCATCGAAATGAGCAAAACGGAGCTGGAAAAGAAATTTAAGAGGATTGTGTAGTGCAAAGTGCAAATGGGATGTGCAAAAAAAAATTAATTGTTATTGCCGGTCCGACGGCATCCGGAAAGTCATCGGTGGCGGTGGAACTGGCGAAACTCATAAATGCAAACATTATTTCCGCGGATTCCATGCAGGTATACAGGGGAATGGACATCGGCACGGCGAAGATCACAAAAGAGGAAATGAAAGGTGTTCGGCATTATTTGCTGGATGAGTTTGCACCGGATGAAGCGTTCAATGTCGCAATCTTTCAAAAGCTCGCAAAACAATACATCGAAGAGATCCATTCTCACGGGAATGTGCCGATTTTGGCGGGCGGTACGGGTTTTTACATTCAATCCGTGGCATTTGATTCGGAATTTGAAGAGATGGAAATCGACCGGACTTTGCGCAGGGAGCTGGAGAAAGAGTATGATGAACTCGGCGCCGCAAGTTTTCATGAGATGTTGAAAAAAGTGGACGCGGGAGCGGCGAAATCCATTCACCCGAACAACAAAAAAAGAATGGTACGGGCTTTGGAATATTTCCGGCTGACCGGAGAGCGGATTTCCGAACACAATGCAAAGCAGAGGGCAAAAAGGAGTCCTTACGAGCTGTATTACTTTGTGCTGAACATGGACAGAGAGATCCTGTATCGACGGATTGACGAAAGAGTGGACAAACTTGTGGAAGCGGGACTGGTGGAAGAAGTAAATTCGCTTTTGATGCAGGGATATTCGAGAAATCTGGTATCCATGCAGGGACTCGGGTATAAGGAGATTGCGGCGTATCTGGAAGGCGAAATGTCGTTGGAAGAGGCGATTTATATCATAAAAAGGGATACCAGACATTTTGCGAAAAGACAGTGGACCTGGTTCAAAAGAGAGCCCGCATGCAGATGGGTGGACATATCCCCGAAAGACAGTGCGCAGGACGTCGCAAAAAGAATCCTTGATGTGATAAAAAAGGATTCATCGCGAATACAAGAGATGAAAACACATGAAGATGGTGTGTAAAACAGATACGGAGGATGAAATCATTGAATCTGGAAACGATATATCAAAGTCTCGGAATTTCAAAAAGAACGTTGGAAATCGGAAACGAGGCGGAGAAAAGTTTGGAAACCCGTTTTCGGGAACTGGAAGAAACCTGTGAATACAATCAAATCAAGGTTGTGAAAGCCATGCAGGACAATCGTGTGAGCGACATCCACTTTGCCGCCACCACCGGATACGGATACAACGATCTCGGACGGGATACATTGGAAAGTGTGTATGCAAGTGTATTCAAAGGAGAGGATGCTCTGGTGCGTCCGTCTTTGATGTCCGGAACGCATGCGCTCCATATTGCGCTCAGCGGAAATCTTCGTCCGGGTGATGAGCTGCTTTCGCCCGTCGGAAAACCGTATGACACCCTGGAGGGCGTCATCGGAATCCGTCCGTTGAAAGGTTCACTGGCGGAATACGGCGTGAAATACCGTCAGGCGGATTTAAAATCCGACGGCAGCTTTGATTATGAGGCTATTCGAGCCAATCTGACGGACAAAACCAAACTGGTGACCATCCAGCGTTCCAAGGGGTATGCGCAAAGACCGACACTCAGCATTGCAAGAATTGAGGAACTCATCGGATTCGTGAAATCCGTCAAGCCGGATGTGATTTGCATGGTGGACAATTGTTATGGAGAATTTGTGGAAAAAAAAGAACCTTTGGAGGTCGGGGCGGATCTGGCGGTCGGATCTCTGATTAAGAACCCGGGCGGAGGACTGGCACCGATCGGCGGTTATATCGTCGGAAAAAAAGAATATGTGGAAAATGCCGCATACAGACTGAGCGCACCGGGACTCGGAAAGGAAATCGGAGCCAGCCTCGGAATCAATCAGGCTCTGTATCAGGGCTTGTTTTTGGCACCGACCGTCGTTCTCAGTGCTCTGAAGGGGGCGATCTTTGCGGCAAACATTTATGAAAGATTCGGCTATTCCTGTTTCCCGAATGCCGCGGAACAACGATTTGATATCATTCAGGCAATTACACTGGGAAACCCGAAGGCGGTCTGCGCCTTTTGCGAGGGAATACAGGCAGGCGCACCCGTGGACAGCTATGTCAAACCGGAACCGTGGGACATGCCGGGTTATGAGAGTGAGGTCATTATGGCGGCAGGTGCGTTTGTGGGTGGTTCCAGCATTGAGCTGAGCGCGGATGCGCCGATGAAGGAGCCATATACCGTATTTTTTCAGGGCGGTCTGACATGGCATCATGCAAAACTCGGCATTCTTTTCTCCGTACAGAAAATGTTGGACGCCGGGTTTCTGGTCTGAAAAACCGAAGTATTTACTAATGTACGGATATGGTGTAGAATAACGGTAACGGTTCATCCGAAAGCACATCATGATAAAGTCGTACAAAAGTGTTCTTTCACTGTGATTTTTCATGAAAGCAAGGCTGGACGATTTCTTGCATTTACGCGGTTGGAGAGCTGGCGGGAGGGTGCATGAAAAAATTGAAAGATTTACCTGCGGATTCAAGACCGTTTGAGCGTTGTAAGAAGTTTGGCGCACATTCCCTGACCGACGGAGAATTGCTGGCAATGATACTTCGGACCGGAAGCAGGGAAAGTGATGCACTGAATCTGAGCTATGATCTGCTCTCCGGTGCCGGACCGACGATCGGTCTGGCAAGCCTGATGTACAAATCCGTGGAAGAGCTGACTGCCATTAAGGGAATCGGCGAGATCAAAGCGATGCAGATTCAATGTGTATTGGAGATTGCAAAACGACTTTGGAAGAAAGAAATACTTTCCACGGAGATATACTTTACCAACCCGAAACTCTGTGCGAATTATTACTTACAGGATATGAAGTATCTGGAGAGAGAAGAGATCCGGCTTGTTTTTCTGGATTCCAGGCTGAGAAAGATTTCGGATATGACACTCAGTAAGGGAACGGTCAATTTCAGCCTGATTTCGGTGCGTGACATTTTGATTGAAACATTAAAACGTCAGGCGGTGAATGTCATCATGATTCACAACCATCCGAGCGGGAATCCGGAGCCGAGTGAGGCGGATAAAGCGATGACGAAGAAGGTTTTGACCGGATTGGAAGCCATCGGTGTCAATTTGAACGACCATATCGTGCTTGGTGACAATTCCTACTTCAGTTTTCGGGAAAATCATTTATTGTAGACAGCCGGATGAAATGTCGCCGGATCAGTATATTTGGAGAATGGAATGAGTTCTAAAAATAATCAAATCGTACTTGGGTCACTGACGATTGTCTGCGTGGTTTTAATTGCCGTGACATCCATCAAAGACTCGTGGATTGCACCGCTTCGTACCGGTGTCGGATTTATTTTAACCCCTATTCAAATAGGGGTTAATCTTGTAGGAAGGGAAATCTATGACGGTGTGACAAACCGGGAAAAGCTGAAAAATGCACTGGCGGATAATGAAAAACTGCAGGTACAGATTGACGCTCTGCTGGAAGAGAATACCCGGCTGCAGTCCGATAATTTCGAATTGCAAAGACTGCGGGAGTTGTATCAACTGGATCAGGAGTATGCGCAGTATGAGAAAGTTGCCGCAAGGGTGATTGCAAAAGACAGTGCCGGTTGGTTTAAAGTGTTTCGAATCGACAAGGGTGCCGGTGACGGGATTGTTGCGGATATGAATGTCATTGCGGGAGGCGGACTGGTGGGGATTGTGACGGATGTCGGTGAAAACTATGCCACAGTCCGTGCCATCATCGATGATTTGAGCAGGGTATCGGCGATGGCGATTCAGTCCGGAGATGCCTGTCTGGTTTCCGGCGATATTCAGCTTTATCAGGACGGAAAGCTGCGATTGTCGGATATCATGGCGGATGCGGATTTGAAAGACGGAGACAAGATTGTCACATCCAATATCAGTTCCAAATATTTGCCGGGGATATTGATCGGTTATGCCACGGACATAAAGGAAGATGAATCCAGGTTGACCAAAAGCGGCTATCTGATTCCGGTGGCGCAGTTTGACACCCTGCAGGAAGTTTTGATCATTACATCGAAGAAGGTGACTTCCGATTGAGTACGGTTTGGCACCGGCTTTTGTGCTTGCGATAGAGAAAGGCGTTTATGAATAAATACTTGATCAATATTACGATGATTCTGATTGCGTTTGCTCTGCAATACTGCATTTTTCCGTTTATTCCGTTTCTGTCCGCTTCACCGAATTTTATGGTGATTATTGTATTCAGCTTCGGATTTATTTACGGAAGCCGCGACGGAATTATTTACGGTTTGATTGCCGGAATTCTGATGGATTTGTTTTACAGCGGTCCGTTGGGATTCTTTACTTTGATTTTTGTCTGGATGGGGTATTTAAACGGTTTGCTTTCCCGATTCTACTATGATGATTATATTACGCTTCCTCTTGTGATGTGTACCGTCAATGAAATTCTGTACAATATATTTTTGTACGGCATTCGCTTTTTGATTCGGGGAAAGACGGATATGGCTTTCTATCTGAGAACCATTATCGTGCCCGAAATGATTATTACGCTGCTCTTTACACTGCTGTTTTACCGTTTGATGCTGGAGTATGGCAGACGGATGAAGACCATGATGAACAAGCGAGGTGATCATATTGCTTAAAGACATTCTCGAAATTATAAAGGAATATGTTAAAAAAACAATCATGCAAAGGACTTTCATCCTTGGCGTGATTTATGCATTTATGGTCGGAATTCTGATTTTCCGACTGTATGATTTACAGATTATGAACGGACAGAAATACCAGCAGGACTATGTGCAGCTGGCGGAAAAAACCGTTTCGCTTCCTGCAACCAGAGGAAATATCTATGATCGAAACGGAAGGCTTCTGGCTTACAACAAGCTGGCGTATTCGGTGGAAATCCAGGACAATGGTCAGTACAGTTCCGCCTACACCAGAAATTATATGCTGTACCGTCTGGTAAAAATCCTTCATGAATACGATGAAAAGGTCATCGGCGATTTGATGATCGATATGGATGAGAACGGGAATTATTATTTCACAACGCAAAATGACATGGCGAAACGAAGGTTTCTGAGGGATTTTTACGGTGTGAAAGATATTGAGGAACTGGATGACCCGGCAGGGAAATATCCGACCGATGTCGATGCCAATACTCTGGTTGAAAAAAAAGCTGTTACCTATGCACTGGATAAAATCGGCGATGAGAACGGCATGATTGTGGAATTGACAAGACGGGAACTGTTGGATCTTGTCAACATTCGTTATACGATGGGTTTCACCGCCTACAAAAAATACGAAACCATCCAGGTGGCATCCGATATCAAAGAAGAAACCAAAACACATATTCTGGAAAATGCCGCGGATTTGCTGGGGGTGAACATTTCCGAGGAGTCTTTGCGTGTTTACAATGACAGTGTGTATTTTTCGTCCATCATCGGGTATACGGGAAAAGTACAGGAAGAACAGCTGGAAGAGTTAAAGAGCATCAATCCGAACATTACGGTCAATGACAGTGTGGGACGGATCGGCATTGAGCAGTATCTGGAGAAAGATCTGCACGGCATCAGCGGGAAGATGACGATTTATACGGACAATGTCGGTCATATTCGGGAAGTGACCGCAAGGATTGATCCGATTGCCGGAAAAGACGTATATTTAACGATTGATTATGATTTGCAAAAGGGGATTTACCATCAACTGGAGCAGGAGCTAGCCGGAATCCTCGCCGGCAAGCTGTCAATACTGGATGAACCGAATGCCGAAAATACGGACTCCACCGACCGCCTGATTCCGATCAAGGACGCCTATTTCCAGCTGATCGGCAACAATGTGCTTTCTCTTGACAGCTTTAAAAGCGCGGATGCGTCACCGACGGAGCAGGCGATCTATTCGAAGTACTCATCCTATAAAGACTCGGTTTTATCGGCACTTCGAAGTGAACTGTTTTCCGAAAATCCGATACATATCAAGGATTTACCGGAAGATCAGAAAGCATATATGTACTACATCTACAATATGCTGTCCAAGGATGAATACAATATCATCCAAACCGAGCTCATGGATATCAATGCGGATTATTATCTGCAATGGAAACAGGACAATATTTCCCTCCGGGAGATGCTGTATACGGGGATCGCGTCCGGATGGATCGATACGACGGTGATCAAGGATGAGAACAAATACTCCGATGCAAACAGCATCTTTGAAGCATTGGTGAACTTTGTTCTGGACACTCTGGCAAACGATGCCGAGTTTGAAAAATTAAACTACAAATATATGATTCGCAACAATCTGATCGGCGGAAATGAGCTTTGTATCGCGCTGTATGACCAGGGTGTGCTTGCCAATGAACCGGAAGAAATTGAGAAATTGTCCGTACAGGGACCGACATATGCCTATTCCTTTATGATCAGCAAGATTTCCAAAATCGAATTGACTCCCGCACAGCTTGCGCTGGATCCGTGTACGGCAGGCGCGGTGGTGACGGATGTGAATACCGGCGAAGTAAGAGCGCTGGTTTCCTATCCGGGCTATGATGCCAATCGACTGTCCAACAGTATGGATGTGGTGTATTTCAATCGTCTGCTGAATGATCAGAGCCTGCCGCTTTACAACAATGCGACACAGACCAGGAAGGCGCCGGGTTCCACATTCAAGCCGATCTCCGCCATTGCGGCATTGGAGGAAAATGCGGTAACGGCGCAGGAACTGATTGATTGCACCGGTGAGTATATGACTATTTCGCCGTCCATCAAATGCTGGGTGTATCCGGGCAAGCACAGTAAGCTCAATGTGGAGGAAGCGCTGCAGCACTCCTGCAACTTTTATTTTGCGGAGCTCGGTCATCGACTCGGCACAAAGCCATCCGGAGAATACAGTGCGAATCTCGGTACGGAAATCCTGACGAAATATGCAACTCTGTTCGGTTTGGATCACAAATCCGGCGTGGAGATACCGGAGAATGAACCGGCGATTTCCGATATCAGTCCGGAACGGTCCACGATGGGACAGGGACATCATCAATATGCCAATGTACAGCTTTCCAGATATGTGGCGGCTCTCGCAAATCAGGGAAAGGTGTTTGAACTCAGCCTGATCGACAAGGTTGTGGACAGCAAGGGAAATCTTGTGAAGGACTATTCTCCCGCTCTGTCTTCCGAAATCAATCTGCGTGAAAGTACCTGGCAATCGGTAAAGTCCGGAATGCGTCGAGTGATCGAGTTCGGTTCCGCCTCCCGGATTTTTAAAGATCTGGAAGTACAGATTGCCGGAAAAACGGGAACGGCGCAGGAGACCAATTCCAGAGCGAATCATGCGTTCTTCATTTCCTACGGACCGTTTGAAAATCCGGAAATTTCCGTAACCGTGAACATTCCGTTCGGATATTCTTCCTCCAATGCGGCTATGGCGGCAAAAGACATCTATCGATTGTATTTCGGATATACCAATCTGGAGGAAGTTATGAGCCGCAAGGCAATCAATGCAACCAACATTAAAATCGGCGATTAAGGGGAATAAAGTAACCGCTCCGGCTTTTCTTTGTCATTTGTCAAAATCGGTCGGGCGGAATTGTTACCGATTATCTTCTTTCTTTGGACTTTTTTAATAAAATTCTTGAAAAATGTACTGGTATTTTGTATAATAATGATGTAAAATCTAGGAGGAAAATGTTAGAACAGTATAAAATTAAGCATTACGACTTTCGATTGGTTCTGTTCGTTGTATTGCTTGACATAGTGGGCGTGCTGTTTGTTTCGAGTGCGACGGGCGGCGAGACGAGAGTGGTGACCAGACAGATTGTCGGCATCGGTGTCGGTTTTTTGTTTGCATTCATCATTTCTCTGATTCCGTATGACAGGATTTTAAAATTTGCGCCCTATATTTATGTCTTATCTGTGTTATTGCTGCTGCTGGTTCTCGTTTTCGGTGTATCCAGAGGCGGTGCGAAGCGATGGATTGTACTTCCGGTGATCGGACAGATACAGGGTTCGGAATTTGCCAAAATCGGGTTGATCGTGTTTTTTCCGTGGTTGCTGGCCAAGAACGAGGAAAGAATCAACAATTTCTTTTTTCTGACCGGGTTGGCGATTCTGGCGATCATACCGTTTTATCTGGTATACAAAGAACCGGATTTGTCGACAACCATCGTTTATATTATTTGTGTTCTTTGCATGGTGTTTGCGTCGGGAATCGACATCCGGATCGTATTGGCAGGGCTGACGGTATTTATTTCGACGGCATCCGTGTTTATCTGGCTGCTGCTGCAGGATAGAGCACCCGCTTTTTTAAGGGGGTATCAGGCCAATCGTATTCTGTCTTTTGTCGATCCCGTAAAATACGGAGATCAGGCAAGGCAGCAGATCAACTCCATTATGGCGATCGGTTCCGGTCAGCTGTATGGAAAAGGGTTGAACAACTCGGCACTCGAATCGGTGAAGAACGGCGACTTTTTATCGGAGGAACAGACCGACTTTATTTTTTCCGTGATCGGTGAAGAAGTCGGTTTTATCGGTTGCTGTATCGTGATAGGTCTCTTTGCATTGGTGGTGTACGAGTGCATTTATCTTGCAAACAAGGCAAAGGACTTGTCCGGCAAATTGATTTGCGTGGGATTCGGATCCATTATCGCTTTCCAGAGTTTTGCAAACATTGCGGTTACAACCAGGATTTTTCCGAATACCGGATTGACATTGCCGTTTATCAGTTATGGTGTCAGCTCCGTATTGAGTCTGCATATTGCTTTGGGACTGGTTTTGAATGTCAGTCTGATGCGTAAACAAAAAAAATAAAACTTATATAAAATGGTATAAGGAGGCTTGTATGAATATTGGGTTTATTGCACATGATGCTAAGAAGAAACTGATGCAGAACTTTTGCATTGCCTATCGGTCGATCTTGATGGGACATAAATTGTACGCAACGGGAACAACCGGAAGATTGATTGAAGAAGTAACAAATTTAAATGTTACAAAGTTTCTGGCAGGGCATCTTGGCGGTCAACAACAGCTGGGATCTCAGATTGAGAACAATGAAATTGATTTGTTGATTTTTCTGAGAGATCCGCTGACATCCAAGTCACATGAGCCGGATGTAAACACGGTCGTGAAATTGTGTGACATGCATAATATTCCGCTTGCGACCAATCTGGCAACGGCGGAACTGTTAATCAAAGCGCTGGATCGCGGAGATTTTGAATTTCGGGACGCGTACAGATAGGTGAAACATGGCAAAACAAAGAAAGAATGAAAAGAGATTTCGCAAGCCGGCATTCGTGATTTTGGGCTTGACGGTGATTGCGTCCGTCTCTTTTTTTATTCTGAATTTTGGCTTGAAATCGAAGTCAAGATATGATTTTACAAGCAGAACAATGTTGATGTATCGGACGGACAGTTCGAAATACCTTCGACCGTTTGCCAAGGAGATCTCGGTTGTGGCGGATTCGGATACCGTCGATGACAGTTTTCTTCCAAAAGCGGGGATTGTGGCAAAACGGGACGGGGAAATCCTGAAATTCAGCAAGAATGCCACCGGTCGTATGAACCCGGCGAGCACGACAAAGATTTTGACCGCGCTTTTGGCATTAAAATATGCTGACCCGGACAAAATCGTCACAGTGGGAAGCGAAGTGTATGATGTGGATACCGGTTCCAGTCTGGCAGGTCTTCGCCCCGGCGACACATTGACGATGCGGGACCTGCTTTACGGTTTGATGCTTCCGTCCGGCAATGATGCCGCCAATGCCATTGCCAAGGCTGTTTCGGGAAGTCAGGAAAGCTTTGTGGATCTGATGAATAAAGAAGCGCTTTTACTCGGAGCCACGCAGAGCCATTTTTCGAATCCGAGCGGATTGACGGCGGACGATCATTACACGACGGCATATGACCTGTATCTGATCACCGATGAGGCGCTGAAGTATCCGATGTTTCGGGAGATCGTGAGCAGTGCGGGCTATACCTTGAATTATACAAAAGCAAACGGTGAAATGTCGAGCAGAACATGGAAGAACGGTAATCGCTTTCTTTTTCAGGAGCAGGAAAAACCCGAGGGCATCACCATCGTGGGAGGCAAAACCGGTACCACCATCGCTGCGGGTTCCTGTCTTGTGCTTGTATACGGCAAAGAAGATGCGGAATATGTCGCGGTTGTTTTGAATGCGGATAATCGGGAGATTCTCTATTCGAACATGTATAATCTGCTAAACAATTATACTTATTAACTTGATTAACATGGCATTCTATCATATAATAAATTTGATAACGAGAGAGTTGTACTCGTTTCCAAGATGAATAAATATGTGCCCGGCACATTACTAGGAGGACAAGACTATGGTTCAGATTATTGCAGGACAAAAGGGTAAGGGTAAGACAAAACACTTGATCAATATGGCGAATGCCGAAGTGAAGACGGCACACGGCACATTTGCCTATTTGGATAAAAGTTCCAAGCATATGTATGAGCTGGATAAGAAGATTCGTCTGATCAATGTGAAGGATTACCCGATTGAGTCCGAAGACGCGTTTATCGGATTTATTTCCGGTATTATTTCCCAGGATTACGACCTGGAGGCGGTTTTTTTGGACAGCTATTTGAAGCTGGCTTGTCTGGAAGGGGAAGACATTACATCATCCATTGATATTCTGGAAAAACTTTCCGAAAAGCACAACATTAAATTTGTCCTGAGCATTTCTCTTGACGAATCGGAATTACCTTTGAATGCGAAGAAGAATGTGCTGATATCTCTTTAAATCCATTCTTTCGATTGCCCCGAAAGGAAGCCTCAGAGGCTACAAATGCTCAAAGCCGCCTTGTTCATACAGGGCGGTTTTTACAAAGAAAAATGCATGAAGTGCGGGCGAATCATGCACAGCACGACCGGCCTACAGCCGGGCAAAAAACTTTTGCAAAGGAAAAAACGTGGCGAAAAAGCAGGAAACGAAAAAAAAAGCGGCAAAAAAGAAAGAAACGAAAAAACAGACGAAGTCCTTGCTGAACCGACTGCTCTTCGGCGGAGGAGTGGTCAATATCAATAATCTGGTCTTTTTTATATTTTTTATTTATACCTTTTATATCTGGTTCGGATCCGTGACAAAAGAAAAGTTTAACTATTATGAGGTGACATCCGGTTCTCTGGAGGAAAGCGAACGCTTCAGCGGTGTGATTATCCGTGACGAACAGGCTTTTACGGCGAACACGAAAGGATATATCAGCTATTATATTATGGATCGGAAACGGGTTCCGGCAGGGGCAAAGGTCTATTATATTTCCGCGGACGAACAGATTGCGGAGCTGATTGAGGCGAATACGGATACAAATATGGAAATCAACAGCCAGGTCTACACATCTTTAAAAAATGAGTTGTCCGGCTTCTCGCTGGCATATGATGACGACAATTTCAAATCCGTCTATGACACCAAGTACGCACTGGATTTGCGTTTATCGGAATACACGGGCATGGCGGGGCTTGAGAACATTGAAAAAATCCTGTCTTCCAAAGGTGTGGATTATATCGAAGACAGTACGGATCGTTCCGGAACATTTTCCCTGACGACCGATACATTAACCGGAAAGACTCTGGATGATGTGGATGACAGTTTTTTTGATCCGAGCAAGAATTCCGTCAATCACATGAGAACGGGGATGAAGGTGGAGAGCGGAACACAAGTCTATAAGCTGGTGCATTCCGACTACTGGAGCGTCGTGTTTCAAATTGATCAGAAACAATTTGAAAAATATGCGGACAAAAAGGTTATGGACATCTACATTCCTTCATCGGATATGCGTTTAAAAGCGGGATTTTCGATGCATCTGACCGAGGGGGGCAAGACCTATGCCGTGTTAAATTTTGATAAATATATGATAGAATTCATCAATGATCGATATGTGGATTTTGAAATCATTGCCGATAAGAATGAGGGATTGAAAATTCCGAAGTCGGCGGTATTTGATGAAGATTTCTTTTTGATTCCGACGGATTATGTCACCAGGGGAGCCAATAATATCGGCAACGGATTCAATAAGGAAGTCGAAACGGACGGTGTCCGGTCCGTTGTTTTCGTGCGCACGGACATCTATTTCAATGATCCGGAAACCGGATTAAGCTATGTCAAAGTGGCGGATGAAAGCCTTTTTCCCGGGGATGTCCTGAAAAAACCGGGATCCGAAGACACTTTTGTGGTTCAGGAAGTCGGTACGCTTCCGGGGGTTTATATCATCAATAAGGGATATACGCAATTCAAACGGATTGAAATCATTTCATCGGATGACGAGTTCAACATTGTAAAGAAGGGCACTTCTTACGGTGTTGCGGTATACGATCATGTGCTTTCCAATCCGGCGGGTTACAGCGAGGGAGTCATCTTGTACAAATAGGGAAAACATTCCGGTTTCATTGCAGTGCAAATAAATTTGATTGAGGTGAAGATGATGAAAGAAAATATCATTCGGGTCAGAGAAGAAATGGCGATGCATGCCGCAAAATCAAACAGAGAACCGGAGCAGGTAACTCTGATTGCCGTGAGTAAAAAAATGCCGTTGGAGGCTTTGGAGGAGGCGTATGGATACGGCATCCGCGATTTCGGCGAAAACCATGTGAAGGAACTGCTGCAAAAGCAGGCACATTTGCCGAAGGACATACGCTGGCATATGATCGGGCATCTGCAAAGAAACAAGGTGAAACAAATCCTTCCGCATGCCCATATGATTCATTCCATCGATTCCATCAATCTTTCGGATGTGGTCGAACATGAGGCGGGCAAACTCGGAAAGAATATCGAGTGTCTGCTGGAAATCAATGTCGCGAAAGAAGAATCCAAGTACGGATTCCTGCCGGAGGACATACCGCATATCATCGATCGGTTTTCCAGGTACAAAAGACTGAAGATTGTGGGACTTATGACGGTCGCACCGTTTGTCGACAATCCGGAGGACAATCGGGAGGTTTTCCGCAAATTAAAACAATTGTCGGTTGACATACAAGGAAAAAACGTTGATAATATGAATATGAAATTTCTCTCAATGGGAATGAGCAATGACTTCGGCATTGCGGTGGAAGAAGGGGCGAATATGATTCGCGTCGGGACGTCGATATTCGGACACAGAGAATATTGATTTGTTGTACCGGAGCGGGTTTTCGAAGCATTCGATAAACTGAGTGACAGAATGGAGATAGATGATGAAATTTTTTAAAAAAGTGATGGATACCATAAAAGGAGATAATTCGGAGATGGACGAAGACTACTACGAGGATTATGTGGAAGAAGAGGAGGAAGAGGAAGAGGA
>JBHAEV010000194.1:0-3255 GCA_041855735.1 Lachnospiraceae bacterium
ATACCTATATTCAGGGCTTTGTTATAAAGCACAACCATGAAAATGCAGGTTTTGCGGTATTAAACAAGTCCTTTAGCCGGGAAGTGGGAGGTATGGTGATATGGATCGAGGAACTGTTCATTGAACCACCTTTTCAGGGCAAGGGAATCGGGTCGTATTTCTTTACATGGTTGGAAGAAAACTTCAAAGCAGCGAGGTACCGTCTGGAAGTGGAACCGGACAACACAGATGCCAAAGCTCTTTATGAAAGACTTGGTTATGAAAGACTGATTTATGAACAATATATCAAGGATGAGAAATAAAGATAAATTAAAATCTTGAAGAAAAGTACATTTTAAGTGTTTGTTCTGTCAGAAGACAATAAAAATCGGAGGGAAACTTATGTTTCGGGAATTACGCAGAAAGAAAAACGAAATGAGCGTTGAAAACGCCAAGGTGTTGCTGAAAAATGCCAGAAGAGGTGTGTTTGCCGTAAACGGGGACGACGGATACCCATTTGCAATGCCAATCAACTACCTATATGACGAGGAAAAGCAAAAAATCTATTTCCACAGCTCGCGCATCGGGTATAAAATCGACGCATTAAAAAAGTCCGATAAAATTTCCATAGAGCATATCAGCGGAAAAGAGGTACAGGAAAAATAAAATCCGATGCAGAATATGTACAGAAACAACAGAAAGGACTGCTATGATACTTCATCCGATTTCGCCGATTTTTGATAAAGACTCAAAGATATTGATCCTTGGGAGCTTCCCGTCTGTGAGATCCAGGGAAATCGGCTTTTACTACGGACATCCGCAGAACCGCTTTTGGAAAGTCGTATCGAATGTATTTGGGGAGCAGGAGCCAAAAACCATAGACGAGAAGAAGAACTTTTTGCATCGAAACCGCATCGCCCTTTGGGATGTGATCCAATCCTGCGAAATCGAAGGCTCTTCGGATGCGAGTATCCGAAATGTTACGGTAAATGATTTTCGTGTGATTTTGGATGCGGTGGATATTGGGGCGATCTATGTGAACGGTAAGGCAGCGTTTTCGTATTATAAAAAATACGCATTTCCAAATATTCAGCGGGAAGCGATCTGCCTGCCGTCTACAAGCCCGGCCAATGCGGCGTGGGATCTGAATCGATTGACAGAGGCATGGAAGGTAATTGCGTAAAAATATTGCATCATGTAATCAGAAAAGAGGTTTTTACCATGGGAACAAATGTAAATTAGCGAAATGGATAAGTGAAATTCATTGCATGGGAAATAACCATTTGGACTAAGATGGGAATAAAGCGGAGCAAAACAATGGCAAAAAAGATCATGATTCAAGGCACAATGTCCGGCTCGGGAAAGAGTTTTGTGGTGGCGGGACTTTGCAGATATTTTAAAAATCAGGGCTATAAGGTGGCACCGTTTAAGTCACAGAATATGGCACTCAATTCCTATGTCACCGCAGAGGGACTTGAGATCGGGCGGGCACAGGCCATGCAGGCGGAAGCGGCGGGGATCGTTCCGGGGGTGGCTATGAACCCGATTTTATTAAAACCAAACTCTGACTTCGGTTCTCAGGTGATTTTAAACGGTAAAGTTTACGGAAATGTCCGTGCGATGGATTATTTTTTTAATAAAAAGCGATTTATCCCTGAAATCATGTCTGCCTTTCGCAAATTGGAGGAAGAGTATGATATCATTGTGATAGAAGGCGCCGGTTCGCCTGCGGAGATCAACCTAAAGCAAGATGATATCGTCAATATGGGGCTGGCAAAACTTGTGGATGCACCGGTCCTTTTGGTGGGGGACATTGACAGAGGCGGCGTGTTCGCCTCTCTTTTTGGTACGGTGAAGCTCTTGGAAGAGGAAGAGCAGGAGAGAATCAAGGGGCTGATCATCAATAAGTTTCGGGGAGATCTGCAAATTTTAGAGCCGGGACTGGCACAGATTTCAAACTTGCTGGACAAGAGGGTCGTCGGATGCATCCCGATGCGAGAGGTTGATATTGAGGACGAGGACAGCCTGAGCGAGCGGTTTAAAGGGAGTGAGCGCAAAACGGAAAATGGCATCCATATCGCAGTGATTCATTTTCCGCATATTTCCAATTTCACGGATTTCAATGCCTTTGAAAGAGTAACTGGAATTTCGTCAAAATACATTGAGAGATTTGAGAATCTGGATGACTATGATGTGATCATTTTACCGGGCACGAAAAGCACGATTGCCGATTTGGAATGGCTGCGAAGCACGGGACTGGATGTGGAGGTCAAAAGGCAGGCGAATCGAAACAAGCCGGTCATCGGAATTTGCGGCGGGTATCAAATGCTTGGGACAAAGATCGTCGATGTGCACCAAGTAGAAAGCGATGTGCTGCGAACCAAGGGATTGGAACTTTTGGACATGGAAACCATTTTTGAAGAGAGAAAGACAACAAAGCGGGCTTTCGCAAAGCTGGTGCGGCCGGGGGAAATGTCCGGTGCGGGTGAGGCGCTTGAGTTCACCGAGAAAGATGCGCTTGAGTCCACCGTAGCACAGGCTCTTGAAAGCAAGAAAAATTATGAGCCAGTGTCCGATAGCGAAACGTATTCGATTCACGGCTACGAAATTCACATGGGCAAGAGTATGAATCTGGGCGGATGTGAGCCATTTACGATAACATCCACCGGTGAGACGATCGGGCTTCGAGCAGATAACAAACCAGTATTCGGAACCTATCTGCATGGATTTTTTGATAATCTTTGTGTGCTAGAATTCTTGGAAGAAATTACAGGAAAGCATGTGGATAAGCCGGATGTCGATTACTATGAGTACAAAGAGAGGGAGTATGAGAAACTGGGCAAACTTTTGGAAGAAAGCCTTGATATGGAATACATTAAGAAAGTGATGGGATTGTAAGAGGGCTTTTTGACGATGCAATTGTAAAGTCTTTGTAGAGGAAGATGAATATGCATATCGAACATATTGCAATGTATGTAAATGGCTTGATATAAGGTTCTCGGAGATCGCTTCCGTTTTTCTTCTCGGCTATTGCAATTCCAATCAGAGCTATACCTTGACCTTCCGGAATTATGAGGGAAAGGAAATCGGAGAGATCCTTACGGATGCAGGCATGAGGCAGGGACACAATGTACCGGAGACCAAGTCCATTTTGATTGCACTTGCGGAGAGCAAACTGACCAAGTCATTTCCCGACAATCTGGATGAGCTTGATTTGAAAATTGCTTTTAATCTGGCAGAAAAGGAAATTCAACTCAAAGAAGGTGCACTTGTGGG
>JBHAEV010000195.1:0-2551 GCA_041855735.1 Lachnospiraceae bacterium
TCAAAGGCCGCCTGGTCACGGCTGGCACCTTTCCCCTTGCTGCCGGGCCACTTCAAGGAAAGCTTGTGCGGCTGCCGTTCCAGGCGATACAGGATGTACAGCGACAGGATAACGCCGATGACCCCGGCAGGATGGTTATAAAAGAACCAGGCCCCACCGCCGATGAGCAGGCAGAAAAAAGAAAGAACATATAAAATATATTTCATCGAATTCCCCCTCCATCTCATTGCCTTTATTGTAACAAATGCGGGGAGATATGGCAAAAGGACCTGTCGCAGATACGACAGGTCCTTTTGAAGTTTGATGTCGAAAGTTTGATGTTTGATGTCGGCAGGTTTTAAATAAACTGTACCCTTTGTCAAGGACACTTTTAAAAGTTTATACCCCAGATTTTTAGACGGGCACATGTTCTTTGTCCTTTTAAAACGGACAGAGAACATGTGCTTATTTGGTCTTCTAGCTTTCATCGTGCTGCTATGTATGTCTCTTATTCATTGACTGCTTTGATGGGCAATGTAGTACCTAACAAAGTAGCCGGTTTCCTGATTTCAGGAAGCTTAGGAACCGGGGATACCGATAATGGATAAATCCCGGTTGTGACAAACTGGTAGAATTCATTGGGTGACAACTTGGCCAGATGCCATTGGTATCGCTCGTTATTATAGTAATCGATGTAATCATCGATAATGGCTTTCACCTCCTCGAATCTCTTGGATGCTGCTATCTTTTCTTTGACGTGATCTTTCATGTGGCCAAAGAAGCTTTCCTGTGGCGCATTGTCCCAACAGTTGCCTCGCCGGGACATGGATTGCCGCAACTCTTTGTCATGAAGGATTTCGATGAAGCGATGACTGGTGTAATGGCAGCCCTGATCCGAATGTACGATGGTTTCGGCATGAAGGGAGATGCCATGCTCGTGAATCAGCTGATTCACGGTCTCCAGCACGAATTCAACCTCCAGAGAATCACTGACAACATAAGCCAAAATCTGTTTTGTAAAGGCGTCCAGGATAGTGGAAAGGTAGGCGAAGGTCCCATTGTACGGCAGATAGGTGATGTCTGTTAACAGGACCATCCGCGGCCCATATTCTTCGAATTGACGTTGGAGCAGGTTTTCTGCAACTTGATTGGTACGAAGGGCATTGGCCAGCTGACGGTACGGATTGCGCTTCCGGATAGGGCAGATTAAATGGAATTTCTTCATCAGACGTCGGATTTTCTTGAGATTCATAATGACTGGCGGATCCTGATGCAGGAGCTCCATGTAAATGCTTCGGGCCCCTTTTTGATAGCCTCTCCGCTTGAACACAGCCAAAATTAGCTCAAAATCTTTGCGATCCTGTTCTTCTTGAGCTTGCCGGTGAGGCGCTGCTTTTAGCCAGGCATAATAGCCACTGCGTGAAACGCCTGCCATCTGGCACAGGGCACTGACGGAAAGCTGGTTTTCACTATTTTTCATCGTTTGCTCGATGATTTCGAATACGCAGGATGAGTGGTTCATGAGCAGTCCCTCTACTTTCTGGTATTCTTGAGCGACGAAACTTTTTTTAAAAAGGAAACTTCCTGCTTCAGATAATCCAATTCATGTTTGATGTTTTTGATTTCATCTTCCGTGGTCGGCGGTGCGGCCTGGGTACGATTGGTTTTAGCCGCTGCTCTTCTCCCTTCATGGAAACTTCCGTACTTAGCATATTCTTCCTTAATGTGCTGAGCCATTCCGGTTAACCGGGATTTTCCAAGAAGTTCAGACGTCAAGCCATATTTTTCAAAAATAGCGCGGGGATACGCCCCTTGTTGATATTCAGCATAAAAAAGCTCCTTAAAGGCTTTCGTTAAGATGACAACAGTTGAACTGACACTGTAGACGTGGGGATTTTGGCGAAGTGTTGCCATTTCTTCTTCAGTAAAAAATTTTCTGCTCATGTAGACTCTTCTCCTTATTTCTATTTGTATCTGAGAATACCATAAGCAACACAACGTTGTCTAATTTCCCGGAACCTTACAATGTATTTGTCCAACAATTTGGGGTTGTATTGTCCGAGTGTTCACTTTAGAGGGTGTAAACACTTAGGGACTGTCTAACCTTATGGGTACAGTATAGGCTTTAAATTTAAAAACCTTCACTAAAAACTAAAAACTGCAAACTTAAAACTCAAAAAGAGGCTGTCTTAATGCGACAGCCTCTTTTTCTTGCTATCCCACTGTAATTATCCTATAATAGGGGAGATGTAAATTTGTTTTGACTATAAGGAGGACTTACCTTGGAAGGGTTAGAATCGACGCTTGTCTTTGATATTACTATGATTTTGCAGGTCGTGCTCATCGATTTGGCACTGGGCGGAGATAATTCCATTGTCATCGGCATGGCTGCCAAGAATCTGCCCAAGCATTTACAGAAGCGGGCTATTTTGTACGGCACGGCCGGCGCCATTTGTCTGCGTTTCATCATGGCCTTCATCGTGTCCTGGCTGTTCCAGATTCCCTTCTTGAAGACCGTCGGGGCTATCTTGCTGGTCCTCATCGGCATCAAGCTCATCGGCGCCGATGACCA
>JBHAEV010000196.1:0-3939 GCA_041855735.1 Lachnospiraceae bacterium
GCCCCGTTCCCGCCGGCTGCGCAACCGGTTACTCTGATTTGCTTCACACCAGGCGGCACGATAAACACTCCGTTTGATATGAATACATGAAACCCGCCATGATCCGGCGTGTTTTTTATTGCTCCGAACAGTGTACCTGCTCCTGGCGCATTGCTTGGCAGTCCTATTTTTTCTGAAATCCCTTCTGTACTATTTGATTGCATATATCCGATGAGGTAATCCCAGACACCAAACATCGTATCCAAATTCAAATTTTGCGCATTCAAGCCCGGAACCCCAATCTTATCAATCATCGTTGTCATGAGCGCATGTGCTTCATAGAGATTCTGAAACAACACTGTGAGCGCGCCATATTCGTTTGATGATTCAATCGCATTGTCACTCATCAAATTTTTTACAACATGGATCCGAAACGGAAGACTTGAAAGGATCTGCTGATTATTTTTGAATATCACGACCTGTGCTTCAACATATCCTTCCTTTGATAGCAACTGCGATGTTAATTCGATTTGTACTCTTCCTTGTGCTGCATTAGTGATCTGTCCGTTGTTATAGACTTCGGTTTGATCCGGTTTTTTTGCATACAGTCTGACTTCATGCCCCGTTAGATTGATATTGACTCCATTGTCAATCAGATTGATGTCCAAATACCTTGATGATGCATCGTGTTGCACCGCTGTAATAATGTCATGATTTTTCTTCTTGACATCTAATGTCAGCCGATTATATACCTGCGCCATCTATAACCACCTCCAATTTGGCTGTATCACGACTTTTGAGACATTTCCGTTCCAACTGATTGAGTTTTCGCCCATCCGAAAAACAGGAAATTCCTCCGCTTCAAAGTCGTTGTTTTTATTCTCATTATCCTTATACACTTCCTGCATCTCGCTATTGATCGTCACGCTTCCAGATATATTTTTTAATTTGTACGATTTTCCGTTGATTGTCAGCGTGACATCCCCGCTCCCGAATACCTCGATAATCGGCTCACTTTCAAAAGTACCTTTGTTGTGAAATGCAATTGCCGAGGTCGCCGTTATTTCATCATCCAAAGGAGATGCAGAAAATTTGAACGGATGCGTATCTAACTGTAATAGGAAGCTTTTGAACTTCGTGGCCGCATACATAATGTCGATCTGATTTACTACCACACCCCTGTATCTCTTGGTTATATCATCCGAAAATACAACCTCTCCAGCACCTCGAAACAAAGCGGATATTTTATCGATCTGCTCAAGATCCGTCACCAAGCATTCGACCGACAAAGTATAGTTTTCAAACGCATTTTCAAATGCATGAAGCGTGCCCGATCTACCAGGAATATTGATGCTGTTGATCTTTTCTTTTGCTCGTGGAGAAGATGGCTTTTTTTGAATCACTAATCCCAATTCGTCCGATCGAACACCATTAAAGATCATATAATTCTTTTGTAGTAGATACTCACTGATCATAACAATCCCTCTTTCCGCTTACGATAAAACTCCAGCTCCTCAGCGAAATTTTGTATATCTCTTTCATTGCTATTATTCACATTCGCAATATTGATTATCAACGCTCCTCCTGATTGCTCTTTTGAATTTCCGTACATACAACTTTGAGAATCTGCAACAGAATAGCTTACATTTCCCTTTATATTCACAATTGCATCATATCCGTCAACCGTCGTCTGCGCAAGATCCCTCATCGCATCCATAACCGGCTTTCTCGCATTGTAAATCCCATCTGCGATTATTGTAAAATCGAGCTTGTGCAAATCGCTGAGCGGTCCGGTTTTCGCCGGCGAAAAAGGCAAAAAATCGCGTACTTTGGAGACCACCGATCCGATTGCATCCGTTACCGCGCCCACCGCAGCTCGGATTCCGTCCGCAATTGAATTGACAATATTTCTCCCCGCTTCGAAAAAACGATTCTTCCATTCAATAATCTTATCCCACAGTCCGGCCATTATTTCCGTTCCTTTGTTGTATAGATCCTCAACAACCGAATTGATTCCGAGAATGATATTTTTCAAAATTTCCGCTCCGGCTAACAATACATCCGGAATCTTCGAAAGCAGCATACCAATAAAATTAGCCACTATCACCACAGCAGCCGCAATAATCCTCGGAGTGTATTCAACAATTCCTGCAACCATGCCCTTGATAAATTCCCAGCCCGATTTTACATACTGCGGGTAATTTGCGATCACCGTATCGATGAATTCACTGATTACTCCAATCACGCTATCCCCTATCGCGGGCGCATTTTCCAAAACGCCTGCAATCAGTGAAAATAACAGATCCTTTCCGGCAATCAGTACGATGGGGAGATTTGCCATCAAAAAGCCGACAAACCCGACGATGATATCCCCTGCTGCTGAAATGAACTGCGGCATACCTTGTAAAATGCCAAAGACCAGATTGCGGATCAGCTCCACACCTTTTTCCAAAAACATCGGAAGATTAGCCGTAATACTATTCAGACCGCCCACAACCATTCCCGAAAAACTTGACAAGAGCGAGAGAGAACCCGATTCCATCCCCGTAGATATCTGATGGATAATATTACTTCCCGCCTCCAAAAGATAAGGGATCGCAGCTTGCACAAATGTCGCAAGAGCAGCAGGAAGTCCGGCGATAATATTACCGAGCATCGGAATAAGATTTTTGAAAACGAATGTCGCGGTCGTCTGAGCTAATGCTTGTAGATGCGGTGTAATGTCTTGACCAAGGGATAGACCGCCTAAAACATTGTTAAACGATGCCTTCATTGATGCCAAGGACCCTTGCAGCGTTTCCGATGCTTCCTTGGCCGTTGTCCCTGTAATCCCGAGTTCTCCTTGAATCACATTGATCGCTCGAAAAATATCCGACAGATTATTGATGTCATAATCCAACCCAGAGATTTTCCCGGCATCTTCAAGTAGCCTTTCCATCTCCTCTTTTGTTCCGCCATACCCTAATTTCAAGTTATCCAACATCGTATAGTTCTGTTTTGCAAATCCTTGATATGCGTTTTGGATGGATTCCATAGATGATCCCATCTTATTCGCATTGTCCGCCATGTCGATCATTGCCATATTGGCATCTTCTGCGGACCAATCCAGCCGACCATTGTTCGCTTTTATAAGAGCCGCCGAAAAAGAAGTAACGCTCTGCATATACTCATTTGCGGATACGCCCACCGTCTTATAGGCATCATTCGCATAGTTCTTAATCGTGTCCGCATGATCTTTGAACATCGTCTCCACACCGCCAAGCGATTGCTGGAGTTCCCCACCTTGAGTAAGAGAACTCCCGACAAATTTACCGATCGCCGCAGCCGTGATCGCTCCTTTGATCATCGAAACCAATTTACTTCCTGCGGCACTTCCCGCCGATGCCATTCCCGGCTCCAGTTCCTTTTGAATCATTCCGCTAAGCCCTTTTGCCGTTGGCATGATTTGCACATACGCTTGACCTAATTCCGTTGCCATTACGCATCCCCTCCTTCCTTCATGTTTCTGATGATATTTTCTCTCATTTCTTCAAACTCCTTGCCGGATGAAAAAGCAACAAACTCCGTTTCATGATGCTTCCCACTTCCCAGCAGTTCCGCAAGCATAGCCGGCTTTTTGATGCCCTTCTGCCCGTCCTTTGTTTGCATCCATACCGATAGACTCAGTCGATCCACCGCACCGGCTAACAGCAAAGTGTCAAGCGGCACCGTCTGCCCCATCAGTTTCATTTTGACACGCGAATCATCTCTTAGACCGCACGCAAAAACAGCCACCTTGGATAATGGCAGCTGTTTGTAGTCGTAAATATGGTATGTTTCCGCAAGATCGCATATAAGAGCATTTTCATCTTCTGCAATCATTCCGGCAAGGATTAGTAGTTTTTTGTTTCATTTTGGTTTTGGAACACTTCCATAATTTCATTTGTGATTTTTTCCGTTGACACAAGTCCATCTTCATCC
>JBHAEV010000197.1:0-6965 GCA_041855735.1 Lachnospiraceae bacterium
GGAAAACGAGGTCCTCTATGGCAATTGTAAACACCATTTCGCTTGAAAGCAATAAGCAAATTAAAATAAACTTCAACGGCGGCGATCTTTCTTCCGATGGAGGACTGCTCCTCATCAAACCTGACTTTGGGAGTTGAACTGTAAAACATAGTGCTAAGCCACAGATTAAAACCTATGGCTTAGCATTTTTTTAGTTCTCCCTCGTTCAAAAAATATGAGGTCAACGGCAGATTGCAAAGGGCAGCGAATTCTCTTATGAATGTTGTACCTTTCGAAAGATTAATGTATTTTCGATCTGATATTTTTGCAACTCTAAGGAATTGCTGATTAAATCAGCAATTCCTTAGAAATATGCCATAAAATTCACCCCCCTTACATTATGATACCATGACACTGTATACGCAATACATAAAAATAAATTTTGTCAATTTTTTTTGAAAAACAAAAAGCCGGTATTTAAGCCGACTTGTGATAAACCAATATAAAATTAACTCTGAAACAATATGGTGTTAAATCCTAAAGACGAGACAATTGCGACAATCGAACCGGATGCAAACCGGAAAAACGGTTTCAAAAAGTAGTTGCATAATACATCGATTTCATAATACAATAGGAGTTACCTGATGAGAAGTTCGAACGGCTTCTCATCTTTGAGTTTTCGGGTGAAATGAACTTTATAAATAGATCAAGGGGGTAATATGGAATTTTTGGTACAGGGCATTCTGAGTTTGCAATGGCAGCAAATGGTGATGCTTTTGGTGGGTTGCTTGTTGATTTATCTGGCAATCAAAAAGGAATATGAACCGGCACTGCTTTTGCCGATGGGACTGGGTGCGATCATCGTGAACCTGCCCGGGAGCGGCGCCGTCAATCAGACGGTACAGAATATCGGCGAAGTACACGGCATCATTGAATGGCTGTTTGAGGTGGGAATCGAAGCGTCGGAAGCGTTTCCGCTTTTGTTGTTTATCGGCATCGGAGCGATGATCGACTTCGGACCGCTGCTGTCCAATCCGAAGATGCTTTTGTTCGGAGCGGCGGCGCAGTTCGGCATTTTCTTTGCGCTTTCGCTGTCCACATTGCTCGGTTTTGATTTAAAAGATGCCGCAAGCATCGGTATCATCGGTGCGGCGGACGGGCCGACCTCGATTCTGGTTTCGCAGATATTGAAATCGAATTACATGGGACCGATCGCCGTAGCGGCATATTCGTATATGGCTTTGGTGCCGGTTGTGCAGCCGCTTGCCATTCGACTGGTTACCACGAAAAAAGAGCGTCAGATCAAGATGCGGTACAATCCGAAAAATGTTTCCAGAATGACCAGGATCGCATTTCCGATTGTCGTTACCGTGATTGCGGGACTGATTGCGCCGATGAGCGTGTCTTTGGTCGGCTTTTTGATGTTCGGCAATTTAATTCGTGAGTCGGGTGTATTGTCAAGCCTGACGGAAACCGCAAGCAATTCCCTTGCCAACCTGATCACTCTGGTTCTGGGGATCACCATATCCTTCTCGATGCGGGCGGAGTATTTTGTCAGGACGGAAACGATTTTGATCATTTTTATCGGTTTCTTCGCCTTTGTGTTTGACACCATCGGCGGCGTGATGTTTGCCAAATTTATGAATCTGTTCTCAAAGGAGAAAATCAATCCGATGGTCGGTGCGGCCGGTATTTCCGCATTTCCGATGTCGGCAAGGGTGGTACAGAAGGAAGGATTGCGGGAAGATCCGACCAATCATCTTTTGATGCATGCGATCGGAGCGAATGTTTCCGGGCAAATCGGTTCGGTGGTGGCAGGCGGCATTATTCTCAGCATCATTCAGAAGTTCCTGTAACCGGTAAAACCGCGTAAAACGGCTTGTGAAAGTTGAAGCCGACGGTAGCCGAGACATGCTTGAGAGAATGAATCAAAAACAAAAAAGAATCGTAAAACAGACGGATGCGGGTGAAGATGCATCGCCGTCGGATAGGAGAAAAATGAGTCAGAATTTTATGATATCGCTTCAGCTGATGTGGCAGGGAATGTTGGGACTGTTTGTCGTTCAGGCGATTTTGGTCGGAGTTGTGTATTTGATGGGAAAGATATTCAAGTAGAAGGGATTCTTACTTGTGCTTTGTTGCTTTCGGTGCTATGATATAAGAAAACAAAAGCTTCGGGGCGGGGTGCAAGTCCCCACCGGCAGTATAGTCTGCGAGTCATTATGATTGATCCGGTGTGATTCCGGAACCGACAGTATAGTCTGGATGAGAGAGGCGATGGACGGATGGCTTGCCATTTGTCATTCCTTTTCGTATCAAAAGACCCCTGACAGGGGTCTTTTCTTTATCGCACCCGGCAAGCGAGAAAGGATGAGAATGAAGGATTTTTTGAAAGCAGCGGTTGAAAATGGAGTGTTTTTTGCACAGTTTATGGGGATTGTTGTTCTGATTTTCGCCATCGCATGGAGCAGTGAGCGATTTCTGATCCAAAAGGAAGGGGGAGGCGGCATCGGATCGGCTTTGGATATTCGAAAAATTTCGATCATCGGTATTTTCAGCGCCATCAGTTTTGTCATCATGTTGTTTGATGTTCCGGTGCCGTTTGCTCCGGCATTTTATAAAATCGATTTGTCGGAAGTTCCGGTTTTGATTGTCGGTTTCAGCCTTGGACCGGTTGCGGGAGTGCTGACCGAATTTGTGAAAATCATGTTGAAACTGCTGTTTCGCTCGACAACCACGGCGTTTGTCGGCGAGCTGGCGAATTTTATCGTAGGCTGCACTTTGATTCTGCCCGCCAGCATCATTTACTTTATGAACAAAAGCAAAAGAACGGCGATGATCGGATGTGCGGTCGGAGTGGCGGTGATGACCGCATTCGGTGTTGTATTCAATGAGCTATACCTGCTCCCGACATTTGCGAAACTCTACGGAATGCCGATGGAAGCGCTCATTAAAATGGGAACCGCCGTCAATCCCGCCATTGTGAATGTTCGAAGTTTTGTGCTGCTTACCGTGCTGCCGCTTAATCTGCTCAAGGGAGCGGCGGTCAGCGTCATTGTTGTATCCCTGTACAAAAGTCTGCGAACCATATTGGATTTCTCGCGGATTCGGGGAACAGCACAACGAAATGTGTCAAAGCAATAAAACACCATGGTTTGTTTTTTTGCAGATCAAACATGTCACAACGGATTTTTGCGGATGAGGAACAAAACACGTTTCGATGTATTGCAACGGATAACTTTCAAATGGGTATCGACAAATTTAAAATAAAGTGATAAATTTGACGAATAACCTTTTTGAACGGTTATCCGTTTGATATAATACGAGAGTGATCATGAAAAGTTAGGAGGGGTGAGTATGGGATTTGATTTTAATGAAGAAAATGAAATAAACGCGGAAGCAAAAATGCATGAGACGATGGAGAACGCGGATTTCAAAATGCAGATGGAATCGGAACATTCGGATCATAAAATGCAGCCCGAAGCGGTCAGCGCGGATTTTGAAACGCAGCCGGCAGCGACATCGGAATCGATTCCATCCGACCGGATCAAAGCGGGGAGATTCAGCAATTTCGGAGAAGGGGAAAACTCACTCAGTGTTGAAAGAATCAAGAACAGCACTCTCGGTTTCAAGAGAGGAGAGGATGCCCCGAAAGAGGTGCTTTTCGAAGAGTTGAAAAGGCGCATCCGGAGTTATCATCCGTCCGGCGATTTGAGTTTGATTGAAAAGGCGTACCGGGTTGCGGATGAGGCGCACAGGCCGAAGATTCGAAAATCGGGACAACCGTATATCACGCATCCGCTGCATGTTGCACTGATTCTGGCGGATTTGCGGATGGACAAGGAAACGCTTGCATCGGGGTTATTGCATGATGTCATCGAAGACTGTCCGGGATATGATTATAATTACATTTTCAGGGAATTCGGGAAAGAAATTGCGGATATCGTGGACGGTGTGACGAAAAGTCAAAAAGACGGTGTGGCAGGGGAGGTGCTCTCCAACCTGCGTACCAAACACAAAGGAGAAGAGCGGTTGCGACAGCATGCGGAAACCTATCGCAAGATGCTTCTGTCCAGCGGAAAAAATCCAAGGGTTCTGTATGTCAAACTTGCGGACAGACTTCACAATATGCGTACACTGGAACACATGTCCGAAGAGAAACAGAAGGCGATTGCACTGGAAACCATCAATATATACTCCGCTTTAGCCGAAAAACTGGGCATTTCCAAGATCAAAGTCGAGTTGGACGACTATTCCCTGAAATATCTGCATCCGGACATGTACAAATCCATCAAGGATCGTGTCAATCAACGCCTGGAAGAGCGTCTGGAGTACATCAACCAAATCATTGATCGAATCAAGGAGATTTTGAAAGAGAACGAAATTGAGGCGTCCGTTACGGGCAGGGTGAAACATTTTTATTCGATTTACAAAAAAATCAGTAAAAAGAAAAAGCATTTTGACGAAATATATGATCTGTTTGCGGTGCGTGTCATTACAAAGGACATCAGCGATGCTTACAAGGCGGATGGTGTGATTTCACAGGAATACACTTCCGTTCCCGCAAGAAGAAAGGATTATATTGCGAAGGAAAAGCCGAACGGATATCGATCCATTCACGAAACGATGTACGGGCCGGATAAGAATTTTTTTGAACTGCAGGTTCGAACCGAGGAGATGCATCGGGAGGCCAGTTACGGTAAGGCGGCACACTGGGTTTACAAGGAAAGAGGGGACGGTGCCGTCGCCACGGAGGATGAGATTCGTAAGAAAATCTGGTTGGAGCAATTGACCGAAGCGGTGATGGAAGAAGATGACAATGAGGCATTCCTTGAGAGAACCAAGGAAATTCTGGATATCGATCAGGATAAGGTTGTTTTTTATGCCGCGACCAATATGCAGCCTTGGGAGCTGCCCGTCGGATCTACGGTGGTTGATTTTGCCTATTCGATTCATTCGGATCTCGGAAATCGGATGATCGGAGCGAAAGTTTTTAATCGACTGGTAGCTTTTCATTATGTGATCAAGTCTTTTGATGTGGTTGAGATCATGTCGGCAAAAGGAGACGGCTGGGCATCTCCGAAAAGAAACTGGTTGAATTTTGTCCATTTGAACTCGACGAAATCAAAAATCAAAGCATGGTTTAACAAGCAAAACAAGGAAGAAAATATAAAAAAGGGTCAGGAACTGCTGATAAAGCAATGCAATGACGACGGAACCGATCCTTCCATTTTGGAAGTGCGTGCATTTCGGGAAAAAGCCATGGATAAATTGTACTGTGATTCATGGGAGAAGGTGCTTGCCAATATCGGACTGGAAAGCATCAAGGCGGGGAAGGTTCTCAATTGGATGAAAGATGCCAAAAAGAGTTCGGAACCGGTTGTATATGAAACCAGTGAAGAGGTAATGGAACGCATCAATTCGCAAAAACAGGATGATGCCGTACATCCTCCGAAAGGCGCGAAATCGGTCTTCATTGAAGGAATTGACTTGAAAAGCATTCGCTTTCCGAAATGCTGTTCCCCGATCCCGGGGGATTTGGTCATCGGATACATTTCCAAAATCCGGGGGATGTCGATTCACAGGGAGAACTGTGTCAACACGCAGGCATTGGTGGAGGGCGGTGAAGAAAGGATCAAACATTTTGTATTGCCCGACGAGATCGAGTATTATAAGCCGTTTCGCGTCACCGTTTTGGTACGAATGGAAAACAAATTGGGTATTGCCGCGGATGTGATGCGAATGGTTGCCGATTTGAAAATGAGTGCATCCAATTTGCATGCCGACAATGATAAAACCAATCGAAAAAGCTGGATGGTCTTTGATGTGGGTGTGCGGACGAAGTCGGAATTAAACAAGTTGCTTTCAAAGATTCAAGGTGTACGAGGCGTGTATTCGGCAGAGCGGGCACAGGAATAAGAGAATGGGGGAGAAACGAATGAATTGTCTGGATATCATTACATTGGTGCTGGGACCGGTGGGAACCAATGTCTATCTTGTCTACAATAAAAAAACGAAGGATGCCGTGATCATCGATCCTGCGGCAAAGGCGAATGTCATCGCCGAATGTGTGGAAAATCACGGACTGAAACCGAAGGCGATTCTGTTGACGCACGGACATTTTGACCATATCATGGCGATGGACGAACTTCGCAAAAATTTCAATATTAAGGTGTATGCGCATCGGGCGGAAGACGAATTGATTCGCACATCCAAGCTGAACGGTGTGGAAGTGTTTACCGGACGCCGGTTTTTCTCCAATGCGGATGAGTTTTTTGAAGACGGAGATATATTGGAGTTTTTGGATGTCGGATTTCAGGTTCTGCACACGCCGGGGCATACCGCCGGATCCTGCTGCTTTTTGATTGCAAGCGAAGGAATCATGTTTACCGGGGATACCGTTTTTCTCGGAACCTACGGCAGGACGGATTTGCCGACCGGAGATACGAAGGCGATTTTTGAGTCGATTACAAAGAAATTATTTTTGCTGGATGATGAAATCAAATGCTATCCGGGGCATGATGATCCGACAACCATCGGATACGAGAAAGTCCACAGCGATATCTTCGCTTTGAAAGGCATGTTTTAATGATATCGCTGTTTTTGGAAAATGTGGACTTTGAACAGGATATTCGAGAGCTTTTTATGGCATTTTTCCCGGGAGAAGGCTATAATTATGATGAAACGGTGCAAACGGAATGGGTTTTTCGGGCAAAGACCGAAAACGGGCGGATTATTGCAAGTCTGGAATGCAATGATGACGCTTTGAAGCGGCATCCGTGTTCGGAACAGGGGCAAAACCATTGTGTGCCGATTTCGTTTGAAAGTTTGATTCATGATTCCAGACTGGATACCAAAAATGAATTGAAGCGGTCGCTGTACGGCATGCTGTCGAAACGGACGGGGGCGAAACTTCCATGGGGGACGCTCACGGGAATCCGTCCGACCAAAATTGCGATGGAAAAACTGATGCAGGGTTTTTCGAA
>JBHAEV010000198.1:0-3569 GCA_041855735.1 Lachnospiraceae bacterium
CGCCGAATCGCGCAAGCCCTCGATCAGATTCTCCGAATAACCGCCACTTAACATAAACTTCTTTTTTGAACTACTTTTCATAAAGCCTCCTTATATTTATAAATTATACAACTCCCGACAATATGAAAAGCTGCAGCGGGATGCGACACGAAAACCGCACATATCGTTTCGTCCGATTGACAACTCCCTGTTCAAAAGGCACTTAACGCTTTCGTGTCTACTCTGCATAATTCAAATGAAGTATAAAACAGATTGCATACAATTGCAAGTACAATCGTCAATGCAAGATACCGTCCGAATCCCGGTCTCTTCCGGATGCCATTCGGACAAGCATTGTTCAAAGAGAAGATTTTTCGAATCCGGTTTGCCATGTCGAACTGTTCATATTTCACTATATATTTTCTGTATCATTATTGATTTATCATAAATTTTATGCTATAATCCTTAAATCAACAAAACAATATCACAATTTTACTAACTTTAACAACAGTTTTCAGAAAGGAGTTTTTATGAAGGGTTATGCAATGTTAAGAATCGGCGAAGCCGGTTGGATCGAAAAGGACAGACCGGTGTGCGGTCCTCTGGACGCAATTTGTAAACCGCTTGCCTTGGCGATCTGTACCTCCGATATTCATACCGTATACGAAGGTGCTGTCGGAGAACGCCACAATATGATCCTCGGTCATGAGGGATGTGCGGAAGTTGTGGAAGTGGGATCTTTGGTGAAGGATTTCAAGCCGGGCGACAAAGTTTTGGTTCCTGCCATCACTCCGGACTGGAGTTCTCTGGAAGCACAGGCCGGCTTTTCCATGCACTCCGGCGGTATGCTTTCCGGTTGGAAATTCTCCAATATCAAAGACGGTGTTTTCTCCGAGTACTTTCATGTGAATGATGCGGACGGCAACCTGGCTCATCTTCCGGAAAATATCAATACGATCGATGCATGTATGCTTTCCGATATGGTTCCTACCGGTTTCCACGGTGCCGAACTTGCCGACATTCAATACGGTGACTCCGTTCTCGTAATCGGAATCGGACCGGTCGGATTGATGTGCGTTGCCGGTTCCACATTAAGAGGTGCATCCAGAATTATCGCTGTCGGAACCAGACAGGTTTGTAAAGATGCCGCAAAATTCTACGGCGCAACCGATTTCATCGGCTACAAGGAAGGACCGATCTGGCAGCAGGTTTTGGATTTAACCGGCGGAAAGGGTGTTGACAAAGTTATTGTAGCGGGCGGCGGCGTTGAAACATTCTCCGAAGCGGTAAAATCCATCAAACCGGGCGGAAGAATCGGAAATGTAAACTATCTCGGTTCCGGTCTCAATGTGGATATTCCTAGAGCGGAATGGGGTGTCGGCATGGGACACAAGAGCATTCACGGCGGATTGATGCCGGGCGGAAGACTTCGTATGGAAAAACTCGGTTCTCTGGTGAATGCCGGAAAATTAGACCTCTCTCCGCTTTCCTCACACATTTATGACGGCTTCGAGCACTTGCCGGAGGCACTTCAGATTATGAAGGACAAGCCGGCGGAATTGATCAAACCGGTTGTAAAAGTTCAGTAAATTGTTGTTTTTCATCTTTCGGGCAGTGGGACTCCCACTGCCCCCTTATTATGTTTATACACTTTTGCTTATCTGATTTTCGCGTGAAACTACGATTTTGAAAGGATTGCCATGGACATTTTGATCGTATCCGGATTTTTGGGTGCCGGAAAAACCACTTTCATCAAGGAATTATCAAAGCATACGGGTAAAGAATTCGTAATTCTGGAAAATGAGTTTTCGGAAACCGATATCGACTCCGATCGATTGAAAAAGGATCATTTTTCCGGATTTGACATCTATGAACTGAGTCGAGGATGTATTTGCTGTTCCTCCAAGGCCGATTTTGCGGACTCCGTTTTGACCATTGCCAACACATTGGATCCGGATTATCTGGTGATCGAGCCGACCGGTCTTGCGAAACTGAGCAATCTGCTGGAAGTCCTCAAACAATTTGAATACGAAAAAATCCGCATTCTCATGCCGGTCGTCATTGTCGACATCCACAGCATCCACCGCTATTTTACGGAATTTCCGGACATCTACCGCGACCAGCTGCTCTCCTCGCACCATCTGGTTCTATCCAAGATCGAAAACTGTTCCGAAACGGAAATTCAAACAATCATCGACGAAATTCAGGGCATGAATCCGAAGGTCGAAATTCCGAAACAGCATTACTCGAACATGCCGAAAACATGGTGGGATCATCTTCTGCAGGTCTATTATGACGGAAGCATTGCGAAACTTTCGCCTGCAGAGTTTGCGGATGATATCGACACCTTCAGCATTTGCGACACCGCCCCGTCCTCCATGGAGGAGTTTCTTCTTTTTTTGAACGAAATGATTCGCGGAACATACGGCAATATCATACGTTCCAAAGGCAGTTTGCGCATCGGAGAGAACTCTCTGATGTATGATGTGGCGGATGGCAGATATTCCGTATTGTTTACGGATGAACTTGCGGACAACAAACTTGTCTTTATCGGAAATCGGATGAAGAAACAAAAAATCCGGGAAGTATTGTTTGCCGATTCCGGATTCATTCGCATCAAATCCGCCGGGAAAAGGTCGGTTTCACAAACATAGGCCCCACCGTCAAAACAGCGGCAAGACGCACTCTTTTTGCTCTCGATTTAGTACAAGCTTTATCCCCTTTTCGCGGTTTTTCTTTCATTTTTCTGAACACAAGAAACGAAAACCGTGGTATAATAGCGTGGAAAGTTTAATGAATTACTAGGAAAAATGTAAATGTTTTTTAGGAGGTTTTTATGCACCAGGCAAGACATATTGTCGACGAATTGTATTTTATCGGCGGCAGCGATCGCAGGTTGAATTTGTTTGAGAACATGTATCCCATTCCGGACGGTATTTCTTACAATTCCTTTATTTTGAAGGATGAGAAAACCGTTTTGGTGGACACCGTGGATCGTTCCATTTCCCGATTGTTTTTTGAAAATATGGAGGAAGTTCTGGGTGATCGAACATTGGATTACATCATTGTAAACCACATGGAACCGGATCACTGTGCCACTCTGGAAGAAACCGTGCGGCGTTTCCCGGAAGTCACGATTGTCGGCAATGCCAAAACATTCGCCATCATTAACCAGTTTTACAATATGGACATTTCCAAAAATATGCTGGAGGTAAAAGACGGTTCCACGCTTTCCACCGGTAAGCATACGTTTACATTTTATACCGCTCCAATGGTACACTGGCCGGAAGTTATGGTCAGCTACATCCCTACTTTGAAAGCCCTCTTCAGTGCCGACGCATTCGGAACTTTCGGGGCATTGAACGGAAATATTTTCTCGGACGAATTCGATTTTAAAAATGAGTGGTTGGGAGAAGCCAGGAGATATTACGGCAATATTGTCGGAAAATACGGTTTGCAAACAAATGGTCTGCTGAAAAAGGCGAGTGCGCTCGAAATCGACTATATCTGTCCGCTCCACGGACCGATCTGGCGTGACAAAGATTTGATCCGGTGGTATATCGACAAGTACGAGCATTGGGCGACTTATC
>JBHAEV010000199.1:0-2949 GCA_041855735.1 Lachnospiraceae bacterium
CAAATGTCTGGCGGGAAGCATATGCCGCCGTACCGAACGGAGTCACATCGGTATCTTGAGCCGACACGATGTGAATCTTGTCCATCGTCACACCGATGACATCCGCCGCCATTTGGGAAAATGCGGTATCCGCACCCTGACCGATTTCCGTCTCTCCCAATTGTACCTGAACCGAACCGTCCTGATTCAAAACCATACGGCAGGCGGAACTCTCCAAAGAGATCGGCCATACGCTGGTGTTGTACCAACAGCATGCCAGACCGATGCCTCTTCGGATCGGACCGGTCTGTTTGGCGAATTCCTTCACTTTTTCATCATATCCGATCATCTCCTTCGCCTTCAACATGCATTGACGGAAGGAATCGAAGTAATTGACGTTTTTGGAAAATGCATCCGTATAGTCCTTTTGCATCAGGTTTTTCATACGAAACTCGACCGGATCCATCCCCAAAACTTTGCAGATATCGTCAACATGGCTTTCCATTCCGAACGTGATCTGCGGCATTCCGTATCCTCGCATGGCTCCGCAGACCGGACGATTCGTAAACACGGTGTATCCGTCCGCCTCGACGTGTTCACAAGGGTAAACCTGCGGAAACGCTCCGAGTGCCTTGGCACAGATCGAATGCCCGTGGGATGCGTATGCACCGTTGTTCGCATAATTCACCAGCTTTCTGGCAACAAAAGTACCGTCCTTTCTGAGGTAGGATGTGATCTTCATCAGAAACGGATGGCGGTTTCTGGTATTGACAAAGGTTTCTTCTCTGGAAGTATCCAGTTTCACCGCATGTCCGTTCACCTTTCGGGACAGATAGGCAACCAATGGCTCATAAAGCGCGTCCTGTTTGTTTCCGAAACCGCCTCCGATGTACGGCTTGATCAGACGAATCCTGCCCCAATCCATACCCAGCGCCTGCCCGACAACACGACGAACGATATGCGGAATCTGCGTGGACGCAACGACATTCATCTTATGATCGCTTTCGTAGGCGAATGCGATGCCGTTTTCAATATGACTGTGCTGTACCGCCGGTGTTTCATAAACACCTTCGACCTTTATCAAGCCCTCTTCCTTTATGGCTTCCTCATAATTGCCCCTTCGAATCTGCGTATGCTTCAAAATATTATTTTTATAATCCGCATGGATCTGCACCGCACCGTCTTCCATTGCCTCCAACGGTTCCAGTACAAACGGATACTCCTCATACTCCACCTTTACCCGGTGAACCGCCGAAGCTGCGGCAACCTCATCTTCCGCAATCACCGCGGCAATATCATCCCCGTGATAGCAAACATGGTCGGTCAGCACCCATCTGTCCGCAATATCCTGGTGAGACGGATCGGTTGACCATGGATGACCCGCCGTCGGAAACTGACAGGTTTCTTTCATTGCCTCAAAACATGTTACGATCTTTATCACTCCCGGAACCTTTTCCGCTTCCGATGTGTCGATCGAAAGAACTTTTCCATGTGCAATATCCGCGTGAACGATTCTTGCCACATATGCGTCTGCCGGACATAAATCGTCGGTATACTTCGCCCGACCGGTCACCTTGTCATAGGCATCCACTCTGGGTAAACTTTTACCACTCTCCATATTAAATTCCTCTCTTTCTTTATTCTCACATCCATATTTTTATAAATATTTAGCAAGACACGAATTATTTCTTTTGTATCTCAAAAGAAGTATAACACATTTTGTGCATTTTTTCCAGATTTTAATAATAATTCGCATTATTCTTTTTATAGTATATCGAAAACTCACGATACTTCCATACCCGCAATCAGTTTTTTTGTGATTTTGCAGTTTTCGGACAGGTAAACCGCCCGTTCCATTCTATCTTCGATCGACATCGGCACGACTCCCCGGATTGCGCTGTCATCCAACACCACAACATCCGCTTCAAACCCTTCGTCAAACGCGCCGACTTTTCCGAAGTATTCTCCCCCTCCCCGGCTTGCCAGAGCGAAGGCCTCCGCCACGGTCAAAGGCTTTAATCGATCATCCACAAGCCTCCACCGGAGTTTCGAAACATCCACCGTATCCGCGGCAATCCGAAGCATGCTCAGGGAATGTCCTCCCGCAATGTCGCTTCCGAGTCCGACATGAATTCCCTTGTTCAAAAACTCCCGGATCGGAGCAATGCCGGAGGACAGTCCGGTATTGGACTGCGGGCAATGCGCCACATACACATTTCGTTCTTTCAACATCCGCATTTCATTCTCGCCGGAATACACGCAATGCGCCATAATCACTTTTTCCCTGTGGTCTTCACTGAGATTTCCCCGTTTTTCATAGGCATCCAGATAGAATTCGGAATCCGGGCAAAGCTCTTTCACCCAATCCACCTCTTTCGGGTTTTCAGACAAATGGGACTGCAGGCCGATTCGATACTCCCGATTTATTTTTGCCAGGCCTCTCATCAATTCATCCGTACAGCTCGGAATAAATCTCGGTGTCAGAATCGGCTTTGTATGTTTGAATTCCCGGCATCGTTCCAGCCACTCCCTGGTATGGTTCAGGGAAACTTCCGCACTTTCCTCTCTCAGATAATCCGGCGCATTCCTATCCATATTGACTTTCCCGACAAAGCTTCTCAGTCCGCTGTCTTCCAGCATTTTCATCAAAAGCAAAGTGGACTCCACATGCAGTGTCGCAAAAATACACGCCCTTGTTGTCATACTTGCCTTTAACTCCCTCACAAAATGCGAATAACACAGCCTTGCGTATTCCAAATCACGATACTTGCTTTCCTCCGGGAATGTGTGAGTATTCAGCCAGTCCAGCAGTTCCAGGTCCATGCCGTTTCCGCGAAACGGAAACTGAGGTGCATGCAAATGCAAATCGCACAAACCGGGTATAATGAGCTGATCCTTGCAGTCCTGAATTTCCATATTTGAAAATTCCTTCGGAAGTTCACGATACCGTCCCCGAATCACCCCGTCCTC
>JBHAEV010000200.1:0-18362 GCA_041855735.1 Lachnospiraceae bacterium
AATAAAGGCAATCGGTGAAGAAGCGAGATTGATGATCGGCAGGACACCGGGCAATATTGTTGCAATTCGCCCTCTTCGCCAGGGTGTGATTTCCGATTACGACATTACGGAAAAGATGTTGAAGTATTTTATTAACAAGGCTGTTGGAAAGAAGACCTTGCTTCGGCCGAGAGTGGCGATCTGCATCCCGTCCGGCGCTACGGAAGTGGAGAGAAGAGCGGTAAAAGATGCTGCGGATGCCGCAGGTGCAAAGTTTGTGACCACGATTGAGGAGCCGGTGGCGGCAGCCATCGGGGCGGGGATCGATATCAGCAAGGCGTGCGGAAACATGATTGTCGATATCGGCGGCGGTACATCGGATATCGCGGTCATCTCTCTCGGAGGAACCGTGGTCAGCTCTTCGATTAAAGTAGCGGGAGATGATTTTGACGAAGCTCTGGTACGTCACATGAGAAAGAAGCACAATCTTCTGATCGGTGAAAGAACGGCGGAAGAGATTAAGATGAATATCGGAGCGGCATACCGCAGACCGGAAGTGCTTACGATGGAGGTAAGGGGAAGAAACCTCGTGACCGGACTTCCGAAGACCATTGTGGTGACCTCGGATGAAACCCTGGAGGCGCTTTTGGAGCCGGCACTGCAGATTGTGGATGCCGTTCACAGCGTGTTGGAGCGTACACCGCCCGAGCTGGCGGCGGATATCTATGAAAGGGGAATTGTATTGACCGGCGGTGGAGCGCTTTTGTCCGGTTTGGATGCTCTGATCGAAGAAAAGACGGGCATTAATACCATGATTGCCGAAGAACCGTTGACGGCGGTTGCCATCGGTACGGGTAAATTTATTGAGCTGGACAATATTGAAGCTGAGGACAGAGATTATTAAGATTCATGCGAACAGTTGCGGGATATATTGAAAAGATTATTTATCGTAACAATGACAGCGGATTTTCGATTCTTTCCGTTTCAAGCGGCAAAACGGACTTGATCCTGACCGGTACTTTTTCGACGATTGATGAGGGAGAGTACATCGAGGCGGAAGTGACGGAACGAAATCATCCCACATATGGGGAGCAGTACAATGTGAGCTCCTATGCCGTGAAAGCACCGGAAGACCTGAAAGGTATCGAGAGATATCTGGCTTCGGGTGCTGTTAAGGGTGTCAGAGAGGCATTGGCAGCCAGAATTGTCAAGAAATTCAAGGCGGATACGCTTCGGATTATTGAAGAAGAACCGGAGCGACTGGTGAGCATCAAGGGCATCAGTGAACGTATGGCAAGAAGCATTTGCGAGCAGATCCTGGAAAAGAAGGAAATGCGCGATGCGATGATCTTTCTGCAGAAGTACGGTATTTCCATGAATTTATCCGCAAAAATTTACAAGTTCTACGGTTCGAAAATCTATAGTGTGATCGCACAGAATCCGTACCGGATTGCGGATGATATTCCCGGAGTCGGTTTTAAGATTGCCGACGACATTGCAAAAAAAGCGGGAATTCATGTCGACTCGGAGTTTCGGATCAAGAGCGGCATCATCTATGCACTGGAGCAGGCCACCCTGTCCGGACATACCTATCTTCCCAAAGAAGAATTGCAAAAAAACGCCTCCGATATTTTGGGGGTTTCCGAGGAAATGATACTGGATGTCATTCCCGATTTGCAGATGGAGAGAAGAATCATTGTCAAAACCAAACAGGAGCGGGTGGATATTTATATCAATCGTTTGTATTATCTGGAATCCTACATGGCAAGGCAATTGCATGAGCTGAACATTCATTCCGATATGGATAAGGAACCGGTGCGATCCGAAGTCCGTGATATCGAGCGCAGGGAAGGAATCGAGCTGGATGAGAATCAGAGAAATGCCGTTGTGGAAGCCGTGACGAGCGGATTGCTGGTGATTACCGGTGGTCCGGGTACCGGAAAGACCACCACCATCAACACCATGATCCGGTATTTCCTTGGGAAGAGGATGGAGATTTTGCTTGCGGCGCCGACGGGAAGGGCGGCAAAACGTATGACGGAAAGCAGCGGGATGGAGGCGAGAACCATTCACAGACTGTTGGAAATCAACGGCGCGCCTTCGGATGAGGGAATTACCGGTGACCAGGCGTCGATTGTGTTCGGTCGAAATGAGGACAATCCGCTGGAGGCGGATGTGATTATCATCGATGAGATGAGCATGGTGGATGTCCATTTGATGAGTTCCCTGCTGAAAGCCGTTCCGCAGGGGACCCGACTCGTGCTTGTGGGCGATACCAATCAGCTGCCGAGTGTCGGACCGGGGAATGTGCTGAGGGATATTATCGATTCCGAACACTTTAAGGTGGTGAAGCTGGATCATATTTATCGACAGGCGGCAAAAAGTGATATTATCGTGAATGCGCATAAGATGATTCGCGGGGAGAAGATCGATTTACAGAAGAAGAGTCTGGATTTTCTCTTTGTGCAGAGGATGGAGGCGGATCAGATTATCGCCGCCATGCTGACTTTGATCACCAAAAAGCTGCCGGATTATGTCCATGCCGATGCACTGGATATTCAGGTGATGTCGCCGATGCGAAAGGGGAATCTGGGTGTGGAACGATTGAATTCGGTTTTACAGGCAAGTTTGAATCCCCCCGCATCCGGTAAAAAAGAAAAAGAATACAATGGCATTGTTTTCCGTGAGGGAGATAAGGTCATGCAGATTAAAAACAATTATCAGATGGAATGGGAGCAAAGAAATTCATACGGTTTTTGTGTGGAGAGCGGACTGGGCGTGTTCAATGGCGATATCGGTAAAATTATTGACATTAATTTCTTTGCGGAGTCGCTCAGTGTGGAATTTGATGAAGGAAGAATTGCCGAATATCAATTCCAGGAGCTGGAGGAACTGGAGCATGCCTATGCCATCACGATCCACAAGTCGCAAGGGAGCGAGTACCCTGCGGTGGTGCTGCCGCTGTATTTCGGACCGCGGCTGCTGATGACGAGAAATCTGATTTATACGGCGGTGACCCGAGCGAGAAAATGCGTAACCATGGTGGGAATGGGCGAGTGTTTTGAAGCGATGGTTAACAATGATTCGGAGCAGAAGAGATACTCCGGTCTGAAAGATCGGATTGAGGAATTGGCCCTGTAAGGGAGCGAATATGATAAATCAGGCGGATTTGCAAAAAAGAATGAACAAGCTTTGGCAAATACTGGTTCAAAGCGTGTTTCCCCGAAGATGTCCGGTGTGTGAGGAGATTGCAAAAGGGGAATACATTTGTCCGGACTGTTTCCGAAAACTGCATTTTGTCAGGGAGCCGATTTGCATGGTTTGCGGGAAAGAAATCCGAAGAGAGGAAGAGGAACTCTGTTCGGACTGTACCCGAAAAGGGAGAAGTTTTGAGTTCGGCAGGGCATTGCTTTGCTATGATGAAATTTCCGAAAATGCCATGGTGAAAATCAAATACAAAAATAAAAGAGAGTACATTGACGGTTTTGCCAAAATGCTGGCGTTCCGTTATCGCGCTCTGGCAAAAAAACTGGACGCCGACTGCGTGATACCGGTTCCGATTCACAAAAAAAGGCGAAGGGAAAGGGGCTTTAATCAGGCGGAATTGATTGCCGAAATCCTTTCCGGGGAGTGGAATATCCCGTTAAATACCGATTCGTTGATTCGGACGAAAAACACAAGACCGCAGAAGGCGCTGCTTTCAAACGAACGTGAGAGAAACTTAAAATCGGCATTTTCGGTGCGTGGCCTTCCGAAGAACTGCAAACGGGTGATTCTGGTTGATGATATTTTTACGACGGGCAGCACGATCGAAGAATGCACAAGAGAACTGAATAAGGAACGAAAAATTGAAGTATACTTCTTCAGTTTATGCATCGGAACGGAACGGAATTGAACAGACTTTTATTTCATATTCCTTACGTTTCAAGGATAGATATTGACAAACCGACGTAAAACCGTTATAAATGTACATGTAGTTTATAACTCACAAATAGGAGGTTTAGAATGAATAAGACAGAGTTAATCGCTGCTATCGCTGAAAAGGCAGGACTTACAAAAAAGGATGCGGAGGCGGCGCTTAAGGGATTTACGGATGCGGTTTCCGAAGAGTTGGCTAAGAGCGGTAAAGTACAATTGGTTGGTTTCGGTACATTTGAGGTTTCCGAAAGACCTGCAAGGGACGGCATCAATCCGAGAACCAAGGAAGCGATGCACATTCCTGCAAGCAAAGCACCGAGATTCAAAGCAGGTAAGGGACTTAAGGATCTTGTAAACAAGTAGGATGAGAATTGACAAATTTTTAAAAGTATCCAGAATTATCAAAAGACGCACCATTGCGAATGAAGCATGCGATTCGGGAAGGGTCATGGTAAATGGAAAACCCGTGAAAGCGTCCTTTTTTGTAAAACAGGGTGATATCATCGAGGTACTTTTTGGAGAAAAGTCAGTAAAAGTAGAGGTACTTGCAATAGCGGATACAACAAAGAAGGACGAAGCGAAGGAATTATTCAAATATCTCTAAAATAACGGTAATTTATCCCTGTCGGGGACAGATGGATTACCTTTGGAACCGCATAAGAGTATGCGGTTCTTTTTGCTTTACATTCCACCGATATTTGGTTAAAATGGTATTGGATATGGGGGTGTTGATATGGGAAATGCCAGATGGATAAAGTTCAAAAAGAAACTGAGAGAAAAAACAAGGAAGACGGTGTTTGACGTTTTGATGATTACGGTGATTATATCCGTTATCGCCATATTGTTGGGAGTACGGATTAATGATTTAAACAAGCGATACCGGAAGAATTCGCAGAAGATACAGGCGGTACAGGAGCAGATCAACGAAGAGCAAAAAAGGGCGGAGTTGCTTTTGCAAAGAGAAAATTACATGAAAAGCAGAGAATATATCGAGGATATTGCCAAAGAAAAACTGGGACTGGTGTATCGGAACGAGATTCTATTAAAGCCGGCTCAATAAGCTGGCTTTCATCTTTATGAGGCGGTGGAAGGCGTGAGTATTGCGGATAAAGTATATGATTCGATTCGGGAGAATCATCTGATTCGAAAGGGAGATTTCGTCATAGTCGGCGTGAGCGGCGGTGCGGACTCGGCGGCATTATTGCATATTTTGTCGAGATGGAGGAAGAAAGTCGGCTTTTTTTTGATGGCAGTTCACGTTCACCATGGCCTGAGAGGAGAGGAGGCGGATAAGGACGCCGGGTTCGTGAGGGATTTCTGCAAGAAGATGAAGGTTGACTCGATTCAAGCCAATATTGATCTCAAAAAACGGGCAAATCGAGAGAGAATGGGAATCGAGGAAGCGGGAAGAAAATATCGTTATATGATATTTGATTGGATTAAAGAAGAATTCTTAAGTAATCCTACAGATTTTGAAGATTTTTCATATAAAAATATTGAAGAAAGATGGAAAGAAAAAAATAAAGACATTCCCATTTCTTTATGGGAAAATAGTATAAAGGGAAAGCGTTTCGTTCGGACGGATATACCGAAGCAACAGCGCAAAGTTCGAATCGCTCTGGCACATCACAAAGACGACCAGGCGGAAACCATTTTATTCCATCTTATAAGGGGAAGCGGACTGCGAGGATGCTCCGGAATGCAGATGCAAAGGGCGGACATCATACGACCGATGCTGGAGATTTCCAGGGCGGAAATCGAGGAATACTGCAGAGAGGAAAAGTTGGGGTATTGCATTGACTCCACGAACCGTGACGCAGTGTATACACGAAATATTCTTCGAAATGAAATTCTACCTGCCATCCGCAGTAAAATCAATCCGATGGTTACGGATCACATCGTGCGTGCCGGCGGTCTGTTTTTTGAGGCGGACGAATTTCTTTCACAAACCGCATCGGAGATTTTCGAAAGGCATGCCGATGCAAAAGAAGGCAGTGTGCGTATGCCGGTGGAGGTATTGAGGGAAAAACCCGGCATTTTGAGAAAGTATCTCATCCGTTTTATGATTACGAAACTTCTGGCGGAGCAAAATCTCGGATTTCGTGATATTCACTTTCAACATATTGCGGATGTGGAGAAATTACTGAATTTAAAAACCTCGGCAAGGATGGATTTACCTTTCGGAATATTTGCAAAAAGAGATTATGCTGATATAATAGTGTCTTTGAGGAAAGAAAACTTACACAGGAAAGGATTGGGCCGTTTTGTAAGTCGGGTATTTCCCTATGATAAACACGCGGGCATTCCCAAAGACGGAGATATTCGATGGTTTGATTATGACAGGCTGAAGGGAGCTTTGGTACTGCGTCGCAGAGAGATCGGGGACTATCTGTACATCCGGGGTGTCGGGAAGAAAAGTTTGAAGTCCTTTATGATTGACAAAAAAATCAATCGGGAAATGCGGGATGATGTGGCTTTGATTGCCTGCGATCATCATATTGTCTGGGTTATCGGATATCGGACGAGTGATGCATTTCGGGTGGACGAACATACAAAACAGATTCTGGAAATTCAATATGTAAAGGAGAAAGAGGATGGGTTATCATATTAAAACGATGATCGGCAAGGAAGAAATTCAAAAAAGAATCAAAGAAGTTGCGGAGCGGATTAACAAGGATTATGAAGGTAAGGAGATTCATCTGATTTGTGTATTGAAGGGCGCCATTATGTTTATGTGTGATTTGGCAAAAGAGCTGAAAGGGAATGTGAGCATGGACTTTATGAGTGTGTCCAGCTACGGCAGCGAAACCAAGTCAAGCGGAGTGGTGAAGATCATCAAGGATCTGGACGATCCGATTCAGGGCAAGGATGTGATCATCGTGGAAGACATCATTGATTCCGGAAGAACTCTTGCGTATCTGTGTGAGATGCTAAAAGCAAGAGGCACCAATTCTCTCAAACTTTGCACGCTCCTGGACAAGCCTTCCAGAAGAGTGACGGACAATGTTTTTGTGGATTATATATGTTTTGAGATCCCGGATGAGTTCGTCGTGGGTTACGGACTGGATTATGACCAAAAACTGCGAAATCTTCCGTTTATCGGCGTGGTGGAGTTTGAAGAGTAAAAGAAGGAAAGAGGAGAGAGTTTGAACAGGAACCCGAATAGATACAGCGTATTTTCCGCGTTGTTGATGATGGCATTGATCGGTTTTATTTTATTCAGTCTGGGAAATCGAATCAGTGAGGAACGACTGAGCAAGAGCCAATTCGATCAGCTGATGTCAAGCGGTACGGTCAAAAGCGTGATCATTACGCAAAATACACAGACGCCGACAGGTGTGCTGGAATTTGAATTGACGGATAATCAAGCCAATCGATATAAATATTATGTTTCGGATGTCAATGAGGCGATCGGCGAACTTCAGGCGAGTGGAATGGACTACACATTGCATGATGTCCCTCACAAAGGTGTGTTCACGGATGTGATACTGCCGACTCTGATGGCTTTGGCAGCCGTGATCATCACATTGTACATCGTCCAGCAGCGTTCGCAGGGCATGGGCGGCGGCAACAGAATGATGGACTTCGGAAAGAGCAGAGCAAAGGTTGCCACCGACAACAAGATCAATTTTGAATCCGTGGCAGGTCTTCGCGAGGAAAAAGAGGATCTTGAGGAAATCGTGGATTTCTTGAAGGCACCGGACAAGTATCGAAAGCTCGGAGCCAGAATTCCGAAAGGCATTCTGTTGGTGGGGCCTCCCGGTACGGGCAAGACTTTGCTTGCAAAGGCGGTAGCGGGGGAGGCAAGAGTTCCGTTTTTCACGATTTCCGGTTCGGATTTTGTGGAAATGTTTGTCGGAGTCGGTGCTTCCAGAGTCCGGGATTTGTTCAATGACGCAAAACGGAATGCGCCTTGCATCGTGTTCATTGATGAAATCGATGCCGTTGCGAGAAGGCGCGGTTCGGGACTGGGCGGAAGCCATGATGAGAGAGAGCAGACGCTGAATCAGATGCTTGTGGAAATGGACGGCTTTGCCGCCAATCAGGGGATCATCGTTCTGGCTGCAACGAATCGTGTCGATATACTGGATCCCGCCATCCTGCGTCCCGGCAGATTTGACAGAAAGATTGAGGTCGGGCGTCCGGATATCGGGGCGAGGGAAGAGATTCTCAAGGTGCATGTTCGCAACAAACCGCTGTCGGAAGATGTGAATTTATCCGATGTTGCGAGAAGTACGACGGGATTTACCGGTGCGGACCTGGAAAATCTTATGAACGAATCCGCAATCCTTGCCGCAAAGGAGAATCGGATGTATATCAAAAAATCCGACATTGAGCAATCCATTATCAAGGTCGGTATCGGAACGGAAAAGAAGAGTAAGATTGTATCGGAAGAGGAAAGAAGGATTACGGCATACCATGAAGCAGGGCATGCGATTCTCTTTCATGTACTGCCGAATGTCGGACCGGTGCAGACCATATCCATCATTCCGACCGGGATCGGTGCGGCAGGTTACACCATGCCGGTACCGGACAAGGACAATCAATTCAATACGAAAAAGAAAATGCTCGAGGAAATCATCGTCAGTCTCGGAGGCAGGGCAGCGGAAGAGATTGTTTTTGATGATATTACGACTGGAGCAAGCGGAGATATCCGACGTGCAACCGCCACTGCAAAGGCGATGGTTATGAAGTACGGATTCAGTGACAGGCTGGGCATGATCAACTATGGAAGCGAGGGAGATGAAGTCTTCATCGGCAGAGATCTGGGACATACCAAATCCTATGGAGAAAGCACGGCGGCACTGATCGACGACGAAATTAAAAGTATAGTGGCTGACTGCTATCAAAGAGCCAGGGACATCATTCTGGAGCACAGGGATGTCCTGGATCGGTGTGCGATTGCATTGTTGGAAAAAGAAAAATTAAGTCAGCAGGAGTTTGAGGGGATGTTTCATGAATAGACTGGGAATTTTTTCGGATGAAACTTCTGACTATATATCACCTTCGGAACCGTGCATCGGGGATGTGCTCAGCGTGAAACTGAGAACGGCGTCGGGAGCTGCGGATCGGGTGAGTCTAATTACTTTTGACAGTAATGAAGAATATCCTATGCGGAAGATTTTTTCCGATGAGTTTTTTGATTTTTATGAAGTCTCTCTTGAAATGACAACAAGAGAGTTGAGGTATTATTTTAAAATATCCTCCGGAAATGAGTTTGTATATTGTACAAAAGCCGGAGTTGTGGATGAAGTGCAAAAATGGTATACCTATCGACTGATCAGCGGTTTCAAGGTTCCGGAGTGGTCCAAAGGTGCGATTATGTATCAGATTTATGTGGATCGTTTTCACAGAGGAGATCATACCAATGATGTGATGGACGATGAGTACATCTATATCGGACTTCCGACGACCAGGGTGCTGGACTGGAATGCCAATCCGAAGCCGTTTGATGTGGGTTATTTTTACGGGGGAGATTTGCAGGGGGTTTGGGATAAGCTGGATTATATCCAGGGACTCGGAGTGGAGGTGATTTATTTCAATCCTCTCTTCGTTTCTCCGTCCAACCATAAATACGATACGCAGGATTATGCCCATATTGATCCGCACTACACAACAATTGTGAAGGATGGCGGGGATGTTTTGCCGGAGGACGCAACATCCAATGAGGGAGCGACCAAGTATATGATCCGGACCACGGATAAGGAGAATCTGGAGGCAAGCGATGCATTCTTTGCCAGATTTATGGATGAGGTGCATAAAAGAGGGATGAAGGTCATTATGGACGGTGTGTTCAACCACTGCGGTTCCTTCCACAAATGGCTGGACAAAGAAGGAATCTACCGTCAATCCGGCAATTATGCTCCCGGTGCATATGAGTCCAAAGAAAGTCCGTATCATCTGTATTTTGAGTTTTTCAAGAATGAAGACAGACATTGGCCGAACAATTCCAGTTATGACGGATGGTGGGGGCATGACACCTTGCCGAAACTGTATTATGAAAACAGTTTGGCGCTTCGCAAAGAGGTGTTCGCCGCAGTTTCCAAGTGGACACTTCCGCCATATTCGATTGACGGATGGCGACTGGATGTGGCGGCGGATCTGGGGCATTCTCCCGAATACAATCACATTTTCTGGAGGAAGTTTCGGGAACAGGTCAAAGGAGACAATCCGGAGGCGATCATTCTTGCCGAGCATTACGGGGATCCGGCAAACTGGCTGGACGGCAAGCAATGGGATACCGTTATGAATTACGATGCATTTATGGAGCCGGTGAGCTTTTTTCTGACCGGAATGGAGAAGCATTCGGAAGAGTTTAAGAGCGAACTTTTACACAATGGCAAGGCATTTATGGATACCCTGCTCTACAACAGCGCAAAACTGCCATTGCAATCCTGTTTGTGTGCAATGAACGAATTGTCCAATCATGATCATTCCAGATTCCTGACAAGAACCAATCATGTGGTGGCGAGACTGACCGCGACAAACAGCCATTTGGCGGAAGAAGGAGTGAATGTGTCGGTTCTTCGTCAGGCGGTGGTAATGCAGATGACCATGCAGGGCGCTCCGACCATTTATTACGGGGATGAGGCGGGGCTTTGCGGTTTTACGGATCCCGACAACAGACGTACATTTCCCTGGGGGAGAGAGAATTTCGAGTTGATTGATTTTCATAAGTATATGACCAGAATTCATCGCAATTCCAGGGCATTGAAAGTGGGATCCCTGATTCCTCTGCTTGCAATTACGGACATCGTTGCCTATGCCAGAGTGCATGACAAAGAAATCGTGCTGGTGCTGGTATACACGGGTGCCGCCGAACAGGAAATCGTGATACCGGCATGGCTGGCGGGATTTCGCAGAAATCAGAAGATCTATCGTCAAATGTATACCTGCGACAGGTATTACAATGTGGGCAAGAGCATCGAAAGGATTGAAGAGGGGAATTTGAAAATCAAGGCAATGCCGAATTCCGCCTATGTCTTTTCTTCCGGGAAGTATTAGGAAGATTGCGATCAGAGCGTTTTTATTTATGTGGACAAAAGAAAGAAAACTTCCGCCGTCGGTTTCGGACGGCGGAAGTTTTTGCGGATATGGATCTCATCATGACGGAATGCGCTACACCTCAATGCCGTATTTCGGGATAAAGTTTTTCGCGAGATCCAACATCGGATTGTCCAGAGAGAGATAAATGATTTTCTTGTTTTGAGGTTCGGCAATCACCAGTGCATAGCTGCTTAACCGATCGGAATTCCCGGTGAAATCCAAAACCTTAATGCCGTGATAGCGGTTTAAATCGATGTTTTCTTTTTTTGTCAGTCTTTCCACACTTTTTAAGTCAAACGTGGTGATGTGCTTGCGGCTGGACTTGCTGAAAATGGCGTCAATGCTGAATTCCGAATTCAGGCAGGAATATTCGTATTCGATATTCATTCTCGGAAACAGGTAGTAAAAAGCGACTCCGGCAAGAGCGATGACGGCAACGATCAAAAGCGGATTCATAAGGGACAGGAAAAACAATACCGCCAACAGGAGGTATACCAAAATACGAATGGCAATTCCCAGTCCGTTTCCTTTCTTTGCGACAATCTGTTCATGATAGGTATCAGTCATGTTTGTTCTCCTTAATAAATTTCAAATAATTCACAACCATGGTGGTGATCTTAAATGTCATGGCACCGTCAATGGTTTTTAATTCCAAACCCAAAATTTTTTCCAATTGTTCAATGCGATAAACCAGGGTATTTCTGTGCATATGAAGCTTTCTTGCCGTTTCCGCAATATTCAAATTGTTGGAGATGAAGGTATTGATCGTGTTCTGTACTTCACTGTCCTCCAACAGGTGAAAATCGTCACCCACGGTTTCTTTCAGATATTTCTCACAGGTGCGAATCGGCAACTGATAAATCAGGCGCCCGATCCCCAGCTCATTGTAGGGAATGATCATACGATCGGCATAGAAAATCATGCCGATATTTAAACTCAGCAAACAGGACTGGTAAACACCCGGAAGCAGATTTAAGGAAGAAAAGACCTTGCTGTAGGAGATATTCACATAGGTCATCGCCTCGGCAAGAATACCGGCATTGATTTGTTTGGCAATGGAGTCGGGGCAATGCTGCTCGTTTCGAACTTCATAGAGAAGAGCGATGGTCTGTTCGTCGACATCAATCAAATAATCACGGTTCTTATGCGGAAACATACTCCGAAGTATTTCAAAAGCCACTTCATCCGCATCGGATTTGAGACGGATCAAAAAAAGCTGTCTGGATTTGTCCGGGTTCAAATGAAACTGTTTCACATATCGCCCGAATTCCGTTCGCTCGATTCGGTCATAGAGTAAAAGACATAAAAAATATTCTACGGAATGTTCTTTTTTGTAAGTATTGATGAGAGCCTGAACACGACCGGCAAAGATCTGTTCCTCCTCCGAAGTGCAAAATGCGGATTGCAGTTCCAAACCGGTCAGCGCATAAAATTCATGAATCAGTTTTTGCGTTTTAGTTTGCATAGATACTTCGCTTTCATTTTTTATGAAGTGAATAAAATAGTAGCAGGGAATACCCGCTACTATTTTATTATTTTATGAAGTATAAGTCAATGATTCACTAATTGGTGATGGTCAGCTCGGAATCTTTATCGAATACATGAATCTTGTCCATATCGATTGCGAACTTCGCCGCGGAACCGGTTCTTAAATTCGTACGAGGGTTTACTCTTGCGGTTACCTGAGATCCTACCACATCAAAGTACAGGAACACTTCCGCACCGAGGAGCTCGTAAACCTTGATCTCGGACTCGATCACGCTGTCCGGAGAATTGGAGATGAAAATCTCGGAGTCGTGGATATCCTCAGGTCGAACACCGAGTACCACTTCCTTGCCATTGTAGTTGCCGTCGATGAGGGCTTTTGCCTTGTGTACCGGCACCTTGAGTTTATAGCTGCCGACCGTCAGGAATACATCGCTGCCTTCCACGCTTGTGGTTGCAGGCAGGAAGTTCATCTGAGGAGAACCGATAAAGCTTGCTACGAATTGATTGCACGGTTTGTTGTACAGATTTTGCGGAGTATCCACCTGCTGTACAATACCGTCCTTCATAACCACGATTCTGGTACCGAGCGTCATAGCCTCTGTCTGGTCATGGGTAACATAGATGATGGTAGCGCCGAGTCTTTGGTGAATCTTGGAAATCTCGATTCTCATCTGTACTCTGAGCTTGGCATCGAGGTTGGAGAGCGGCTCGTCCATCAAGAATACTTTCGGGCTGCGCACGATGGCACGTCCCATCGCAACTCTTTGTCTTTGTCCGCCGGAAAGAGCTTTCGGCTTACGATCGAGCAGTTTCTCAAGGTCAAGAATCTTCGCCGCATTGCGAACCGCCTTGTCGATCTCGTCCTTCGGAACTTTACGAAGCTTAAGAGCAAAGGCCATGTTGTCGTAAACGGTCATATGAGGATACAGCGCGTAGTTCTGGAATACCATCGCGATATCCCTGTCCTTCGGCTCAACATCATTTACAACCTTGCCGTCGATTTCCAATGTACCCGAGGAAATATCTTCCAATCCGGCAATCATACGAAGTGTGGTGGATTTACCGCATCCGGACGGGCCGACGAAGATGATAAACTCCTTGTCTTCGATTTCCAGATTAAAGTCTTTCACGGCTTTGAAGCCGTTCGGATATTGCTTCTCAATATTCTTAAGTGATAAACTTGCCATTACAGCACCTCCAAAATGATTTCTGACGATCCGAATCCCGAAGCAGGGTATCTGACCGCTGTCTGCAATCATTATAACAAACCGGTGAAATCACACAATATCAGCGTTAACCAAAAAATAAGGGAAAATACGGTCAATCTGACGAAGTGAGGCGGTGTCCGAAATTTCGCACAAAAATATGTTCTGTATTGCACTTTTTGTTGTGCGATTTTATAATCGTAGCAGAGATGAAGAGGAGGTGGATGCCAAGGAAATCTGCAGAGAAATCGCGAATAAATACGAAATCATTCGAATACTGGGGCAGGGCCAAAGCGGAATCGTTTATCTTGCAAAGCATAAACAATTACAGGTATTTCGAGCAATAAAAGTTGTCCCCCGCGAAAGTCGTTTTTATGAATGTATTAAAAATGAGGCTGAGCTTTTAAAGGAACTTCGTCATCCGGGTATTCCGATGATTTATGATTTCGTGGAACAGGACTCCGATCTGTACTTGATCGAGGAGTACATTGAGGGAGAAAATTTGTATGAATACATTCGTCGCCACGGCAGATTCTGTGAACGGAGCATGGCAAAGCTTGCTTTGGATTTGATCGAACCGCTGGAGTATCTACACGGCAGACAGATTGTACATCTGGATTTGTCGCCGAATAATATCGTGATTTCCCAAAACAGGGCGGGAATCATCGATTTTGATCACTCCGCTTTTATGCACGAAGAGAATAATGGGTATGGAAGCTTGGGTTTTGCATCAAAAAAACAGATGCTCGGGCACAGAGTCCATGCCGATATGGATATCTTCGCGATTGGAGCCGTTCTGTATTACACTGCAGTTTGCGAAAAATACAAGGGAGAAATCAGAAAACTGCCGGCGGGGATCGGAGAAATCAGAGACGTAATTCGAAGATGTCTGGCGGAGGAAGAAAGTGAGAAGTTTCACAGTCTTTCGGAATTGAAAACGGAATTCATGAGAATTGCCGCGGCAAAACGAAGGAACAAAGTTGCGCTTGTCGGGGCGAAAGCGGGTCTGGGCGTCACTTTTTTAAGCCTGTGCCTGGCAGGGGAGATGCAAAAACAAAAAAAGCAAGTATGCGTTTTCGAGAGGAATACATCCGGCGATATGGCGGAATTGGCGAAAAGAACGGAAAAAAAATGCGTTGACGGATTTGTCTTTCAGAAATCCCGCATTTTCCCTTTTACGGGTCCTTACATTGAAGCCGCCTATTCCGATGCGGATTGGGAGATTTTGGATTGCAAGGATGATTGGGAAAGAGCCGTGTCGGAAAATCCCGATGTGCTGGTTTTGGTATGCAGTGCAAAGCTTTGGAATGCAAAGTACAATCTGACGGCAATCCGGCAGATTGTTTCCACTCTGAAATTTCGGAAAACATTGTTGGCGGTGTACAACTGCTGGGATAAAAAAGACAAAATTCTGCTGCCGGACACGGTGAAGGCGGAGTCGGTGATATGCATTCCGCCGCTTTCGGCTACGGAAAACAACCGAACTTTGACGGATCTGGCAAGGTTGATACTGAATGTTGAGGAAGTGCGGTTTTATGGATATTGAAGAATGAAAAAGTAAAATGCGGTTTTGTGGATATTGAAGAATGAGGAAGGAAAATGTGGTTTTTAAGAAAGAAAAAGATTTATCGGGCAGAACCGGAATCCGCCAAACCGAAAGTCATCGGTTTGATTTCAACATCCAAATCGACCGGATTGACGCATTTCGCGTTTATGCTGTACTGCTACCTGAAGGATTTTCATCGAAAAAAAGTGGCATTCATCACCTATGATGAAGACATTATCGCATTCAGCAGGCATTCGGAGGATGAGAATGTGCAGAGGGATGTTTACTATCATCTTTCCTATTCGGAAATCATGTCATTCAAAGAACTTGAGATCCACTATATTCTCGTGGACTTTGGCTGTCAACTTCCGGAATTTCGGGAGGATTTCCTCAGATCCGATATTCGTTTTCTGATGGGATCTTTGAGCCTTTGGCAAAGAGAATCGTTTTTGAACTATCTGTTTCATGAAAACGGACAGGTACTGCGGGGTCTGCATTTGATCTATCATTTCGGCGAAAGCAGGTCGGCGGCAAGGATTCAGAAAATAACGGGATTTTTGCCCAAAAGAGTTCCGGATTGTGAAACACCGTTTTACCTGACAAGGGATTCGGTAAAAGAGCTTTTGGCATTTGATGAAGTTCTGGAGCTTTGATTCGGCACCGCGATGTGCGGATAATGTGTCACAACAACTTCCGAGGTCTGCCGAAACCCAATGGACTCCGGATTTTAGAGATAAGTTTACAAAAATTTAAAACAACGTACAAGTCATGCAATAGAAGTTTAAAATAAACTATGCTATAATGAGGAAACCTTATGAACGGATATGGAGGTTTCCTTTTTTCATGGCGAATTCGAGAAAGAAAAAACAACAAAAAGGCAAAGGACTTTGGCAAAAGTTGCGGATTGCATCGGGAGCATTGCTTTTGATACTCATTTTTATCGCAGGATATATTTTTTTTGAAGAAATGACATTGAACAACAGAGAGCTGACTCCGGAGGAATACTTTCAAGTTTCCGGAGAAAAGGTGGCTCTTTTGTACAATTACGAACTGCAAAGTGCAACGGCTTTGAAAGAGGGAGAAAAGGTTTACATTCCTCTGGTTTGGTTTTCGACTTTGGTGGATGACAAATTCTACTACAATGACGATGAAAAACAGCTGATCATTACAACCGCCAATGAAGTCATCACGGTCGGCTACAATGAGCGGAATGAAGAGGGACTGGATATTTTTAAGCAAAGAAACAATAATTATTATATGCTCCTGGATTTCGCCATCCGCTATTCGGACATTCGAATCGACGATTACACGAATCTGGAAGTGAAACGCTTGAATGTATTCAATGATTGGGGAAATTATCTGACGACCGAAACGAAGGGCGTTTCCAGAGTGTTTCTCGAACCGGCCGGATCCGCGGATGTGGTCATCAAGCTGAAAAAAGGAACGCCGGTCCGTGTGGTGGAAGAGTTGGATCAAAGTGAATACGCCATGAAAAGTAAAAAGTGGATCAAGGTGACGACCGGGGAAGGGTTTACCGGATATATGCGAAAATCCAGGCTCAATTCTCCGTCTTTGGCAACGGAGGAAAGCAGAACCGGTTTTGCACCATATACAAGCATCCACAGAGAGGAAAAAATCGTACTTGGCTGGCATCAGGTTACGGTGGCGGATGCCAATGCCGGACTGGAGGATATGGTTGCCAATACCGACGGAATGAATGTCATATCTCCGACATGGTTCGCACTGAGCGATAATGAAGGAAACTACACCAGCTTTGCCGATGAAGCATATGTCAACAAGGCGCATGAATTGGGTCTGGAAGTGTGGCCGCTGATTGATAATTTCAGTGAAGACGTCAGTTTAAATACCCTGCTGTCCGGTTATGTAAACCGTCAGAAATTGATTTCGAAACTGATGGAAGATGCCAGAGTATACGGATTTGACGGAATCAACATTGATTTCGAATCGCTGAAATCCGAAGCGGCGATACATTATGTGCAATTTATCCGGGAGCTGAGCGTGTCATGCAGAAAGTCGGGTCTGGTTTTGAGTGTGGATTTCCCGAATTACGAAAGTTTTAATGCATACTACAATCGAAAGGATATCGGGGAAGTTGTGGATTATGTGATCAATATGGGATATGACGAACATTATTCCGGATCGGAAAAAGGAAGTGTGGCGTCCATCGGCTTCGTAAAAAGAGGGATTGAGAATACTTTGAAGGAAGTCGAGGCGCAAAAAGTCATCAATGCCGTTCCGTTTTATACCAGAGTCTGGACAACCGCCGGCAACAAAACCACGAGCAGCGCGTTGGGGATTGCTGCGGCGAAGAACTGGATCGATGAAAACGGCATCGGGATGACATGGGATGAAGAAATCGGGCAGCTGTTCGGAGAGAAAGCAAGTTCCGTGGAAACGAAAAGCATATGGATGGAGGAGGAGAGATCCCTGCAATTAAAGATGGATTATATGAAAGAAAAAGATCTGGCGGGGGTTGCGGTCTGGAAGCTGGGACTGGAGCCGAAAGAAATCTGGGATGTGATCAAGGCGATCAATCCGTAGATTCTTTATCTTGATTTAATCGCATTTTGGTGTTAGAATCTCTTATCATTGCATTGACGGATTGTGCGCTTACAGGCTTGACAGTAAGGTTTTTCATACTTTGCGCATTCCGGATGCATGAAATCAAAGTTTTTATTTAAAGGAGGCAATATGGCATTGATTATACCGAAGGATTATGATCCCGTATTATCGACAAAGCAGACACAGGAAGCAATTAAGTATATTCGTGATACTTTTCAAAAAGAATTCGGCAAGGAGATGAATCTGGAAAGAGTTTCCGCGCCTCTTTTTGTCACCAAAGCCAGTGGACTGAACGATAATTTGAACGGTGTGGAGCGTCCGGTTGCCTTTGATATACAGGGTGTGCCGGGGGAAGAAGCGGAAGTGGTACAATCTCTGGCAAAGTGGAAAAGAATGGCGCTCGGCAGATATGGTTTTGCCCCGGGCGAAGGCTTGTATACCAATATGAATGCCATTCGACGTGATGAGGAATTGGATAATCTGCACTCCTGCTATGTGGACCAATGGGATTGGGAGAAAGTCATTGAGAAGTCCGAACGTACCAGAGAAATGCTGGAGGAAACGGTCAGAACCATCTTTAAGGTCATCAAGCATAT
>JBHAEV010000201.1:0-4844 GCA_041855735.1 Lachnospiraceae bacterium
GCGAGACTTTTTCTTTTAAAACACTGTCAAAGACGGGATTCTCATTCTAATATCTAAGCATACCAATGTCAATTTGCAATCTTGTACAGATTTTCCTTGTTTATTTTGTATACTTTTTAGCTTGCAGATTTTGAAATTCTATGTTTTTCAGCATAATCCGGAAAAATGCACAAAAACAGAATCCTGATTTACATGCAAACAGGAACACGGAGAAAGTAAATGATTCTCCATATTCCACTAAAATAAGGATACTTCACGCCGTGTGAAGTATCCTTATCCGGTCTAGTGTTTTCACCTATTATTGATCATAAAATCATAACCGTTGTAAAAGCAACATTTAGCTCTTACCGACTCAATCATTCTCGATAGAAGATTATCATTTCCGAACCCGTTTCAAGATATCATTTCCAAATCGTATTTCACCAAATCCATCCGCACCTCATTGTCGGAATAAAACCCGATCTGCCGCGCGCTTGTCTTTGTTTCCACCACCATACTCATCACTTTCTCTCCGCCGTTTGCAAAAATCTCCGCACTGTATTTGTCCAGTATGATGCGAAGGGAAATACTCTTCTTTCCGTCAGTTATAAACGGCTTTAAATTTGTGGATCTGGAATTTAAAACCGATCTTCTCGTACCGGAATACATTCTGTCTATCGTAAGAATCTCCTTCGAAAAATCGTATTCCACAGATGAGTAGATCTTTCCCTCCATGGCGAAACGAATCTGAATCCATGTTCCCTCAGCTTGTGTAAACCGCATCTCCATATCCGTTTCTCTTCCGAAAACCCGATCCAGTTTTACTTCACCTTTTATACAAACATCCCGATGCTCGACTTTATTTTTTCGATAATTCTCAATCTCCCGTATCGGCAGCTGATACATTCTATTATCCTTTAAAAAAATTTCTCTCGGCAAGGAAGTTTGCCCGAACCATCGATGTCCCCGGTTATAGGTCGTGGCAGTATCCCAGTTTTGCATCCATCCGATCATAATTCTTCGCCCGTCCTGTGCCAATACCGTCTGCGGTGCGTAAAAATCGATGCCGTAGTCGATACAATGATGCGTATCCTGTGTGAATCTTCCGGCATTCACATCATATTCGCCGATCAGACAGACCGCTCCGTTACCCGGAACGTATTCCATTCCATCCGCCTGCATATCCTGCGGACTGACAATCAGAATATATTTTTCGTCCATTTTGAAAAAATCCGGACACTCCCACATTCTGCCAAGGTTATTGTCATTGGATATCAGAACCGATTTAAATTCCCAGTTGTATAAATCGTCGCTCTTGTACAACAGAATCTGACCGCTGCCTTCATGGTGCTTTTTTGCGTCCAGCCGACGATTGGCTACGATGCATGAGTAACGAAGGTCTTCATCCAAAAAGATTTTCGGATCGCGAAAATCGGTGGTGGAACTGTCTTCCGGAACCGTTTCCCCTGAAATAACCGGATTGGTTTCATACTTAACATAATCCACCCCGTTTCCCACTGCAATGCACTGTACCTGGTATTCTTTGATTTTATTCGACTCCAAAACCTTTCGAACTCCGGTGTACATCAGAAGATGAGAACCCTGCTTTGTGGTAACGGCACATCCGGAAAAACATCCGAAGCTGTCATGCAGCTCATCCGGCGCAAGCACTGCCGGCAGGTACTCCCATTTCAATAAATCCTTACTTTTGGCATGCCCCCAGTGCATCGGTCCCCAGTTCGTATTATACGGATGGTATTGGTAGAACAAGTGGTAGCATCCTCCATAATATGAGAATCCGTTCGGGTCATTCATCCACCCGATTATAGGTGTAAGATGAAAACTTGGTCTGTCTTTGATCTTCGATTCATTTTCCGCTTCGTATTTTCTTGCTTTTTCCAACTTTAAGCTGCTCATCATTTCTTTCTCTTCCTTGTCACATCATTGATGTTCATTTTACTTACCCGAAAAGCTCGTCGAAACATCAGACAAAGAGTCTTTTCCGAATCATTTCGACGAGCATATTATGAAGTCGAGGTATCATGTTCAGGAATGATGCCCCGTCACATTGTTCCGGCTTTGCTTATTTCATTTCGCATAATATGCGTCCAGATACTTCTGGTGGATGCTCAAATATTCCTCCAGACCGTAACTCTTAAGGTCGGACTGGAATTGTTCCCAATCGGCATCACTGAATCCGTTCATAATCCAGTCGGATCTTTTGGAATTGATCTCTTTTGTCAAATCCGCCTGAAGATTCGAAATCTTCTCGGTGTCTTCCAGACTCATGAAGACATTCGGATAAACATATTTTGCATTCATATCCGGGGTGTAGATGTCCCTGATCCAATCCAGTCTGTACTGCGCATCATCCGGAGTCGTTACGTATACACCGTAATATTCATCCAAAATCGCCAACGGTCCGCCGACTGCTTCCGCCTCTCTCACCTCCACCGGCGAGTGATCTCCAAGCGGTGCATGCTTGAGCATGTCCTTGCCTTCGGCATTCTTTCCGAGTTCAAAAATATCAAACTCATCGCTTTCCCCGTATGTTCCCCAGTTGTTCTGCGGCGATTGAAACGGTGCATACATCTGATCCAGCCATGCGCATACCAGTGCCGGATTTTTTGCAACGGCGGTAACCACGGTGCGTCCCCTGTCGAAGCCGCTTGTAAAAGACCCGTTGTTCGGGGTGATGTTTCGTACATCCGCCGTCAGTGCCGGCAGCGGAACCCAGTCCTCAATATTGGCAATGTTCGCCACGTCCCAGCTGAAACATACGCCGTACCTGCCCGATTTTCCTTTTGAAACATAAGTTGACCAATCCTGTGTAAATGCCTCCGGATCGATTAAATTCTCTTTGTAGAGCTTGTTCAGCCATTGAAAGCCTTCTTTGAATCCGACCTGCGTCGCCGTGGAGATCACCTTCAAATCATCCGTAACGGCTATATGCCTGACCTTGTCCACATCCCCGTAACCTTCCCCGAATCCGTTGATAATCAGACTCGGGTCCTGACCTCCGTCATTCAGTATGCAGGACATAGGAATGACACTGCCGTCGATATTGAATTCCGCTTTCAACTTATCCTCATTGTCACGAAAAGCAATCAGCACCTCTTCGAACTCTTCCACAGTCGTCGGCATTTTCAGTCCGAGGAAATCCAGCCATGATTTGTTGATAAAGCTCATGTTTTCCACCGCCTGGATCGCCGTTTTATCCTTGCCCAGCTGCTCAATCCACGGCAATGCCCAGATATGTCCTTCGGTATCCGTCGCCATAGTACGGTATTCCGGATACTTGTCAAAAATCGCCTTCAGATTCGGCATATAGGCGTCGATATACCCTTCCAAAGGTATGATTACACCCTGATCCGCATACTTCAACAAATCGCTGTTGCTGAATCCGGCGGAAAAAACGAAATCGGTGAGTGTTTTGACATTCGCCATTTCCAGTGAAATTTTCTCACCCCACTGGTCGCCCTGTATGGCATTCCACTGAATCTCCACATTTGTCTGTTCCTGCAGTCTTTTGAAAATGGTACGCTTATTCGGATCGGATTCTGTATTCGGCGGATAGCTGATTAATCCGGTCAATGTAGCCTTGTTTGCAAGCGGAAATTTCAGACTTTCAACATCCACCTTCTGAACCTCACCGGAATTCAACTGCGTTCCTCCTCCACATGCCGTTATGGATAAAGCAAGAAGCAAAGCCGTTGTTACTTTTGTAAACTTATTTTTTTTCATATTTTCTCCCTCACTTGTATATATTTTTCAGAACGGCCGAACTCCGCTCCGTACTTCTTTTCAACCCTTTACCGAACCCGCCATAATACCGCTGTCAAAATATTTCTGGAAGAACGGATACATAACCAGAAGCGGCAAACTGGATACAATGATCGTCGCATACTTCAACAGTTCCGCCAGCTGCGCCCTTTGTGCGGTGCTTTGCATATCCGAAATCATACCCGCTTCCGGCTGATTCTGAATCAAAATGGAACGAAGCACCAACTGGAGCGGATGCTTGGAGGCGTCATTCAGATAGATCATTGCGTCAAAATAACTGTTCCACATTCCCACGAATTGCCAAAGTGCCAATACGGCGATAACGGGTACGCAAACCGGCATCAGAATTTTGAAAAAATATACCACTTCATTTGCACCGTCCACCTCGGCCGCCTCCCGAAGCTCCGCCGGAATTCCCTGATAGTATGTTCTTGCAATAATCATATTCCAAACGCTGAATGCACCCGGCAGAATCACCGCCCACATGCTGTTCAGAAGCCCCAGACTGCTGACCAAAAGATATGTCGGAATCAGTCCGCCGCCGAAAAACATGGTAATCACAAAAATAACATTGAAAATCCTTCTTCCCCGAAAATCTGCCCTTGACATCGGATACGCCGCCAGGAGCGTGATCAGAACCGATACGAATGTATATAACACCGAATAGAGCACTGCATTCTTGAATCCCACCCATATTTGAGAATTGGAAATCACTCTCTCATATGCCGTAGTTGTCCACTTGCTCAAATCAAAGACAATTCCTTTGTTTTGCAAGGTGATCGGATCCATAAACGAAGCGATGACAATGTAAATCATCGGTCCGAGAATGGCAAGCACAAACAAACCGAGAAGAATAAACCCGGTAATCAGAAATAATTTGTCCTGAATCGAATATCTGGAAAATCTGACTTTCATATTTTTCCTCCTATATTCCCTTGCCTTCATTCATCCTGGAAACCACCTGATTCACTATAATCAGCAAAATGACATTGATCACCGTATTGAATAATCCGACTGCCGTGGAAAAACTGTAATCCCCGTCCAGCAAGCCCTTTTTATATACATAAGTGGCAATGATTTCC
>JBHAEV010000202.1:0-3335 GCA_041855735.1 Lachnospiraceae bacterium
AGATTGGTTCTAGTATCACACATCGTAAGCAGGATTCCTTTTACAGATAGTGCATGGTTTACTCTCCTTTTTATCTTGTGTATTGTTTTTAATAACTCATCTATTCCGAGCATAGCGAACATTTGTGTATCTGCTACTACAAGAACACTGTTCGCTGCACAAAGGGCATTTATCGTCAATATATTTAACGAGGGTGATGTGTCTATTAAAATATAGTCATAATGCTCTTGTATAGAGTTCATTATATCAGATAAAATTCGCTCACTTCCTGTTTCTACTCTCATCTGTGCTTCAGCTACGGATAAATATATACTTGAGGGTATAAGGTCTATCCCATCATAGGTATAGAATATATTCTTTTGCCATTCTATTTTAGCACAGGAGATGCTTTAATCTAAAGAGATTCCCTCCCCCTGCATAGCAGGGGGGTTATTTTTACTGTGAACAAAACGAGTCCCCATGCATGAAATTCATTTCATGCATGGGGACTCGTTGAATCTTACCCGTTTCGATTACAGTTTTGCCAAAGCTCTTCCCGCCGCAAGCAATTGCTCCTGTGCATCGGTATCCGGTTCCAGTGTACATGTAATTCCCTTGCCGCCCAAAACCGTCGCTCCGTATTCTTCCATCTGTTTTGCCCATGTGCGAATAAACTCACCGTCACCCCAGTCATGGGAACCGAACAGCAATACGGTTTTTCCGGCAAGCTTTCCCGCCATATTTTCCACCAGCGGAAGCATATCAAGATCATCGATCTCCTCGGAACCGGATGCAAAGCTTCCAAGTGCAAATGCATCCAATGCAAGCAACTCTGCGGCATCGACATCGCCCGCTTCCTTAACGACCGCTTCCTTGCCCGCCTCTTCTACGCCCTTCGCAACCATATGCGCCATCTTCTCGGTATTACCGGAATTGCTTACATATACAATCCATACTTTATCCATAGTTTCTCCTTTTCTTCACGGATTCCAAACCTCTTTCGCTTTTGAAATACACAAACACAATCAAAAGCCACGGTAAGGTTTCCCTAACTATACCATGAAACCTGTAAGGTTGCAATACTGTTTCCGAGAAAAAACAAGCATCCGGCAAACGTTTGAATCGGTTCCGACAATGCATCCGACAAATGTTCGAAGGGAGTTTTGCCGTTACTTCTCCAAATCCTTCGGCGAAAAACTTTCCGGCAACAGCTCCTCCAGTGTGTATTCTTTGATTTCTTCGCCCTTTCCCAAATACACCCGAAACGCCTTCGGATCCGCAAACTCCGCCATAACCTGTCGGCAAACCCCGCATGGGGCACAAAACTTCCGGCCCTTTTCGCCGGCATCTTTCGGATTTCCGACAATCGCAATTGCCTCAAAGTCGTACACCCCTTCGGAAATCGCCTTGAAGATCGCCGTCCTTTCCGCACAATTGCTTGGAGTATATGCGGCATTTTCGATATTGCATCCTTCATATACTTTGCCGCTCTTTGTCAGCAGAGCCGCACCCACCTGAAAACGGGAATACGGCACATATGCCATTTTCTGTGCTTTGTAAGCCCGTTTTACCAAATCTTCCTTTGTCATATACCCTCTTTTCATGAATGATGAACTTCACCGGCCGATGATCGTCCCTCCATTATATGTCGTCGGATGAGTAGTTCGGCGCTTCCTTGGTAATCTGAATATCATGCGGATGACTCTCCCGGAGTGCCGCGGAAGTGATTTTTACAAACTTCGCATTTTCCTGCAGCTCTTTGATATTCTTCGCCCCGCAGTACCCCATACCGGAACGAAGTCCTCCCAGCAACTGATATACGGTATCCTCGACCAAACCCTTGTATGCAACACGTCCTTCCACACCTTCCGGAACCAGTTTCTTGGCATTGCTCTGGAAATAGCGATCCTTGCTGCCTTTTTCCATCGCCGAAATCGAACCCATGCCCCGGTATACCTTGTATTTTCTGCCCTGGAACAATTCGTAATCTCCCGGTGCTTCGTCGCATCCCGCAAAAATGGAGCCCATCATGCAGACATTCCCGCCTGCCGCAATCGCCTTCGTCACATCTCCGGAATACTTGATTCCGCCGTCGGCAATGATCGGAACTCCGTAGGTCTTTGCCGCCTCATAACAATTCATAACGGCGGAAATCTGCGGTACGCCGATTCCCGCAACCACTCTGGTGGTGCAGATGGAACCGGGTCCGATCCCCACTTTCACACAGTCCGCACCCGCTTCAATCAACGCCCTCGTGCCTTCGGCAGTTGCCACATTTCCGGCAATGACCTGCAAATCCGGAAATCGTTCTTTAATGCTCTTCACACAGTTGATGACATTCAAGGAATGTCCGTGAGCGGAATCCAAAACCACCACATCCACCTTGGACTTCATCAGCGCCTCACAGCGCTCCAAAATATCCGTCGTAATGCCGAGCGCGGCACCGCAAAGCAACCGTCCGTTGGAATCCTTTGCCGAATTCGGATATTTGATCTGTTTCTCAATATCCTTGACGGTAATCAACCCCTTCAGATTTCCTTCCTTGTCCACAATCGGCAATTTCTCCACTCTGGCCTTGGCAAGAATTCTCTTCGCCTCATCCATCGTGGTACCCTCCAACGCGGTGATCAGGTTCTCTTTCGTCATTACCTGCTTGATCTTTTGTGTGAAATCTTCCTCAAATTTCAAATCGCGATTGGTGATGATTCCGACCAGTTTTTTTCCAATTGTAATCGGTACTCCGGAAATACGATATTTCCCCATCAAATCATCCGCATCCTGTAAGGTATGATCCGGAGAAAGATAGAACGGATCGGTAATGACACCGTTTTCCGAACGTTTGACTTTATCCACTTCATCCGCCTGCTCTTCGATGCTCATATTCTTGTGAATGATTCCGATACCGCCCTGCCTTGCCATTGCAATCGCCATCCGATGTTCCGTAACCGTGTCCATGCCCGCACTCATCAGCGGGACATTCAGCTTGATCTTTTTGGTTAAATACGTGGAAATATCCACATCATTGCCGATCACATCCGAGTATGACGGTTGCAATAGTACATCATCAAATGTAATTCCTTCTCCGATTATTGTTGCCATGCGTGCTCCTCCAATTTTTTCTACAATACTAACAAATCCATATATGTCTGTCAATGGTAAAACATCGCAAAACCCGCGACCGCAGACATCATGGCAATGTTTTGTCTAACCGTAATGAAAAACACCACCCCTTGAAGGGTGGTTATGATGAATGGCTGTGATGTCTGCCGATCGGAATGATTAAGGGCATTTTCGATACCGGATCCGTCATAACGGTACTTTCTATTCCGAATACTTCCTTTAACAGCGACGGTGTA
>JBHAEV010000203.1:0-3632 GCA_041855735.1 Lachnospiraceae bacterium
CATCGAAAAGCTTTGTCAGTTCCATGGCAATGGAAGTCTGCACAACCTTATCCCGTACAGCATACAGACTGACTTCCCGTTCCTTTTCGTCTTTGTGAATCGTAACCGTCTTGACCGGCTTGCATGCATATCGTTTTTCTTGCAATTCCAAGCAAAGATTGGCAATTTCTTCCTTTTCCCTGCTTTCAAAATCTTCCACCGTCACATGGTCCGATCCGGGCGCCGGATGATTGCTCCTCACTTTTTTCCATGCTTCCGCTAATTTTTGGCGATCAATAATCTTTGTGTAAAGTCCCATGCATTGTCCTTGTATCCCGAATCGAAATTCGGAATACATTTTCCTTTCCGAATCAAATAAAAAGTACGTCTTTTTCCATCCGCTCGCTTTTGTCCCCGATAACAAGCATGTTTGATCTGGAAAATTCGTCAATATAATAGATGCGAATATTTCCCTCTTCGGATTTTTCCATGCGTTTGAGCAACTCCCTGTAGAGCTGCTTGAATTTCTTCGGATGAATCTCACATTCGAACACACTGTATTGGACTCGATTGCCATACCCCGAAAGACATTTGGCAATTTTATTTCTGATTTTGTTCGAGGTTATATCGTATGTAACCAGATACATTTTTACCGTCCTTTCTCAAACTTCATCACAATCGGACGTGAACGTGCCGACAGCTTCGGCATCACAAGCTTCGACATCGCAAATACCGTCAGCCACGGCACCGCAAGCTCCGACATCTCCGGCATCGCCAATCCCCGCAGCTCCGACAGAATCGCTGTCGTCCCGATCGACGGCAAAATCACATGCAAAATGATAGGGAATGTACTCACCCCGCTCCTTAATCGCTTTTTTCAGATGAGCAATTTGGCTTTTGATGATGCTGCGAAAGCAGCGTTTTTCTCGCATGGAAACCGAATCATTCATCCATTTCTCGTAGGTTTTGATGAATTTCATAAATCCGTTTTCCTCCAGAACAATCCGGTCTTCTTCCATGTGAAAATCGGCTTCGGTCATCATCCGTTTGTTGAACATTCGAAGCACCAGACGGTCAATCACCGGCTGCCGAAACTCCTCCACAATATCCAGAGAAAGCGACTTTCTTCCGTAGCGTATCCCGTGCAGAAAGCCCAAATATGTTTCAAAGGATTCCGCCTCCAATGCCGACTCCACTTCTTTTGTCAAAAGTGTGTAACCCAGACTCAGCAAAACATTAACCGGATCCTTCGGCGGCCTTCTGCTCCTTTTTTCAAAACGAATGTCAGATTTGAACATTTTCCCGTAAGCTCGAAAATACACAGCACTGCCGCTTCCCTCCGCCCCCATGATTTCATTGGAAGTTCTCCGGTTTTCCAGTCCGGATTTGATTTGCTCCAGTTTTTTTACAATATCCTGCACTTCGGACTGCATTTCCTTGTTTTCGGATGCATTGAATCGGAAATTTTTGATCAGATGAATTTGATGGTTGATTTTGTTTTCCACAATGTTTCTTGCGAAACGCAGGCGCTTCTCCATATCCTGATACAAGCGGTACTGCTCAAATCGCAGAAAAATATTTTTGGAATTTTCCGAAGCGATCCGACCGAGCAAATCTCCGCGGAATGTAAAAAAACTCACATCAATTCCCTGCTTTAAGAGAAGGTGAATCGCCTGCGTACTGATTTGTACATTTCCGATGATTGCCAGATCGCTCAATGTATGTATGGGCACATCCGCCAGACGCATTCCACTCTTTTCGACCGCCAGTCGCTCCTCCACCTTTTTGATATACGCCCCCTGTTCTTTAATGTACACAATCGGCATAATCTACCTGCCTTGGTTCTTCGGTGGAAACACGCGTTCGATGTTTTGCTCCAGTTTTTTATAATCCAACTTTTCAATCCTGCAATAATCTCGAAACAGGTTTTCTACAAACTTCGAGAATTCCGCATATTCCGCCGCTCCGACCGGACCGAGCCCATGTGCAAAAATGGAATTATTGCGCAGATATACCATTTTCCGGATTCGCTTTAATTGACGAACGGTATTTTCTCTGTTTTCAAACAGGTCATCCTTCAATGCACCAAGAAGCAAAAAAATGTCCAACAAGGAGGCAGGATCGGGCAGAAAATTCATTCCTTTCTTTTTGAAAATCTCACTTCGAATCATTTCCAGACATTTTCCGAGTTCTTTCTGATTGGCTTCGCCGGAATCCGTTGCCATGTTCGGCGTTCTGTCCGGATTCGCCTTCAATTTTCCGTAATCCATCCGGGAAGCATAGAGCCCGTATCCATACAAACGCCTTTGTCCGATCATTTCCAGCAAACGATAATACAACAAGGTTGCCATATCGTATTTTTCCTGCTTCTCCCGAACCCTCGCATTTTGGAGCATGGTTGCCATGAGAGGATGAATCAAATCGTTTGTATCAAGTATCTTTTCGTTTTGTTTTTCCAGAATGCATTGCCGGATATCGGTCAGCTTTTGCAGCATTTCTTTTTGCTGCTTTAATTTTTGTACATCCGCATCAGACATATGGTGTATGGTATGGCTGTCTCGACTCAGATTGTCCGCCAGTTCTTTCATGGAATCATATGCCGGTTGAAAGTCCAATGCATCCCATTTTTCATATGCGCATGCCAGAAGATAGGCATTTTCCAATCGAGTTCGAATGGACGGATCCGGAATCTTTCTTTTCAACTCCTTCAATATTTCCGCCGCACCGGCATAGTTGTATTCGTCAAAAAGCTTGTATGCTTTCTCAATCTCCAAATCCCCGAAAACTTCCAACGGATTTGCGATCAAATGAAGTTCTTCTGAACCGGGACCGGGTTTTCTCAGACTCTTCAGGTAATTGTTGGATCCGACATACACCAACTGCACATTTATGATGCTTCCCGCAAGTGCTACGGCAATCGACATCGCTTTCGTGCCGCCGGTGAAGTCGATGTACATTTTTTCCGGTCTGCCCCATTCAAGATAGGAATGTTTAATTTCCTGATAAATGTCCAAAACATCTACATCACTGACCTGCTTCTTATCGTATTTGCTCGGCGGCAATTTGCACACTTCCACCACTTTGTCCAAAACATCGGAAGATTCCTTCGTATAAAGAAACAGAACCTTCTCCGGCTTCATCAGGCTGATATTGAGAGCAATCGGCTCATACGATGTTCCCACCGATGCCACAAGATACATCACTTTTTCGGAAAGTTTTGAACCTTGTCTGGAAATATAATCTTCGGTAATTTCTCCAAACAGCTGCTTATCATAATAATCGTCCGCTTTCTTCCAATGCTCCTTGGTTTCCCTTTTCATACCCATCCATTTTTCAACTTTCTTTTGATCCATCGTCCCATCTTCCTTTCCTTTGATATTTTGTGATATTACGATCACAATTCGTATTTTTGAAGGACAAAAAGACCGATTCAAAAATCCGTCTGCATGTACCATCTATATCACTCAAAAATATCCCTTGCAGGATTCTTACAACTGGGGCAGCGATTCCATCTGCCATTCCAAGTGTTGATGTCCTTTCGGACGATTCTCCATTTCTACACAGACCCGCAAGAATGGCAGATCCACGAAGCCATGTGTCAATGTCCTTTCGGACGATTCTCCATTTCTACTTATTATGAAAATTTTTGTTGG
>JBHAEV010000204.1:0-8054 GCA_041855735.1 Lachnospiraceae bacterium
GAGAAATGGTTAAGCTGGAAGTCAGAGCAAACTCATATTACGATTCGGTTGTGCTCATGTTGATCTCGAAAGAGCTGAAAAAAATTCCGGGTGTGGAAGAGGCTCTTGTGGGCATGGGGACGGATCTGAATAAAGAAATCAGCCGCAATATCGGTCTGCATTCGCCGAAGCTGGAGGAAATCACGGGCAATGACTTTTTCATTGCGGTGAAATGCGAAGAGGAAGCCGCAGCAAATGCGGCGATTTTAAAAGTGGATGAGATGCTGAACAAAAAGAAGGAGGCAAGTTCAACAAATTACTATCCTCCGACTCTGAATTCGGCCTTGAAGATGGAACCGGAACTGAATATGGCGATTATATCGGTTCCGGGAAAATATGCCGCGGATGTTGCGAGGGAATGTCTGAACAATGACATCCATGTTATGATGTTCTCCGACAATGTGAGTCTGGAAGACGAGAGGGATTTGAAGGAACTTGCGGTTTCCAGGGAGTTGCTGATGATGGGACCGGATTGCGGTACGGCAATCATCAACAATACGCCCCTTGCTTTTGCCAATGTACTGCGAAAGGGAAATATCGGAGTGGTTGCCGCGTCGGGAACGGGAACACAGGAGGTGACCTGCATCATTGACCAGCTGGGAGGAGGACTTTCTCAAGTCATCGGAACCGGAGGCAGAGATCTCAAGGTGGAGATCGGAGGCAGGATGTTTTCCATGGCATTGCAGGCTCTGATTGATGATGAGGATACAAAAGTAATTACCTTAATCAGCAAGCCGCCGGCAAAGGAGATTCAGACAAAGATACTGGAACAGGCTGCAAACGGGAAAAAGCCGGTAGTGGTTTGCTTTATCGGCGGAGATTCGGAAGAAGCCGAGCGACTGGGATTGGTCAAAGCCGTGTCTTTGGAGGATGCGGCGCATAAGGCGTACGCACTTTCCGCCGGCAAAGAGGTCAAGACTTTCGACGGATTTTCCATACCGATGGCCGAGCTGGACGCACTGGTTCAAAAAGAGAGAGCCGGATACCGAAAAACACAGAAGTTTGTTCGAGGTCTTTACACCGGAGGAACGCTTTGTGATGAAGCGATGAAGCTGATGATTTCGGAATTCGGGCATATTTATTCCAATATTCCGCTGAATGCGGCGGATGCATTGCCGGATAAGGGTTGCAGCAAAGAACACACATTTTTGGATTTCGGAGACGATGCGTTTACGGTGGGCAGACCGCATCCGATGATTGATCCGTCTTTGCGTGCGGAGAGAGTGATTCGGGAAGGAGAAGACGAAGAAGTTGCGGTGATTCTCGTAGACTGCGTGATCGGTTTCGGTTCGCATCCGGATCCGGCGGCGGATCTTTCCGAGGCGATAATGCGTGCCAGAATGCGAGCGCAGTCCGCCGGTCGCAATCTTACGGTCGTGGCTTCGGTATGCGGAACGGAGAATGATCCGCAGTCCTTGCAAAAAACGAAAGACAGCTTAAAGAGTGCCGGCGCCATTGTCATGCCGAGCAATGCACAGGCTGCCAGATTGGCAATGAAACTTGTAAAAGCGTCGGAATAGGAGGGATTATGCATAAAGTAAATGCGCTTTTCAAAAAAAAATTGAAGGTCGTAAATTTCGGTCTGGAAGCATTTTATGAGGATTTGAAACATCAAAAGAAAGAAGCGATTCACATCAATTGGAAACCGGTTGCAGGTGGAAATAAAAAAATGGCAGGAATGCTGAATTTATTAAAATAAAAGGAGGGAGTGGATTATATGTCACTGGGAGAAAGAATTAATGACGCCAATAAGAAGGTTTTGGAAATTATTCTTTCCGCACAGCCGACCTTGGTCGGTGCCGCCAAAGCGGGAGAAGTGATACCGGGAATGACCAAAAAAACGATTCTTCATGCGGGACCGCCCGTTACATGGGAAAAGATGTGCGGACCGCAGAGGGGTGCCGTAATCGGAGGTTTGATCTATGAAGGTCTGGCAAAGGATGCCGAGGAAGCAGAAAAATTGGCGGCAAGCGGTGAAATTGAATTTGACTCCTGCCATCATCATCAGACGGTCGGACCGATGGCGGGAATTGTCACCTATTCCATGCCGGTGTGGAAGATTGTAAATAAAACATACGGCAATTATGCGTATTGCACATTCAACGAGGGTTTGGGAAAGGTTTTGCGTTTCGGTGCATATCAGGATGAGGTGATTGCGCGTCTGCACTGGATGGAGGATGAACTGTATCCCGTGATAAAGGAAGCGCTGGAATTGTGCGGCGAGATCGATTTGAAGTCCATGGTTGCTCAGGTTTTGCAGATGGGAGATGAGGGGCATAATCGAAATCGTGCAGGTACGTCCCTTTTGTTCCGCGCAATTGCTCCGTCCATCGTAAAGACGGGATTTGGCGATGAACAAAAAGTCAGAGTCCTGAATTTCCTGGATTCCAATGATCATACATTTTTGAATCTGACCATGCCGGCCTGCAAATGTACCATGGATGCGGCGGAGGGCGTGGAATGTTCCACGATCGTGTATACGATGGCGAGAAACGGAACGGAGTTCGGAATTCGTGTTGCCGGGATGCCGGGACAATGGTTCACGGCTCCTGCGGAAATCATTGACGGTCTGTATTTTCCGGGATTCGGACCGGAAGATGCCAATCCGGATGTCGGAGATTCCTGCATTACGGAAACGGCGGGAATCGGAGGATTCTGCATGGCGGCGGCGCCGGCCATCGTGCAATTCGTGGGAGGAACGCCTTCGGATGCGGTGAACTATTCGACGCAGATGTATGAAATCACGGAGGGAGAGGGCAATGCCTATAAAATTCCGGTTCTGAATTTCAGAGGCTCCGCCACCGGAATCGATATCCGGAAAGTGGTGGAAACCGGAATCCGACCGGTCATCAACACCGGAATTGCGGCAAAGAAACCGGGAGTCGGACAGGTCGGAGCCGGCATCGTACATCCGCCGATGAAATGTTTTGAAGATGCCGTTGCGGCATTTGTGGAAAAGTATGTACAATAACGGTATGTTACCGTAGAAGATGGAATGCGAATAAAAATGGAGGGATTATTATGTTGAACTGGAATGAAGTTAAAATGTACGATCTTACAATACCTTGCGGAATATCCACACCGCCTTGGCCGACCTATGAGCCTTTGCAGGTAAAATATTTCAAAAGACTCGCACCGAACGGTGCGAACGGACAGCTGATCACCACATCCAATCATGTGGGAACGCATCTGGACGGACCGAGACATTTTGATACGGCGGGAAGAGATATCGCATCCCTGCCTTTGGACAAACTATGTGCACCGGGAGTGGTGGTGGATCTTTCCGATCAGGCGGAGGATTTCGGAATTTACACACCGGAAGACATTGAAAAGCGTTGCGTTGTGAAGGAAGGAGATATTCTCATCATCAATACCGGATATCACAAGTATGGCTGGGATCAGCCGGAGGCCAATGAAAGAAAGTATATGCTTCGCCATCCGGGACCGAGCATGGATTTTGTGGAATGGTGTCATAAAAAGAAACTGAGATGGATCGGTGTGGACTGCGGATCCGCGGATCATCCGATGAATACAAAGATTCGTGACTGGGAGCCGATGGAGGCGAAAAAATGTGATGAGATTTTCCGGCAGAAATACGGAAAGTCACTGAATGAAATTTATGAGTGGCCGAAGAATTACCAGGCGATGCACATTCAGCAATTCCCGAAGAAATACGGCGAAATTATTCATGCGGAGTGTGTGGGAGGAGAAATCGACAAACTGAGCAATAAGCGTGTGGTAATCGGTACATTCCCGTGGAAATTCGTGGACGGAGAATCTGCATTTACCCGTATTGTGGCATTTGAGGGATTTGATGTATAATACATTGGAAACCACATCGCCGGGATGATGGAGGAATGACGAAAATTGCCGCCGTGTCTGTACGGGCGGAATTTGAGAAGAAACACCGGTATGGCATTGCCTTGTGTGCGAAAGCACAGGGCAATGTCGTTTTGGCATGTAAGTGCAGGGAATACAAAAGAAGGAGGTTCTATGTCGAAATTGTTGTCTCCTGCCAATGTGGCAGGGCTGGAGCTTAAAAATCGTGTGGTTATGCCGCCGATGTGCATGTACATGGTAAAGGAGAAGGACGGTATGGTGACACCGTTCCATCACGCGCATTACGGTGCAAGGGCAATCGGTCAGGTGGGGCTGATCATTATTGAAGCCACCGCCGTGGAACCGGACGGGCGTTTGACCGACTATGATCTCGGACTGTGGTCGGATGCGCAGGTTCCGGGAATGAAAAATCTGGTAAGGGAATTGCAGGCCTACGGCACCAAGGTCGGAATTCAACTCGGACATGGCGGCAGGAAGGCGGCGCATGCCATCGATCCGATTGCACCGAGCGCATCCGTATTTAACGAAAATTATAAGGAGGCAAGGGAGATGTCTTCGGATGATATCAAACGAGTGCAAAATGCCTTTGTGGATGCGGCAAAGAGAGCGGCGACCGCAGGGGTGGATATGATTCAGCTGCACGGTGCCCACGGATATCTGATCAATCAGTTTCTGGAACCGCTGACAAACCGGCGAACCGATGCATACGGAGGAAGTCTTGCGAATCGATATCGCTTTCTTTCAGAAATCGTGCGTGAGATTCGCGCTTTCTACAAGGGCTCCCTCTGGGTCAGACTTTCCGTGAGAGCCTATGTGAAAGAGGGGGAAATCAACAGTATGGAAGATTATCAGCAGATCGGAAAGTGGCTGGAGGAAGACGGTGTCGACGGTCTGAACATTTCCAGCGGAGGTCTTGCGGACATGCTACCGAATATTCCGATTTTCTCCGGATATCAGGTACCGTTTGCCGTAAAAATGAAGGAAGCGGTGCAAATTCCCGTAGCGGCGGTGGGGATGCTGAATCCTCCGGAACTCGGGGAGTATCTGCTTCAAACCGGACAGGCGGATTTGATCGAGGTCGGACGAATGCTGATTCGAAATGTAAACTGGCTGGCGGATGCGGCGGAGATTCTTCATGATAAGGAGTTCCGGATCATCAATGAATCCTATAAGCGCGGACAGGTAAGGTGACAAAAAGCAGAAAGGTAGAAGTAGAAAACGAAGTATCCCTGAGTCAACAAGGACTCAGGGATTGAAGAATTTATTAGGATTTGGGATTTCATAATTGATATTAGACTGCATCTGTTATGATGTAAACAGTATATCATGGGTGAGAGTAATTTAAATGAACATTGTGTAAATTAAAGTTTAAATTATTCTTAAGAAAATCAACCGGCAGAACTCAAGAAATTCGACATTGTATCTGTCATTTGTCTATGTTACAATGCTGTTAACTTTCTTAAAAACGATTGATGTAACCGATCTATGCGATATTCTTACATTTTTCTTTCCCGTGATGTTTTTTGAAGATCACTTTGTATCCGGATGAGTTCATTTTTTTGTAATGTTTTCGATATTTTACGGACAGTAAAGCGGATTGACGAATCAACAAAAATAGATTATATTGGAACAGAAAACGAACAGATGTTCAGGAGGTTGAGATGAATAACGAAGACAAATTAAAGGCATTGGATGTCGCTTTGACACAGATTGAAAAGAATTTCGGAAAGGGATCCGTGATGAAACTCGGAGACTCCTTTCACAATATGAATATTGAAACCACACCTACCGGTTCATTGAGTCTGGATCTTGCGCTCGGACTGGGAGGGATTCCGAAGGGCAGAGTGATTGAGATTTACGGGCCGGAGTCCTCCGGAAAGACGACGGTGGCGCTTCACATGGTCGCGGAGGTGCAAAAAAGAGGCGGGATTGCGGGATTCATTGATGCGGAACATGCATTGGATCCGGTGTATGCAAAGAACATCGGAGTGGATATCGACAATTTATACATATCCCAACCGGACAATGGGGAGCAGGCTCTGGAGATTACCGAGACCATGGTGAGATCCGGAGCGGTGGATATTGTGATTGTGGACTCGGTTGCGGCATTGGTTCCGAAGGCGGAGATTGAAGGGGATATGGGAGATTCGCATATGGGACTTCAGGCAAGATTGATGAGCCAGGGACTCAGAAAGCTGACCGGTATCATGAGCAAGAGCAATTGCACCGTGATTTTTATCAATCAGTTGCGGGAAAAGATCGGCGTGATGTTCGGAAATCCGGAAACAACGACGGGCGGAAGGGCATTGAAATTTTATGCCACGGTGCGTATGGATGTCCGGAGAACCGAAACTTTAAAAATGAGCGGAGACATTGTCGGCAATCGTGTGAAGGTAAAGGTGGTAAAAAACAAAATCGCACCGCCTTTTAAAGAGGCGGAGTTTGATATCATGTTCGGCAAAGGGATTTCCAAAGTGGGCGATATTCTGGACTTGGCTGCCCAGGCGGACATTGTGGACAAGTCCGGCGCATGGTATGCATATGGCGGAAACAAGATCGGGCAGGGAAGAGAAAATGCAAAGCAGTTTTTAACGGAGCATCCCGAAATCTGCAACGAAATTGATGCAAAGGTACGCGAACTTCACGGACTGGGCGTGAGTGCGGAGGATGCAAAAAAAGACAAGGCGAACAAAGAATCCGATAAGGGCGCGGACAGGACAGGAGACAAAGCGGCTCCTTCCAGATAAGGAGAGTGGATGTTTGTTCAAGAAATCAGGCCGGTGGATCAGCGAAGAAGCCGGATTGTGTTCGATACGGAGGAAGGATTTGTACTTTATAACGGCGAGTTGCAAAGATTCGGTATCGAAGCCGGCAGAGAACTGAATGAGGAGATTTACCGGCTGGAAATTCTGCCGAAGCTCCGAAAAAGGATCCGTGAACGGATTGTTTTTATCTTAAAATCAAGGGATAAGACCGAAAAAGAATTGAGCGACAAACTGAGTCTTGCCGGTTATCCGAAAGAGGTTGTGGACTACGGGGTGAGTTGGGCAAAGCAGCACAATTTTATCAACGATATCCGCTATTTGGAGATTTTTGTGGACTCCGAATCCCGAAAATCCGGTGAGCGCAAATTGCGCTATGACCTGAAAAGAAAGGGCTTTTCGGAGGAGGATATTGAAGAGGTGCTGGAGAGGACGACCATCGATGAAGAGGCTCAGATTTCGGAGTTGCTGAAGAAAAAAGGATATGTTCCGAAGGAATGTTCCCGGAAAGAGGCTCAAAAGATTTTGGCATCCATTGTCCGAAAGGGATATTCGTATTCCAGGGTTTTAAGCTGTATGCGATTGGAAGACGCTGCGGATTTTGAGGAGCGAAAGATCGATGGAAACGCGGATTAAAGCATTTCCCCCGCCGGCATTGCATTGCAAAGCGGTAAATTTCGAAAGAAGATTGCCGCGATGAAGTACGGTAAAAGCGGTCATGAAGAGCTTGCAAAGGAATCCCCCAAAGCGGTTGTGCAATGCAGTGAAGTCGGTAAAAGAGGTCATTACAATGTAGCTAATGTGGTTGCATTTTACTTGTCTTTCTGTTAAAATTTAAATGTTGTATTGACATTCAAGTACAATGAAAACGAAATAAGGAGGTATTCCTGTGACACATGTTATAGGATATTTCGTTGCAGTTTTACTGACAGGGCTGATTGTGGGACCTATATGCTGGAAACTTGCGATTGAAAGAAGAATCAAGAACTATGAAGCGCAGGTGGGTTCGGCACAATCTCAATCCAGAAAGATCATAGAGGAAGCGAACAGAACCGCGGAGGCGAAGAAGAGGGAAGCACTTCTGGAAGCAAAGGAAGAATCGATTAAGGCGAAGAACGAACTTGACCGTGAAGTGAAGGAAAGAAGAGCCGAACTGCAACGTTATGAAAAACAAGTTTTATTAAAAGAAGAGAAGATTGAAAAAAAGCAGGAACAGATGGACAGGAAAGAGGCTGCGATACACGAGAAAGAGGAGAGGATCGCCGCCAGAGCAAAGGATGTCGAGGCGCTTTATGAAGAGGGGATTGCCGAACTTCAAAGATCTCCGGATTGACGACGGAGCAGGCCAAGGTCATTTTGCTGCAGTCCGTCGAAGAGGAAGTGAAGCACGACAAGGCGAAGTTGATTAAAGAA
>JBHAEV010000205.1:0-10682 GCA_041855735.1 Lachnospiraceae bacterium
AAGAATCGTGTTGTCGGATGGAATCGAATCGGATACACCTATGAGGGCAAAACCCGTGTGGACTGGTATTATTTCAATGCGGACGGGATCATGCAGGATGGCTGGTTCTATGATTCCGAGGGCGGACACTGGTACTATCTGAATGAAAATCATGACGGATTCTTCGGGCATTTGACCCATGGATGGCACCATGATCCGCAGGACGGAAAATGGTATTATCTTGACCCGGTTTCCGGCGCAATGCACACGGGATGGGACTATATCGGCGGAGAATGGTATTATCTGAATCCGACGGCGCCTGCCAGGACGTATTTCTTCAGTGAAGCGGAAAATAAGTGGCTGTACAACAAGGATGTCACAACCAGACCGCTCGGCTCCATGTATCGGAGTGAGGAAACACCGGACGGATACCGGGTGAATGACTCCGGAGCATGGGTGAGGTAGCGTTCATTTCGTATACTTTAAACAATTGACGAAACGAAAATCGTTCATTATAATAAAAGTGCATTTTGATGGTTCTCTCGGATGAATGATGGATAGGAGTATTGAGATGAATGGCATGCATTTTTGTCGTATCGGATTGTCTTCATATGAGATATTGAATTTGTCCGGAGGGGATTTTGCAGGCATTTTGCACGAAAATTTACAATGAACACAGGACTTTAGAGATAGCAGATTCTGCTATCTCTTTTGTTTTTGCAAGGATTCGAAATTTTTCGAAATCAAGATGCGATTGATGCAAAGACGTTTTAAAACGGTTTTTTTATTCAACGAAACAAATGGACGAATGAGAGGAGACGGGATGAAGAAAGTAGGAATCTTGATGGGAAGCGATTCGGATCTGCCCATTGTAGAGAAATGTCTGGCGGTCCTACAGGACTATGGAGTGCCGATGGAGGTGCATGTATATTCGGCGCACCGGACACCCGAGGAGGCAAAGAGTTTTGCGATGCATGCCGCGCAAAACGGTTTCGGCGTCATAATCTGCGCGGCGGGCATGGCGGCGCATCTGGCAGGGGCGGTTGCGGCAAATACGATTCTGCCGGTGATCGGTTTACCTTGCAGTTCAAAGTCGCTGGACGGAATGGATGCCCTGCTTTCCACCGTGATGATGCCGCCGGGAATACCGGTTGCAACCGTGGGAATCGATACGGCAAATAATGCGGCACTATTGGCAATTCAGATTCTGGCAGTTTCGGATGAGAGTCTTGCAAAGAAATTGCTGGAGGAGCGGGACAGGAATCGGGAGATGATTTTGGCGAAGAACCGGGCGATCGAAGAGAAATACAACAAATAGATGTTTGAAAATAAGGAGGAGATTATGGCATTGACAAAGGTAAGAGAGTTGTACGAAGGTAAGGCAAAGAAGGTATTTCAAACGGAAGACGAAAGATTTTATATCGTATCGTACAAGGACGATGCGACGGCATTCAACGGGGAGAAAAAAGGAACCATTAAGGGCAAGGGTGCAATTAACAATCGGATAACCAATTTTTTGATGAAGATGTTGGAGGAGAAGGGGATTCCGACGGATTTTGTGGAAGAACTCAATGACAGGGAAACCGTGGTGAAAGCCGTGAGCATCGTACCTTTGGAGGTGATTGTCCGAAATATTGCGGCGGGCTCCCTGAGCAAAAGACTGGGCATTCCGGAAGGAACCAGGTTAAAGACGACGGTGCTGGAGTATTGCTATAAGGATGACGCTTTGGGAGATCCGATGATCAATGACTACCACATTGCGGCGATGGAACTGGCAAGCAGGGAAGAACTTGCATTGATTTCCGATTATGCGCTGAAAATCAATGAGATATTAAGAGAGTATCTGTCCCGTGATCAAATCGATTTGATCGATTTTAAATTGGAGTTCGGACGTCTTGAGGACGGAACCATCGTACTGGCGGATGAGATTTCTCCGGATACCTGTCGTTTCTGGGATTCCGTGACGGGGGAGAAACTGGATAAGGATCGTTTTCGCCGGGATATGGGCGGTGTGGAAGAAGCCTATCAGGAGGTTATCGAAAGATTGATGGGGAATCGGTGACATCGCGTCGAAAAGATGGATGACGATGAGAAACACAGGCAAATGCCCGAAGAAATGACAAAGGCAGGGCGGTGAAGCACAGGAGGGGAAATGAAGAGTTATTCGGATGCGTATAAGAGTGCGGGGGTGGACATTACCGCCGGATATCGGGCGGTGGAGTTGATGAAAGGATACATCGCCAAGACGATGACAGGCGGAGTGATGTCGGATATCGGCGGATTCGGCGGAATGTTCGAACTTCCGGAAGGTTATCAAAAACCGGTGCTGGTTTCGGGTACGGACGGTGTCGGCACCAAATTGAAACTCAGTTTCATCATGGAGAAATACGATACGGTGGGAATCGACTGTGTGGCAATGTGTGTCAATGATGTGATTTGCTGCGGTGCAAAACCTTTGTTCTTCCTGGATTACATTGCCTGCGGCAGGAATTTCCCGGAGAGAATCGCCGATATTGTAAAGGGTGTGGCAGAGGGCTGCATTCAAAGCGGCACGGCATTGATCGGCGGCGAAACGGCGGAGATGCCGGGATTTTACCCGGAAGAGGAATTCGATTTGGCAGGATTTTGCGTGGGAATTGTGGACAAGGACAAGATCATCGACCCTGCGTGCATGCGTGAGGGGGATGTGATGCTGGCACTGCCATCAAGCGGTGTGCATTCCAACGGATTTTCTCTCGTGCGAAAAGTGTTCGGCATCGATACGATCTCCAAAGAAGAACTGCAAAAGCCGGAGGAGGAGCTCGGTAACAAGAGCATCGGGGAAACACTTTTGACCCCGACCAGGATTTATGTAAAGCCGGTGCTCGGATTGATGGAAAAGGTTCGAATCAAGGGAATCAGTCATATAACGGGCGGCGGATTTTATGAAAATATACCGAGGGCCATTCCGGACGGTCTTTGTGCGAAGATTCAAATGTCGGATGTCAGGGTGCTTCCGATTTTTGATCGGATTCGGGAAATCGGAAATATCACCGTCAAGGATATGTACAATACCTACAATATGGGCGTGGGAATGAGCATTGTGGTTGCGAAAGAGGACGTAAAGAAGTCATTGGAAATTTTGAAAGCATACGGGGAAGATGCCTATGTGCTGGGCGAAATCATCGCTTCCGATGAAAAAATTTGTTTGGAATAGGAGATAACAGGATGCAGCAACACATGGACACTCCGGAAAATTTACTGAAAAACAACAGTTATCCGGGCAGAGGGATTATAATCGGGAAAAATGAGGCGGGAAATTCGGTGATTGCCTATTTTATTATGGGAAGAAGCGCCAATTCCAGAAATCGGGTTTTTGAGGAAGAAGCGGATACACTGATGATTTATCCGGCGGATGAAAGCAAGGTGGAAGATCCGAGTTTGATCATATATGCACCGGTGCGGACAATTGCGAATCATCTGATTGTCACCAACGGAGATCAGACCGATACGATTTATGAGTTTCTGAAAGAGGAAAAGAGTTTCGAGGAAGCATTGCGCACACGCTGTTTTGAGCCGGATGCGCCGAATTTTACTCCGAGAATTTCCGGTTGGTTGAATATCGGGGATTTTTCCGAGTATAAGCTCAGCATACTGAAAGCGATGGACGAGGAGGGCAAGGACTGCGAACGGTTCACATATCAGTATACCGCAAAAAACGGACTCGGACATTTGATTCATACCTATGAATCCGACGGAAATCCCCTGCAAAGCTTTGTCGGAGAGCCGAGGCGCGTAAAATTAAACGGAGAAACGGAAGAGATCGCGAAACGCATTTGGGAGAGTCTGGATGAAAAAAACAGGATTTCTCTCTATGTCTGTACCTGGAATGGTGGGGAAAAGAAAAGTCTGGTCATCAATCGATTCCGGAGAGTGTAGGAACGAGGGAAAACGGGCAAAGACAGCAGTGTGAGCGAAAACAGCAGCGTGAGCGAAAACAGCAGAGCCGGCAAAGCCGGCAGCGTGAGCGAAAAAGCAGAACGAGCGAAAACGGCAGAGCGAACGAAGCTTATAAAGATGGGAGGAAAATGAACGAATTTATCTTAAAATACGGTTGTAATCCGAATCAGTCACCGTCCCGGGTGTTTATGCAGGACGGCGGGGAATTGCCGTTTGACATTCTTTGCGGCAGACCGGGATATATCAATTTTCTGGACGCATTCAATGCATACCAGTTGGTGAGGGAAATCAAAGAAGCCACGGGTTTGCCGGCGGCAACTTCCTTTAAACATGTTTCTCCGACGAGTGCGGCAGTGGGAAGGGTATTGAGCGAGAAATTGAAGAGAGCCTGTTTTGTGGATGATGTGGAGGGATTGGATGAAAGCCCTCTGGCATGCGCCTATGCCAGAGCCAGAGGAACCGATCGGATGTCCTCCTTCGGGGATTTTATTGCATTGAGCGATACCTGCGATGCGACCTGTGCCCATCTGATAAAACGGGAGGTTTCGGACGGGATCATCGCACCGGGATATACCGAGGAAGCTCTGGATATCCTGAAGCAGAAGAAAAAGGGCAATTACTGCATCATTCGGATGCATGCGGACTATGTGCCGTCCCAAAAGGAAAGGAAGCAGGTGTACGGCATCACCTTTGAGCAAAGCAGAAATGAAATCAAAATCGATGAGAACATGCTTTCGGAAATCGTTTCCGAGAATAAAAATCTGGATGAGGAAGCGAAGCTGAATTTGATCATTGCGCTGATTACATTGAAGTATACCCAGTCCAATTCCGTTTGCTTTGCAAAAGACGGGCAGGCGATAGGTGTGGGTGCCGGGCAGCAGTCCAGGATTCACTGCACCAGACTGGCAGGGCAAAAAGCCGATCTCTGGCATCTTCGTCAGTCGGACAAGGTGCTGAATCTGCCGTTTAAAGAGGATATTCACCGTGCGGAGCGGGACAATGTCATTGACGTGTATGTTTCCGAAGAGGGCGAGGATTTGCTGACGGACGGTATCTGGGAGAGATTTTTCACCCGAAAGCCGACGGCATTCACAAGAGAGGAAAAGAGGGCATATCTTAGTACCATCCGCGGTGTGGCGCTGGGATCCGATGCATTTTTCCCTTTCGGAGACAATGTGGAGAGGGCATTTCGATCGGGTGTGAGCTATATTGCCGAGCCGGGCGGATCGATTCGTGACGATGATGTGATTGAGGCGGCGAATGCCAAGAACATGGTGCTCTGCTTTACGCGTGCCAGATTGTTCCATCATTGATAAAAGGCATACGGATATGAGAAATAAGATCAGAATAGCGGTGATGGTGAGCGGAGGAGGAACCAATTTGCAGGCATTGCTCGATGCCTGTGAGAGCGGAAGGATCCGATCCGGCAGTATCGTTTTGGTGGTGTCGAACAAGGAGGGCGTATTTGCCTTGGAAAGGGCAAAAAAAGCCGGAATAATGACAAGAGTGATTGCAGGCAAAGAGGAAGACGAATTGATTCGCACATTGCAGGAGGAAGCGATCGATCTGATTGTGCTTGCGGGTTATCTTGCGATCTTGTCCGAGCGATTTACTTCGATGTTTGCCCATCGAATCCTCAATGTACATCCGAGTTTGATTCCGAGTTTTTGCGGAAAGGGATATTACGGTCTGAAAGTACACGAGGCGGCCTTGAATTACGGAGTGAAGGTGACGGGTGCGACGGTGCATTATGTGAATGAAATTCCGGACGGCGGAGAGATCATTCTGCAAAAAGCGGTGGATGTTCATTCGGACGACACACCGCAGAGTTTGCAAAAACGTGTTATGGAAGAGGCGGAATGGGTGATTTTGCCGCAGGCGGTGGAGCTTGTGGCGAGAAAGATGCAGGGAGAAATCACATGAAAGTTGCGATTATCGGAAGCGGCGGCAGGGAGCATGCCATCTTGAAATCGGTTTTAAAAAGCGGTGCAAAGTGTTTTGTCATTCCGGGAAACGGCGGAATGAGCGATGAGGCTGTTTTGGTGGACATTGACATCAAAAACATCGATGCGGTTGTGGAATTTTGTAAAAGAGAGGGCATGGATTTTGTAATCGTGGCGCCGGATGATCCGCTGGCGGCAGGTATGGTCGATGCTCTGGAACATGCGGGAATCCGATGCTTCGGACCGAGCAGGGCGGCTGCAAGGATTGAATCCAGCAAGGTGTTTTCCAAAGAATTGATGAAAAAATACAAGATTCCCACCGCAAAATATGAAGTGTTTGATGATGTAAACAAAGCTCTGTCCTATGTGGAAACGGCTCCGGTTCCGACGGTTATCAAAGCGGACGGACTGGCACTGGGCAAGGGGGTCATCATCGCCGCAACAAGGCAGGAGGCAATCGACGGCGTCAAACGGATGATGGAAGAGAAAAAATTCGGAGAAAGCGGTGCCAGAATTGTCATTGAGGAGTTTCTGGAAGGACCCGAGGTGAGCGTACTGGCATTTACCGACGGAAAAACACTCAAACCGATGGTTTCGTCGATGGACCACAAGAGGGCATTTGACGGCGATCACGGACCGAACACCGGAGGCATGGGCACCGTTGCACCGAATCCGTTCTATACAAAAGAAATCGAAGATCGCTGTATGAAGGAGATTTTTCTGCCGACCGTGGACGCGATGAATCGTGAGAATGCAAAGTTTAAAGGATGTCTGTATTTCGGACTCATGCTGACAAAGGACGGACCGAAGGTTATCGAGTACAATTGTCGTTTCGGGGATCCGGAAACACAGGTGGTGCTTCCATTACTGGAAACGGATTTGATGCGTATTTTAACGGCGGTGGCCGATGAAACACTGGATGCGATCGACATTGTTTGGAAAGAGGCGCATGCCTGCTGTGTGGTGCTGGCAAGCGGCGGATATCCGGAAACCTACAAAACCGGATATGAAATCCAAGGCATTGACGGGGAGGCTCTGGTATTTGCGGCCGGAGTCAAAAAAGTCGGTGACAGGCTTCTGACCGCGGGCGGCAGGGTACTGGGCGTTACAGGCATCGGTGTGACCTTGGAAGAGGCTGTGGCGCAGGCCTATCTGGATGCCGATCGAATTCATTTTCAGGATATGCATCGCAGGGAAGATATCGGCGCAAGGGCATTGTCTTTGAGCAAATGAAATACGAAAGAGAGGGGCATGCCGCAATTTACGGAAATATTGACGCGGAAAGCGGATTTGCCCGATAAAAGAGAGGGAAGAAGAATGGTTTATCGCATTTATGTTGAAAAACGAAAGGGCCTGGATCATAAATCGATTTCGTTATGCAAAGATTTGAGAGAGTCCCTGATGATTGACGGACTGGAGAGGGTAAGAATCTTTCAACGCTATGATCTGGATCGCATTTCGAGGAAGAATTTCGACGAAGCGGTTCAAAAGGTTCTTTCGGAACCGCAGCTGGATCATGTTTTTGAGGAGCTTCCGAATGAGGGAACTTCTTTTGCCGTGGAGTATCTGCCGGGACAGTATGATCAAAGGGCGGATTCCGCAAGTCAGTGCATTCAGATCCTTTCCATGCAGGACAGACCTTTGGTGAAAACGGCGACGGTGTATACATTGTACGGAGAAATCGGCAAAGAGGATTTAAAGGCCATCAAAAAATACCTGATCAATCCGGTGGAGGCAAGGGAAGCCGAGATGGAGAAAACCGAGTCTTTGGAGAGTCGCTTTGAAATCCCCGAAAGTGTGGAAATACTGGAGGGTTTTACGGATTTTGACGAAGCCAAAAGGGCGGCCTTTCTCAATGAAAGAGGGCTTGCCATGGACATGGATGATCTGGCGTTCTGTCAGGAATATTTCAAGTCGGAGCAAAGAGATCCGAGCATTACCGAAATCAAAATGATTGATACCTATTGGTCGGATCATTGCAGACATACGACATTTTTGACCGAAATCAGCCGTGTACAATTTGAAGACCCGATTTTAAATGCGGCCTGGGACAGATATATGCATACCAGAGCGGAGCTTGGCAGAAACAATGCGGTAACCCTGATGGACATTGCCACGATCGCCGTTAAAAAATTAAAAAAAGACGGACTTTTGGAGCGTTTGGACGAGTCCGGGGAAATCAATGCCTGCACGGTGAAAATCACCGTGGATGTAAACGGCGAGGATGAGGAGTGGCTGCTTTTATTCAAGAATGAAACCCATAATCATCCGACGGAGATTGAGCCGTTCGGGGGTGCCGCAACCTGTATCGGAGGTGCCATACGGGATCCGCTTTCGGGAAGAGCCTATGTTTATGCGGCGATGCGTGTGACTGGTGCCGCCGATCCGACACGGCCTTTGTCGGATACATTGGAGGGAAAGCTTTCGCAAAAGAAAATCGTGACCACGGCGGCAAACGGATATTCTTCCTACGGAAATCAAATCGGACTTGCCACGGGTCTGGTGGATGAAATCTATCATCCGGGTTATGTGGCAAAACGCATGGAAATCGGTGCGGTGATTGCAGCGACGCCGGCAAAACATGTGCGTCGGGAAGAACCGGTTGCCGGTGATTTGGTGATCTTGATCGGAGGAAGAACGGGCAGGGACGGCTGCGGCGGCGCAACGGGTTCCTCCAAGGCACACAAACTGCAGTCTCTCGAAGAATGCGGTGCAGAAGTGCAAAAGGGAAATGCGCCGGAAGAGCGGAAACTGCAGCGATTGTTCCGAAATAAACGCGTAACGCAAATGATCAAGCGGTGCAATGATTTCGGTGCGGGCGGAGTTTCGGTAGCCATCGGCGAATTGAGCGACGGCTTGGACATCGATTTAAATGCGGTGAAAAAGAAGTACGAAGGACTGGACGGCACGGAGATCGCAATCTCCGAATCGCAGGAAAGAATGGCGGTGGTCATTGAGAAAGAAAACCTGGAGGCATTTCTGAAATTGGCTCACGATGAGAATCTGGAAGCGACACTTGTTGCGGTGATAACCGATACCAACCGGCTTCGCATGAAATGGAGGGATCGATTTATTGTCGATATTTCCAGAGATTTTCTGAACTCCAACGGCGCACCGAAGCGGATGGAAGTGGAATGTCCGGCATTGGAGAAGTTTGACAGGGATTTGAGCGGGGCGGATTTTGAGCGGGAGTATGAAAAGCTGGCGGGAGATTTGAATGTATGCTCCAAGCGCGGATTGTCGGAACAATTCGACTCCACCATCGGTGCGGGAACGGTCTTGATGCCTTTCGGCGGAAAGTATCAAAGAACGCCGATTCAGGCGATGGTGCAAAAAATCAGTCTGGAACATGGAAATACCGATACGGTTTCGCTGATGGCTTACGGATACAATCCGTATATTATGGAAAAGGACTGCTTCAGGGGTGCGTATCTTTCGGTGGTGGAAAGCGTTTCCAAACTGATTGCCGCCGGTGCCACGCCGAGTGAAGTATATCTGTCGTTTCAGGAATATTTTGAGCGCCCGGGGAAGGACGGCAGACGCTGGGGGAAGCCGCTTTCGGCACTTCTTGGTGCATTGGAAGCACAGCTGGATCTGGGAATCGGTTCCATCGGAGGCAAGGATTCGATGAGCGGATCGTTTGAGAATCTCGATGTTCCTCCGACCTTGGTGTCCTTTGCCGTGACAACGGATAAGATCGATCGCATCCTTTCTCCGGAATATAAAAATGCGGGAAATGTGGTGCTGGGTTTCTTCCCGAAGACAGATTCCAACCTTCCGGACCGGGATGCTCTTTTGATGCTGCATCGTTTCATTGCCGACAATCGATCGTTTTTTGCATCCGTGTACACACCGACTTACGGCGGAATTGCGGAAGCGGTTTTGAAACAGACCATGGGCAACGGATTCGGATTTCGCTTTGCGGATGAGTTGGATCTTGACGATATTTTCGGATACCGATACGGTGCATTCCTTGCGGAACTCGAATGCGATGTTTCCGAGGTGATTCTGAAAAGCAGCAGAGAGGAGCTGGAAAAATACGGCATCTTTGTAAAAATGATCGGAGAAATTACCGTTTCCAGGGAGATCGTTTATCAAAACAGCACACTTGACTGTGCAAAACTGTATGCAATATATGAAAACAGACTGGAAAAGGTGTTTTCCTGCAATCAAAAACAGATGACACAAAAGGATGTGGAGTTGTATTTGGAGGCGGGCGCAAGGAATGTGCCGCAAAAAACCGATGATACATTCCCGTCGGAAAAGGAAGCCGGAGGACATCCTGCAGCCACGGAATTTGCAACTTCATTTGCTGCAAGTCCGGGCATCCGGATTGCCGAACCGAAAATTCTGATTCCGGTATTTCCGGGGACCAATTGCGAGTACGATTCGGCAAGAGCTGCCAAAAGAGCGGGACTGGAACCGGAAATAGTGGTGATTAAAAATCTGTCCGCCAAGGATATTTCCGATTCGGTGGACTATATGGCAAAAAAAATTGCAAATTCACAGATTGTTTTTATTCCGGGAGGCTTCTCGGGAGGGGATGAGCCGGACGGATCGGCAAAATTCATTACTTCTTTTTTCCGAAATCCGAAGATCGCCGAAGAGGTGGAGAAACTTTTGGAAAACAGGGAAGGTTTGATGGCAGGCATTTGCAATGGATTCCAAGCCCTGGTAAAGCTCGGACTTCTGCCTTTCGGAAAGATTACAAACACCGACGAAAGCTTCCCGTCCGTGACCTTTAATACGATCGGCAGGCATCAGTCGAAGATCGTTTATACAAAGATTGCGGCAAATAACGGACCGTGGCTGCGCTACACA
>JBHAEV010000206.1:0-10873 GCA_041855735.1 Lachnospiraceae bacterium
TCGGTATATTGTTTTTTTGATACTTCTATATCCAGATTATCCTTCTTTTGATTGATCCCTTCCACTTCCAAACGTATATCTTTGCTGTATTTTCCATAGCCTTCTCTCCGAATTTGATGTCCCAGAATCAGAGTTTCCGATTTGGAAAACCTGTTTGCCAGAATATATAGAGAAAACCCCAGAATCACACAAAGGATTTGAACCTTAAATCTCAATACAATCTCCAGCAGGTTAAACGTATGTCGTTTTCTCTCTCTCATAAACATGTCCGTACTGCGAACTTTTCCTCCTTTTCAAGATGCTTTCAAAAACTTTCGGCTCACCTGCCCGGATCCGCCGATTCGGATTATCCGGTTTCGCAAACTCCTTCCAATCACTTACACTAAAGCTCCTACACCCGAATATCCAGTATCTTTTTGGACAGATGCAGGGAAAATACATACGCAAAAAGACAAAAGGTCATCATGATTCTTCCCAAAGCTGTGGTATACATCATTCTGAAAAAACCCGGTGAGCTGGTTTCAATGTACAAAACGATAATAAACGGAAAGAGATTCATAATTTTTTGTTCAAAACGTTTTGCCGTTGTCAAAGTCAGAATCTCCTCCTTTATCTTCATTTTGTCACTGATGACTCCCGATGTATGGTTGATGATTCCGATCAACTCGCCGCCGCTTCTTTTTGCAATCTTCAATACCCTGGAAAAATTTCGAATATCATCGATTCCGCTTCTTTCTCCCAAATCTTCAAAAGCCTTCTCGATCGGAATATTCATATACACAAGATGAGACAGATATTCGAACTCCATTGCAATCAATGATTTTGCTCCCAGTACCAATCTCAACTCTTCAATGCTCTCTTTTAACGCATTTTCAGCGGAATATCCCGCACTGATCAGGGATGCCAGTGTCAATATCCCCTCCTTAAACTCCACTTCCAGGGTGTCTTTTCTTTTTTGGATCAATATCTTCTTTTGATAAAACGGAAAACAAAGTGCGAAAGGCATAAACAGAAAAAATGCATAGATATGACGATAGAAAATAAAAGAGATGACAGCCTCCGCGAAAAGCCCGAAAGCAAAATATCGCAGATACTCCAATGCGTTCAATGTATATTGTTCATAATCGATTGCCTGATGCGATGATTTTACGAGTGTTTTTGAGTTCCCCTTTTTTAACCAGTTCTCCCAAAACCTTACCTTCCGTCTCCCCGGTTTCTTTGAATTCAAAGAGTGGAAAAAGTTCAATTTGCCCATCTTTATAATCACCCACTTCCATGATGTTCAATACTCTTCTGGAACGATCTCTCAGTCTTCCCAGATGGATTAATATGTCGATTGCCCCTGCAATCTGCGAACGAAGTGCAACCAACGGAAGCTCCGCCCCGGCCAATGCCATCGTTTCAATTCTGGACAGCATGTCTTTCGGGCTGTTCCCATGTCCGGTACTCAAGGAACCGTCGTGACCGGTATTCATTGCCTGGAGCATGTCCAGCGCTTCCGAACCTCGAATCTCTCCTACAACAATCCGATCCGGATTCATTCTCAGCGCCGCTTTGATTAAATCGGAAATTCCGATGCGCCCTTCTCCCTCCGCATTCGGATTTCTTGACTCCAGTCTTACCAGATTTTTAATCTGCAGCAACTGCAATTCCGCCGAATCTTCAATGGTAATCACCCGTTCGTCATTCGGAATGAAGGCAGACAGCGCATTTAAAAATGTCGTTTTACCGGAGTTCGTACCTCCGCTGATAAAAATATTGTAGCCGGATTTTACCAGTTTTTTCAGAAAATCTGCGGCTTCTTTGGTGATGGAACTCAAGGACAGGAGCTTTTCCATACTGATTGTTTCGGGGAATTTTCTGATTGTCACAATCGGCCCGTTCAGGGAAATCGGCGGCAAAACAACATGAACTCTTGAACCGTCTGCAAGTCTGGCATCCGCAATCGGTGATGACACATTCACGATCCGGTTTACACTGCTTACAATTTTTTGAATCATATCTTCCAGTTGTTCGTCCGACTTGAATTTTTTGTCCCACTTCACGATCTTTCCGCGCCGCTCTACGAAGATATCATCCTTTCCGTTAATCATAATCTCGGTGATGTCTTTGTCGTCAATCAGTTCCTGGAGTATATCCAATCTTCGAAAGGAGTCAAAAAGCATGGACCGCAATTCCAGTTTCCTGTTAAGAGGCAAATAAATTTTTGTTTCATACTCCCGGATTTTATCATCGATCATCTCGGTTAAATGTTCATCGGTGATATTTCGATAATCCGTCAAAATGATGGATAACTCCTCTCGGATTAAATCAAATTTTAAGCCTGCATTTTCCATAATACATATGCCCTCCATGACAAAAAACCCATCAGCAAAAAAGGAGCCATCGGTATGGTTATTCTCTCTTTGTCCGTTTTCAGGTTATGGTATTTATCGATCTTTCCCGTCACAGTCGTAACTTTGATATACTGTATGAAATAATTAACTCTTTCAAAAAAAAGTTTCCCGGAAAACATCTTGTAAAAGGAATAGATCCCCGCAAATATCAAGCCGATGTATATTGTTTTTAACGCATTCTGCATTTTCAGAAAACCGATCATCAAAGATACCAGTTTTAAATCTCCGGCACCGATTACTCTTACATAATAAAGCGGGAATAAAACGATTGGAACGACAAGAACAGAGCATAAAAAATCCCAACGAAAGAAAACAACTCCGAGAAACAAAAACAGAAGTATCCAAACATTTTTAATCTTATACTTCCTCAGATCGGTATAACTTGCACCCAACAGCATAATCATGCAAATCCACTCATTCGCCTGCATATGCCACCCCGATGCAATTTCTGGCGAGCATTGCCACATCCGTGCTTTCCAGAGAGTATAAATTATGTTGTTGTTTTAATTTATAAAACGGTACATTGATCTTTATGATTCTCTCCTTTAAAGCATCCTTTCCGACATAGTCCAGATACGCATCGAATTCTTCCAGTTTCAATTTCGATATACAGTCGTACATAACCGGCATATATACCTTTGTACAAATGCTTAATAATTCCGTACAGTGCTTGCCGAAATTTCCGAAGTCGACAATGATTCGTGAGTATTGCCCGAATCCGGAGATCTTTTGCAGCATATCTCGTATCTCACCGGCGCTTAATTCTTTCAAATCCTCCGGATACTTGACCGGAGCGATATAGTCCAGTTCTTTTGCGGAGCGGATCACCTTGCCCAGTTGTTCCCAGGTACACTTACCCTGCTTGTAGTAATACATCACATCCGACAAATCCATGGAATCCGGACCGCTGAGAATCCCCCGATATTCGTCCAAAGTAATCAACAATGTTTTTTCGCTCTTGGAACTTTCCAATCCGAGTGCGCATGAAAAAACAGTCTTACCCGATCTGGATACCGGAGAGAAAACCCCGATAATCTCCGCGTCTTTACCGGAAGAATGCATGGACATCGACAAATCCAAACTTTCGAGCAACATTTTTATCAAAGTCTGCGCGGATGTATATTTTAATGCTGTGCGTATCCCCGTCTCCATCTCCGATGAGTAGAGACGATCTTCCAAAAGCACAAAAATGAAGTCCGGTCGATATTCATGCGGCAATCCCCTGAAATGGAGTTCATCCACCAGAAGTGCTCTGACATCATACTCTTTGTATCGTTGAATATACTCATCCGCCGATGAACAGGATATGGTTTTCATTTCCATATAATTCCTGGAGTTCATGTATTTGCATAATCGGTCCGCATAGTTTCTGTCGGAATCCATAATCACAATGACGCTTCTCATCGCTCCCTCCTTTGTTTGTTTTCTACTCAAATCATACATGATTTTTTGCTGTCGGTAAATGAAAACACCGAACGCTTTTCCTGTTTTTTTTTACAAATTTTACCGGAAATAATTGTAAAACCGGCGTATTCATTTTTGATGAAAAAATCCGGAAAAAACTGATTTTTCATACAATGAATACGCCGGTTTCCTTTTAACGGTTCAAAGTTATCGCAAATCCTTGCGAATCATTTCTTCCTTGCCAACAAAAACTCAAGAATGGTAAGCAAAAAATCACGATCTTTGTCCTTTAACAGTAATAATTTATAGATTAAATTTCCGATGCTTACACCGCCATGGTATATCTCATGCGCCCCCTCGATGTTCTTTATAAAACCGTCATTGCCGACCAGTTCATCAATACTGATCGCATAGATTCGTGATATATCCATCAGCATTTCGAAACTCGGACTGGATTTCCCGTTTTCATAATTGGAATATGCCTGTTGAGATATGTTCAACAAATCGGCAATATCAGACTGCGAACTGTTTCTTTCCAATCTCAATTGCATCAACTTTACACCGATTTCTTTTTTCTTCTCCATTTAAGTACCTTCCTTTTATGCATTCTTCTGCTTTCCTGCATTCAAACATCCGCAAATTTTTGTAATTAAAATTTATCATATTTTCGGAAATAAATGTATCGTTTTACAAGTAATATGAGTAGATAACAAATATAATTTGTTGAACATTTGTTCTTTTATGTCGTATACTTGTTTTATAAATCCGACTCTTCTTTCTCTTTACTCATTATCAAATCATAAAGTTTCGGATAAACTCCGTAATCCTCCATTACGCGCTCAACCATGCGCAGACTTTCTTTCACCCTTCCCCCGGAAGAGATTCCTTTTTTCATTCCCCGAATCAGAATATTTTTCGGAGTGTGCGACATATCGATAAAATCCAATATTTGCGTTTTATATCCGCAGTACTCCATAAGCTTCGCCCGGATTGCATCCGTTGCAAGCGAAGAGAAACGTTCCTGTATCAGTCCGTATTCGGTAAAAATATCCCGTTTCTTTATCTGGGAATTCAATTCATGCTGGCAGCACGGAACACAAAAAATCATCTTTGAATTCCACTTCATCGCATTGTATATTGCATAATCCGTAGCTGTATCGCAGGCATGCAAACTGATCACCATATCCACCGGTTCGTTCGGCACATAATCCGCAATATCACCGACACAAAACTCCAGGCCTTCATAACCGTATTTTTTTGCCGCCTGATTGCATTTCATAATAACCTCTTTTTTTAAATCCAAACCGACTATTTTTGCTTTGATTTCTTTAATATACACCAGATAATAGTATACGATAAACGTAAGATAGGACTTTCCGCAGCCGAAATCAATGATTCGTATCTCTTTTAAACCGCTTTTGCCGATGGCATCTTCAATAAACTCAAGGTAGCGATTCATTTGCCTGTACTTGTCGTATTTGGATTTCACAACTTCACCGTCTTTGGTAAAGATCCCCATGTCCACCAAAGGAGGAATTGCAATTCCCTCCCGCAGGATATATTGCTTTTCTTTGTCATGCGAACTTACTTTCATCTTTGTATCGGACTTTTTCTTCTTAAAACCGACATTTCCCTTTTTCGATGCCAAAACAATGTATTCCGTATTATCCGTGAATCCGTTAAGCTGTTAAGCTGTTTGTAGTTCCCGGTAAAGAGTTTTTCCACTCTTCTTTGCAGAAAATCCGGGGTGATGTTCTCATGAAACACCTGTGTTTTGGTGAATTTTTCGATTTGATAATAGTTTTTTTCTTTTCCGCTTTTCAACGAAAATACAATTTTATCATATTCCGTGTTGCTGTCCAGTTTTTTGCTGATTGTGATCTTAACCGGTTTATCCGCGAAAATATGTTGAAATGCTTCCTGTAATGTCATATTCCTTCTTTCCTGTATTCTTCCACTGTCGTTTGCCTGCCAACCATTCAATCTCCTGCATCCGCCGAATGCTTCTTTGCCCGGTATTTTGTTCTTTGCAAAACCCGAAACTGTGCCGCAGGATTTTCAACTTCATTATATCACAAGTCCGACATCCGGTGCGAATCAATCTCCATTTTTCCGTTTATATTACAACGAAGGCTCTCACGAAAACAGACTGTCCGTGCAGGCTTTCACCGGCAAAGACAGTCTGTTTCCGAACAAAATATATATGGAGAATAATGAAATATTGAAAACGGCTGATTTATTTCTTCTGAATATACTTGCGAATATCCAGCGCAATTGCGATAACAATTACCACACCTTGCACGATATACTGGTAATTTGTTTCAATGCCCAAGAACTGCATGGACGATTTCAAAAGTTCGAAAACCAAAACACCGATGACACAGCCGGAAATACGACCGATACCTCCGTTTACGGATACACCTCCAATGGTACATGCGGCAATTGCCTCAAGCTCATAACCCTGCCCCATGTTTACGGATGTACCGCCGGATTTTGCACCGAGCAGAAAACCTGCAACCGCATAAAGCGCTGCCGCCGTAACATAGATAATCACCTTGGTCTTCTTTACATCAACTCCGGAAACCTCGGCTGCCGCCTCATTTCCGCCGATTGCATACATATACTTGCCATGACGCGTCATGTTAAATACAAACCACATCACCATTCCTACCGCAAATGCGATGATGAAGAGATATGGAATTCCCAGGAAATTTCCGTTTGCGATATTCGTATAGTCTTCTCTGTATCCGCCGATCGGAGTCGCATTGGTATAAACCAGACACACACCGTATACAATCAACTGCATACCCAGAGTTCCGATAAATGCCGGAACATGCAGATACGCGATAACCGCACCGTTAATCAATCCGAACACCGCACAAATCGCAACGGACAGAAGCAATACCACAAAAATGTTCATAAGTTTGCCTTCCAAAGAAGGATAGAACAAATCGGTGTAAAACGGTTTCTGCAAAAGCGTACCGGATATACATGCCGACAAGCCGACCATACGTCCCGCAGAAAGATCGGTTCCCTTGGTAATCAGGCAGGCCGAAACACCGAATGCAATGATAACTCGTGCCGCCGAGTTTACGGAAATATTTGCCAGGTTTTTGAATGAAAAGAAATTTTGCTTTGTTATTCCTGTAAACAATACCAAAATCAATAATACGATGATGATTCCGTTATCCAGAATGATTTTCTTAATGTCAAACGAATCTCCATTCACCACCGAACCCCTATCCATGTTTTTACTCTCAGACATACTTCTCCCCCTTAAAAACTGGTTGCCAAGCTAAGAATCGCTTCCTGCGTAGCTTCATCTGCCGAAATCTCTCCGGTCAGCCTTCCGTTACACATCACCATAATTCGATCCGACATGCCGATCAGCTCAGCCATTTCCGAAGAAATCATGATGATCCCCTTCCCCTGCTTTGCCAAATCCAGCATAATCTGATATATCTCATACTTTGCACCTACGTCGATACCCCTTGTCGGCTCATCCATAATCAAAACATCCGGATTGCTTGCCAGCCATCTTGCAATGATGACCTTTTGCTGATTGCCTCCCGAGAGGGAACGAATCAATTCTTTCATACTCGGTGTTTTGATTCGCAATTTTGCAATACTGTCTTTCACCACTTGAGCAATTTTTATGTGATCCAAAACGAAGCCGAATTTCAAATAACGATTCAGGGAAGAAATTCCCACATTATCTGAAATGGACAAGCATCCTAAGATACCGGTTCCCCGCCTGTCTTCGGTAATCATTCCGATTCCGCTCCGTATGGCATCTTTCGGCTTTGAAATTTTTACTTCTTTGCCTTTCACGGTGATTGTACCGCTTTTCACGGCCCGAAGTCCGAATATTGCTTCCATCACCTCGGATCTCTGTGCACCGACCAAACCGCCGAAACCGATGATTTCTCCTCTTCGAAGCTCAAAACTGACATCCTTAAAGCTTTTTTCATGAATTGAGGTAAGTCCCTTTACTTCCAGAAGAACTTCTTTGACTTCTCTTCCGTCCTTTGGCGGATAAATATTGGACAATTCCCGGCCGACCATTTGTTTAATGATTTCCTGATCCGAGATGTCCTTTACCTCCCAGCTTCCCACATATGTTCCGTCACGCATTATGGTTATATCATCCGCAATCTCCCGGATTTCCGCCATCTTGTGGGAAATATAAATCAATGACACACCCTTTGATTTCAAATCCCGGATGATACGAAACAAACCTTCCACCTCGGTTTCCGTCAATGAAGAAGTCGGCTCATCCAAGATGATAATCCTTGCCCCCATGGAAACCGCTTTTGCGATTTCCACGGACTGCATTTGCGATATGGATAAACTTCCGAGCAATGCCTTCGGATTGAAATCCATTTTTACTTCTTTCAACCATCTGACCGTGTCCTTGTTCATCCGGTCATGATCAACCATAACCGGAATTCCGGCAATCTTAACCATCGGATATCTTCCAAGGTACATATTCTCGGCAATGGTTCTGGCAGGAACCGGCTGCAATTCTTGATGTACCATTGCCAGACCTTTTCCGAGAGCATCATCCGGATTATGAATGTGCATCCGCTCGCCGTCGACATAAACCTCCCCGGTATCCATGGTGTAGATTCCAAACAGGCATTTCATCAAGGTCGATTTGCCCGCACCGTTCTCTCCCATCAGCGCATGAACCGTACCCGGACGCACATTGAGATGCACTCCGTCCAACGCCTTAACACCCGGAAAACTTTTTGACACACCTTTCATCTGTAATCTATATTCCGCCATCCCTACTCCTTCCAAAAGCCATTTCCAAATACTGTATGCCGAAAAATGGTTTCTATTCCGTTACAGAATCTCATAAATACTCCAAGCAGGTAATGAGCCTGCTTGAAGCGAATTTGTATTTTGCAATCCTTATTATTTTACCATTTCAATGATTTCAGCCGCATTGTCCTTGGTAACCTTTACATAGTCAACGATATTCACCGCGTCAACTTTTCCGCCCTCCACGAATGTCTTCGCCAGATCGGCCGCCGTGTGAGCCTGTCCGAGGAAATCGTTGAATACGGTACCGGTCATGGTTCCGTCCGCCACATTCTGGCAAACTTCCGCAAGCGCATCAACACCTACCAAATAAATGTCCTCTCCGACTTTTCTGCCTGCCGCATCGATTGCCTGCTTTGCACCGAGCGCCATCGCATCATTGTTACAGAATACAACTTCCACCTTGTCGCCGAACTGCGTCAATGCATCCTGTGTGATCTGCTGTCCCTTATCCTGTGCCCAGTCACCTCTTTGAATCAAAAGCTCCTCGGTTTCAATGCCTGCATCCTTCAACGCTTTTACGGAAAACTCCGTTCTGTATTGAGCATCCACGTTCTCCGGATCTCCTTGGATCATGATATAGCTCACTTTTCCGTCGCCGTTTACATCTCCCTTATTCTCAAGATCAACGATCATCTGACCCTGCATTGTACCGGACTGACGTGCATCGGCACCGACATAGGTGGCCTTGATTCCCTGCGATGTCCATCTCTCTTCCTCCGCCGCATCCGGTTCTCTGTTGATGTAAACAACCGGGATTCCGGCTTCATTTGCCAAATCCGTTACCGTCGGTGCGGAAGAGGATTGAACCAGGTTCAAAATCATAACATCAACACCATCCGTGATAAAGTTCTTGATTTGATTGGTTTGTTCCGCCTGATCGCCTTTGCCGTCCTGAACGGTGATATTCGCCTTGGAGAAGCCAAGATCCTCAACAAGGTATCTCTCAAGCTCCGTACGGTATAAGGTCATGAAGTTATCGTCAAATTTGTAAATCGAAATTCCGACCTTAACGTCCTTAAGATCTTTTCCCGCTGTCGCCTCTTTTACTTCCGCCGCAGTCGTTTCGGCCGCTGCTGCGGTCGTGGTTGCCTCGGTTGCCGCTTCAGTTGCCGCCGCAGTCGTTTCAGCCGGCTTTGCCGCTGTAGCACAAGCAACCAGCGAAAATGCCATTGCGGATGCCAAAGTAATGGATGCTGCTTTTTTTAGTAATCTCATAATATAATCCTCCTTTGTTTCAAAACTTGTCATTAAGTTTTGTATATTATTTCCTACTGTCATGATTAATATAATGTTTTTTATGCTTTTTATCTATAAGCTTTTATTGTGTCAATTATTAAATTTCTTACAAACTGACATTTTGTATAAAACAGTTATCAATTTTCTTCTCGGTTTTTACGGTTTTTTATTGCAATTCTGTGAACAAATTAAAAACACTTTATGATCATCTCTGTTTTTTCGAAGATGATGAATACCACTGCTCCGGATCCGGTTTTTGTCGTTAAAAATCATCTTCCGGAGCATGCATGCGTAATTTTCGATGCATGCTCGTTTCGGGTGTTTATTTTTATCTATTTTTACGGTTACCATTTCCCGGAATCTTTGCTATACTGAATGTAAACGAAAGTATGATTTCTTGATTCTTTCGTTATCCTTTTTCCGAAAAAGAACCTATATTGCAACAGTATCAAACTGTTCGGGAGGTGGGCATGAAAATCGGCAAACAGCTGTACAAATTTCGAAAAGCAAGAGGTTTTACCCAGGAAAAGTTGGCAAAAAAGCTCGGAGTCAGCTTTCAGACAATCAGTGCGTGGGAAAATGATACGCATCTTCCCAAAATAGACAAGGTCGGCAAGCTTGCCTCCACGCTGAATGTGAAAATATCCGATATTTGCGAAGAAAATCCGGATGATTCACAGGATTGGATGATTTCCGACCACATTTTTCAAGTCAAAAACATGTTTCGTCAAGTGAAGATTTCCGCAAATGCACTTCATTTCCATCAAACACTCTCCGCTCTATCCTGTTCCTCGAAAATGCATCAAAATCAATTTCGAAAAGGGAATTCCGATCTTCCTTATATTATTCATCCCTTAACCATGGCTTGCCATGCCATGGCTCTCGGTCTGTATGAAGATTCTCTGCTTGCGACGATTTTGCTTCATGATGTTTGCGAAGATTGCAAACATGAGGACGGAACCCCCATTGATCCGGGTGAACTCCCCGTTTCTTTGGAAGTTCAGGAA
>JBHAEV010000207.1:0-21916 GCA_041855735.1 Lachnospiraceae bacterium
ATTAAAATCCAGAGTAATCATCAGCGACTCTCTTTCCACCGACTGACCCGTCATCTCGTCATAACCGATGGATGTACCCATGATATTCTTGGAAACCAGTTTCACCCTCTGCACGAACGGAATCTTAAAATGCATTCCCGGAGTGGTAACGGCACTCGGATATCCGAATGTCGTTACCACGGCATACTCGGAATCGCCGACCGTATAATATCCGCCATTAATCACACCGAACAGCAGGAACAGCAGAATGAACACGATGGAACCGATTTGTAAAAATTTTTTCACGGAGTTAAAACTGCCGTTTTTCGGTGATTTCTTCGGGACCTCGCTTCCGTCTTCCCGAAATTCCGTTGCACTCTGTTTGCTCTCTTTGAACTGTTTACTGAAAACATTGCCAAAACCGAATTTGTTATCCTTACTCATCTTCGCCTCTTTTTTTCTTTATGATTTCCGCCACATAGTCCATCGCCAGTTCATACCCGAAAATTCCGAGTCCGGTGATCTGACCGTCGCATACCGGCGCCGTCACGGAAATATGACGAAACTCTTCCCGCTTGTGAATATTGGAAATATGCACCTCCACTTTCGGGCAGGAAAGCACTTCCAAAGCATCCCGTACGGCATAGGAATAATGCGTGAATGCACCGGGATTGATGATCAGCGCATCGATCTTTTCAAGATGGGCATCCTGCAGTATATCGATGATTTTACCCTCGTCATTGCTCTGAAATACCGTCACCTGTGCTCCGAGCGAACGGGCTTTGTTTTCCAGATTGGAAACCAATGTCCGATAATCCTGCTTCCCGTATTGAGAAACATCACGAATCCCCAGAAAATTCAGATTCGGTCCGTTGATCACCCATATCTTCATCAATGCGTCCTCCTTAATTTGCCGATGAAAAATCCGTCACAGCCATCCGACGGATAGAGCTGCAAAAACTCCTTCTTCGGTCGGATCAAACTCTCTTTGAAAAAATCGTGCTCCCGCAAATCCACCAATTCAAAGTCCGTATGCATTTGCAAAAATTTTCGCAAATTGTCCTCATTTTCCTGCTTATGGATCGTACAGGTGCTGAACATCAATACTCCGCCGATTTTGACATAGCGACACACATTGTTTAAAATCTCCAGTCCGATTTTTGCCAGTTCGGCGCAGGCCTCTTTGCTCATATTCAGCTTGATGTCCGGCTTGCCACCGAGCACCCCCAGTCCCGAACACGGCACATCGGCAATCACCACATCCGCAAGACCGGCAAAGGACGGATTGAATTCTTTGGCATCCGCAACTTTTATGCTGTAATTGGTATAATCGAAACCTCTGATGTTTTCTTTTAAACGATCCGTTTTATCCGAAGAAATATCAAAAGCATGTACGAATCCGCTTCCCGACAAAATGTCCAGCGCATGCAATGTTTTTCCTCCGGGCGAGGCACAGACATCCATCACGACAAACTTCGGCCGAATATCCGCCAAAATACAGACCAGACTCCCGGAGGCATCCTGAATATATGCCCTGCGATCGATCAAAAAATCCAAATCCGTCACGGAGTCATACCCGTCAATCAACAGCACATCCGGATTGACTCTCGATCTCTTTGCCGAAATTCCCTGTGCACGAATCTCTTCCATCAACGCATCGGTACCGGTTTTGGATTGATTGACACGAATGCTCAGCGGTCTGTCTTCCAAAAAAGCCGCAAGATTTTCATGCAAACCCGTTTCATCCATTTCCGCCGAAAAGACATCGATGATCCATTTCGGCACGGAGTATCGAATATCCATGTCCGAAAGCACCAATTCTCCCTTGGACTTGGCGATATTTCGAAGCACTCCGTTGACAAATCCCTGAAATACGTCCAAACCGAAATGTTTTGCCAGTTTGACCGCCTCATCGCATACGGCGGAATCGGGAACCCTGTCCAGATGCAGGATCTGATACACGGAAAGGCGCAGAATCCCCCGGACCAACGGCTTTTGTTTTTTGACTTTTACCGAACTGAACCGGTCGATCACCGTATCAATCTGATAAAGATATTCTATGGTTCCATGCAACAATCTCGTAATAAATCCCCTGTCCTTCTTATCCAGATAGGCGTACTTCTCCAATGCCATATTCACAACATCGTTCAGATACTCCCCTTCATCCGTGATGAGAAGCAGTGCCTTGAGTGCAATCGCCCTGGCATTGTCCCTGATGGATTTTTCATCCACCTTTCCATACCGTTTTTTTTCCATTCTTTTCCTCTGTATCGGCTTACCTTCTGCGTCTGGAAAGAAGCACAAGTCGTAATAGCTGAAGCAACGATGCCGCCGCTGCCGCAACATAGGTCAATGCCGCCGCAAACAGCACCTTTCTTGCCGCGCGTTCTTCCTCTTCCGGAATAATCTGAATTTCCTTCAGCTGAGCCAATGCCCTTTGGGATGCATTGAACTCCACCGGCAATGTAACAATCTGAAACAGTACCGCTGCCAAAAAAAGCAGAATTCCGAGATTAATCAGCCAATAACCTCCCTGACCGAGTATCAATCCGAACATCACCAAAGGCCATGACAGCGTTCCGCCGAAGTTTGCCACCGGTACCATTGCCGAACGCAGATTGAGCGGAATATAACCTGTGTTGTCCTGTATCGCATGTCCGCATTCATGCGCCGCAACCGCAATCGCCGCAATGGAACCGGATTTATATATCCCCTCACTGAGCGAAACGGTTTTGGTGGCGGGATTGTAATGATCGGTCAGATTTCCGGCAATCTCTTCCACTCCGACATCAAAAATATTGTTGGCATGCAGTATGCGTAACGCCACATCCCTTCCCGTCAATCCGCTCGCACTCCTGATCTTGGAATATTTGGAATACGTTCCCTTCAGTCTTGCCGATGCCAGCATGGTCAGTCCGATTCCGATAATTACCAAAATGTATGTCCAGTCAAATCCGTAATATCCCATTTCTCCCTCCTTTACGAGAACCTGTTTTCGTCACGAAAACATTTTTCCACGGCACCGGCACCCGATGCCTTTTGCAATCTGTCCTTTATGCAAGTTCTCTTTTTTCTCCGCCGAGACAACCTGCATTGTTATTATACCAACTTTTGAATCCGAATGCAAAGTTTTCACCCTGTTTTCCCGTATAACCTTACAGCTTATATCCTCTCAGAAAACTTTCGGCATCCATCCGCTTTCTTCCTTCCAATTGCAGCTCAAGCACTTCCAGACATCCCTCTTTGCACGGAAAGAACAATCGGTTTCCCTTCGCAACCGCCTGCCCGGTTTCGCCCGGAATCTCCTCGGCGCAAACCCTCGCCTTCCAGATTCGAAGATTTTTCTCACCCAGAAAAGTATATGCACCCGGCCAGGGTGCGAATCCGCGCACCTTTCTCTCCAGTACAATCGCGCTTTCCGAAAAGTCCAATTTTCCGTCCTCTTTTCTCAACATCTTGGCATAGTCCGTGGTCATCTCACCCTGCGGAGTGCGGGATAAACTTCCGTTCTCCAGTCGGTATAAGGTATCCACGATCGCCTCCGCCCCCAAAACCGCCAGTTTATCAAACAAGCTCCCCGAAGTTTCTTCCCGGTCAATGGCCGTTTCGTATTGTTTTAAAATATCTCCGGTATCCAAACCCTCATCCATCATCATGGTGGTAATTCCGCTCTTTTCCTTTCCGTCCAGTATCGCCCATTGAATCGGAGCCGCACCGCGGTATTCCGGCAATAAACTGGCATGGATATTGATGCAGCCGAACCTCGGAATTTCCAAAATCTCTTTCGGCAAAATCTTTCCGTACGCCACCACCACAAACACATCGGCATCACAATCTTTCAGTGTGCGAATCAATTCCTCATCCTTCATTCGCTTCGGAGTCAGCACCGGAATTCCGAGTTCCAATGCCGCTTCCTTGACCGGTGTCGCCTGCATTTCATGTCCTCTCCCCCTGGGTTTGTCCTCTCTTGTCAGCACCAAAGCGATTTCATGATTCTGTTTTGCCAATGCCCGAAGCGGCAACACGCTGAAATCCGGCGTTCCCATAAATACAATTTTCATCCGTTCCTCCTTTTGAAAAAACACGAGATCCGACGGATCTCGTGCAGTATAAACATCCCTTCCGAAAAATCGTTGTTTCGGCAGTCCCGTTTGTTTGGAATCCTCCTCATTCGGCTCAGGCCAGCTGCGATTCCAAAACGGATTTTGCTTTTGCAAATGCTTCCTCAATCCCCGAAATATGGCTTCCGCCCGCCTGCGCCATATTCGGACGACCGCCGCCTCCTCCTCCGATGCAGCCTGCAATTGCTTTGACGATGTTTCCGGCATGCGCTCCCCTGGCAATCGCCGCATCTCCTGCCATTACCAGAAGCGTCACCTTGCCGTCCACTACGGAAGCCAGCACAACAACACCTCCACGGCATTCCGTTTTCAGCTTGTCCCCAAGATTTCGAAGTTCCTGAATTTCAATTCCGTCCACCTTCATGGTAAGCAGAGAAATCCCCTGTACCTCGACCAGTTCTCTGTCGCTTTCTCCGAGCGCATTGTTTGCAAGTTTTGCTTTTAATTTCTCATTCTCCGACTTCATTGCCTTCAGTTCATCCTGCAATGCACGAACTTTGTCCAATGCGTCGAAAGTGTTGGACCGAAGCTCTGAAGCAACTTTGACAAACTCTTTTTCCAGATTCTCATAGTAGGCAATCAATCCGTCCCCGGTCAATGCCTCAATGCGGCGTACTCCTGCCGCAATACCCGCTTCCGAAACAATTTTAAAGAGCTTGATATCCCCGGTGTTTTCCACATGCGTTCCGCCGCAGAGTTCCCTGGAGAAATCTTCCATGCTGACCACTCTCACGCTCTCGCCGTATTTTTCTCCGAACAATGCCGTCGCCCCGGACTTCTTCGCTTCCTCGATATTCATAATCTCGGTTCGAACCGGAAGTGCCGCGGCAATCTCATCTCTTACAATGCTTTCCACCTTCTCCAGTTCTTCCTGCGTCAATGCCGCAAAATGGGTAAAGTCGAAACGAAGTCTTTGCGAACTTACAAGGCTTCCCGCCTGCTCCACATGATTGCCCAGCACCAGCTTGAGCGCCTTGTGCAGCAAATGTGTGCAGCTGTGGTTTCTGGCGGTATCTCTTCGGTTTTTCTCATTCACCTTCAGGGTAACCACATCGTCCATGCGAATCATTCCGGATTCCATATAGCCGACATGCCCGATCTTCTCTCCCTGCAGGGCGATGGTATCTTCTACGACAAATACGCCGTTCTTCCCTTCAATGCGGCCGATATCCGCACTCTGACCGCCCATCGTCGCATAGAACGGAGTGGCGTCCACCAAAATCGTTCCGTGATCCCCCTCTGTCAACGCCTGTACAATCTCGGTCTCGGTGGTCAGCGCAATCACGGTACCGATGTCTTCCAAACGATCGTAACCGTTGAATGTGCTTTTCAGGGAGGCATCCAAAGACTGATACACCGTCACATCCGCTCCCATATAATTCGTGGTCTTCCTTGCCGCTCTCGCCGCTTCCCGTTGCGCCTTCATCGCACGATGGAAACCCTCTTCATTGATGGTAATCCCTTTTTCGGCAACAATTTCTCTGGTCAGATCCAGAGGAAAACCGTAGGTATCGTAGAGCTTGAACGCATCCTCCTCGCTCATGATCTTTTCCCCGGATAAAATCAGTCTTTCCTCGATTTCATTTAGAATATTCAGACCCTGCTCGATGTTTTTGTAAAACTTATTTTCTTCTTCGGTCAGAACCTTGAGAATCATCTCTTTACGGTCTTCCAGTTCCGGATATCCGTCCTTACTCAGTGCAATCACCGTCGTTGCCAGATCCGCCAGAAAGGTATTTCGGATTCCAAGCATCTTTCCGTGTCTTGCCGCACGGCGCAACAGCCTTCGAAGCACATATCCCCTGCCTTCGTTGCTCGGCATGATTCCGTCCGAAATCATAAAGGTACAGGAACGGATGTGGTCGGTGATCAGACGAAGAGAAATGTCCTTGGTTTCATCCTCTTTGTAACGAACTCCCGCAATACTTGCCACTCTGTGCAAAAGCGCGGATATCGTATCAATCTCAAAGATGGAACCGACATCCTGAACAACGACCGCCAAACGTTCCAGTCCCATGCCGGTATCGATGTTCTTGTTCGTCAGTTCCGTGTAATTGCCCTTTCCGTCACTTTCAAACTGGGTAAAAACATTGTTCCATACTTCGATAAATCGATCGCCGTCGGAACCCACATACTCGTCCTTGCCGTATTTTTCTCCGCGATCATAATACACTTCGGAACACGGACCGCACGGACCGGATCCATGCTCCCAGAAATTATCCGCTTTGCCGAAACGATAGATCCGATCCGCGGCAATCCCGATTTCCTTGTTCCAGATCTCAAATGCCTCGTCGTCCTCTTCATAAACCGACGGATACAGTCTGTCCGGAGAAAGTCCCACAACCTCCGTCAGAAACTCCCATGTGAAACGTATCGCCTCATGCTTGAAATAATCTCCGAAGGAAAAATTTCCGAGCATCTCGAAAAAAGTACCGTGACGCGCCGTTTTTCCGACATTATCGATATCACCGGTACGAATGCATTTCTGGCAGGTTGCAACTCTGGTTCTCGGCGGAATTTCCTGCCCCGTGAAATACGGCTTGAGCGGCGCCATTCCCGCATTGATTAAAAGCAGACTTTTATCATTGTGAGGTACCAAAGAAAAGCTCGGCAATATCAGATGTCCCTGTTTTTCAAAATAATCCAGAAACATCTGTCTGATTTGATTTACACCCAATGTCTTACTCATGTTTTTTGACTCCCGTAGTTTAATTTTTGTCCTGACGATCTTTATTTTCTCTCAGCTTTTTTCCGATCAGAATACCCGCAAATGCCATGCAGCCGAAGAAGACTGCGGTGATTGCCGTCCTTATAATTGCACCGATTACCGCCAACATCAAAATTCCTCCCCTGTAACGTATTTCTCAAAAGTTTCCGACTCCGTGCGTTCGGATTCAATAGTATATGCCCTTCTATTGAAAAAACACCTTGCTACATTCTATCATAGCAAGGTGTATAAATTCAACCGTTAGATTTTTGAAATTTTGACCGAATCTCCAGCGGGCTGTCCGCCAGAATTTCCGATGTCTTAAAGTAAATCTGATATACGAAGATCGCGAGGAATGCCGCGCCGGCAATAAAGCCGATGAGATTGGATATGCCCGCATCCATGCGGAAGCCTTCCTTCGCCTGCAGGATATAGGATATGCACACGAAGCTCATGAACGTTGCCGGAATTGCCGCGATCCATGCATAAATCTTGCCCCGGTGTTTGCAAAGATAGGTGGCGCCCGCCCAAAGGGTGATCATTGCCAAAGTCTGGTTCGACCAGGAAAAATATCTCCAAATCGCGGAATAATCAAATCGGGATATGATATAGCCGACGATCAGAAGCGGAGCGGAGAGGGCCAGTCGCTTCTTTGCATCTTTCTGGTCAATCTTAAACCAGTCCGCAATGGTCAGTCTGGCGGAGCGGAATGCCGTATCGCCCGATGTCAGAGGACATGCGATAACGCCGATCATCGCCAGAGCACCGCCCGCAAGGCCGAGTAAGGATGTGGACATTTCATAAATGGTCTTGGAATTTCCGCCCTTCATATCCAGAAGAGCCTGAAGGCCTGTTCCCGCTCCCGCTCTGTCATAATAGAACGCAATCCCTGCCGCCGCCCATATCAATGCGATAATGCCTTCCGCAACCATCGCGCCGTAAAATACCATGCGCCCGTCTTTCTCATGCTTTATGCAGCGTGCAATCATCGGCGACTGTGTGGCATGAAAGCCCGAAATCGCACCGCAGGCAACCGTAATGAACATCAGCGGCCAGATCGGCAATGCCTGACCCGGGTAGATGCTTCCGAAATGATCCCACAATTCCAGCATCGGACGCTTCGAGCTGTTGAATATGGTCGCACCGCCGATGCCGAGCGCCATAATGATCAATGTCGCTCCGAATATCGGATACAGCTTTCCGATAATCTTGTCAATCGGAAGCAAGGTGGCAAGGAAGTAATAAATCAGAATACAGATGGTCCAGAACTGCACATTCAATACTTCCGGTGTCAGAAGTGCGATGAGCTGTGCCGGTCCGACCATGAATACCACGCCGACCATCATCAGCAAAACGACCGAAAACACTCTCATCACCTGCGCCATCACCGGTCCGAGATATTTTCCGACAATCTCCGATATGGATGCGCCATTGTTTCTTTCGGACATCATACCGGAAAGATAATCATGCACGGCTCCTGCGAATATGGTTCCGAAAACGATCCACAAATACACCACCGGTCCCCAAAGCGCTCCGGATACCGCACCGAAAATCGGTCCGAGTCCGGCAATGTTCAAAAGCTGAATCAAAAACGCTCTCGGAGAAGAGATCGGCACAAAGTCTACGCCGTCCTCATTGACATAGGCGGCGGTCTTTCTCGCATCCGGCGAGACAATCCTCTCCATAAATGTGCCGTAAATCACATATCCGGCAATCAAAATAACAACACCCAAAATAAAAGACAACATAAACTAACTCCTTTCCGTTTTTTTATTTTATTTTAACTCTTTTTATTTTTTCTTTCAACAATTTTATTTCCGGAAACACAGATTCCGAGACGGAAACATACGAAATGCACAACAAAACCGGATCGTTTACGATCCGGTTTTGAAAACATTCCGTAAGGAAATCGATTTATTTATTTTAATCCCAGTTCCTTGGACAGCCAATTGTTTGCGGACACCGTAACATAGTTGTAAGGCTGGTTGAAATGCGGCATAAAGAAAATATCCAAAAGCGCCAGATCCGCCATGGTCACCTTTTGCTGAATCGCCAGTGAGAACATGTTAATCATGGCGGACATGTCATATGTCGACGTGATCTGCGCTCCCACCACCTGCTTGTTGTCATTGCGATATACGATACGGATCTTTACCAGCGGATTCTCCACTTCCATGAAGCCCGGCTTTTGAGTATCTTCGAAATCTTCGTATCCGACATCCATGCCTTCCGCCTTGGCGGCCGCAAGACTTAAACCGGTGCTCACCAGCTTCTGCTCATAGATCATCAGTGCGGAGGAGCCCTGAACACCCGAACTTTCGATCTTGGTTCCGCAAAGATTGTGCCCTGCCACAATACCGCTTCGAACCGCATTGGTCGCAAGCGCGATATAGTTCACGCGATCTCTTGCATTGTCGTAAAGAGTGGCGCAGTCTCCGATGGCATATACGCTGTCATCCGAAGTTTTCTGTGTGCGATCCACAAGATAGGCTCCATTGCGGTACAGCTCCAGATGATCCTTTCCGAGTTCGTTGTTCGGCCGAAAACCGATGGCACATACCACCATATCCGCCTCATAGCGTCCTTTGTCGGTGATCACGGCGGTCACCTTGGTATCGCCTTCAAACTCCACAACCTTCTCTCCGAGGGCAAACTTGATGCCGTGCTCTTCCATCCTCTTTTTGAGAATGTCGGAAAACTCCACATCATAGTACACATTGAGGATATAATCCACCATATCGATCAAAGTCACCTGCTTTCCGAGACGTTCAAATGCCTCCGCAAGTTCCACGCCGATGTAACCGCCGCCGAGAACCGCAACATTTTTGATGTTCGGATCTTCCAGTTTCTCGATCACATCCTTGGCATTCTGATACAGTTTCACCATCTGTACATTCTCAAGATCAATTCCTTTGATATTCGGTCTGTTCGGAAGTGAGCCGGTTGCAAACACGATTTTATCATAATAATCTTCGATTTCGGAACCGTCCTGCAAACGAACCAGAACCTTCTTGTTCTCAAAATCCACTTTTAAAATCTCGGCATTCATGAAAACCTTGGCGCCTTTTGCGATAAAATCATCCGCCTTTTGATAAAACAACTGCTCTCCGGAACAAATCTGTCGTCCGATCCAAAGTGCCATTCCGCATCCAAGGAAAGAAATATCACTGTTCTTCTCATAGATCGTCAATTCATTACCCGGATAGGATAATATGGTGTTTGCACATGCGGTTCCGGCGTGATTGGAACCGACTAAAATAATTTTTGACATCCGCACCTCCAAAAATATGTTGTATCCCCTAAAAGCTACTTTCAAGAATATGTTTATAGTTTTTTAACAGCTCATATGCCCTTGTCCGGACGGATTCGATCTGCGATTGTGCATATCCTATTTCCTTATCCCGGCTGTCCCGGATGAAAGAAGATGCCTCTTGTGCCAGTTTCTCCTTGGAGTCGCTCCAAAGATTCTGGGAATTCGTAAACTTGATCGCCTCTTCCTCCGCCATCGTTGCAGTGATATCCGAAACCAGAGCATTCAGTCCCTTTTCCCATTCGCCAAGACTGTTTTGATAAAATGCAAGCTCTTCACTCACGGATTCGTAGCGCAAACTTTTGCCGCTTTTGTAACGAACATCCATCGATCCGAAAAACTTCAGATAGTGATAATATCGATTCTCATCAAGAACCTCCGTATTGCCCGGTCGATCCTGGGCAATACGATAATCCTCCTTCAGTTTTTGCACAATCCAGCCCGCCGTCGTGTTCATAACAAGGGCAAACAGAATGGACAGAAGGATGATTCTTCCCGGTGTGAAAAATCGAAAAACTGATTTGTTCATTTCCCTCCACTGCATCTTTTGATCTGCAAAAGCAGATTTCGCCGTCTAAAAAACCATGTTCATCATATCACAATCAGGTACAAGATAACATACATAAATTACAGAAACTTCTTCGTAAATCTATGGTATTTGTTTCATATGTTTACCGATCAATACCGTATTCCTGTATGCATCTTCCACCAATGTATCGCATTTGGCCACTTCTTCATTCTGAGAGTCTTCCTCGATCCGCTTAAAAATGATATTGTGGATTTCCAGCAGATTCACCAGACGTGTCCAGAGTTCCACATTCTGCACCGGCTGAAGCCTGCCTCTTTTCCAATCGTTTTCCACCCATTTTTCAAGCCAGTTGTTTCGAATCGTATCGATGATAAACTTGGAATCGGTATTCACTTCGATATTGCACGGACGGTGCACAAATTCCAGGCCTTCCACAATGCCCCGAAGCTGGAGTCTTGTCCGACCCGCAAAGGTTTCCCCCTGTGTAATGCTTTTCTCATGCAGCTTCCCGTTTTTATCCCGAAACATCAACAATGTCGCATATGCCCCCGAACCGCTTTCATCAACCTTACAAACGGAATACAGTTTTATCGCATCATTTTCCATACTTGATTTCCCCGTTACTGCCATTTATCACAAAGTGCATGGATTTGAGCGGTAAATTTCGCCAAATCCTTGTTCGCACCGCCTTCATTTTCCTTGATAACCCGCATCAGCCGCTCTCCCGCACCGACCAGCTTCATAAACGCTTCGCCTGCCCTTTGCCTTGCCGACGCTTTTTTCTCGATCGGAACACCCTCGGTGATTGTCAGCCAGCGATTGTTTCGCAAATCATAGGAAGAACCGGAATATGGCGCAAATGCATTCAGTCTCAGTTCGTTTGTTAAAAGGTCGGCATAGGAACCCGCTACCTCCCCTTCCCCATGGCATACGAAAACCATGTCGGGTTTCTTCTCATAGGCTTTGATCCATGCCAGCAATCCTCTCTGATCGGCATGACCGCTCATCCCCTTGAGCGTTTCAATATGCGCATGAACCGCAATATTCTCCCCGAACAGCCGGACTTCCTTTGCACCGTCCTGCAACGCGCGTCCCAGTGTGCCGACGGATTGGTATCCCGCAAAAATCACACTCGACTCCGCTCTCCACAGATTGTGTTTCAAATGGTGGCGGATACGACCGGCATCGCACATGCCCGAGGCGGAAATAATCACCTTCGGATTGGAGCTCATATTGATCGCCTTGGAATCCTCCGCGGATGTGGATGTTTTCAGACCCTTAAAATGAATCGGATTGATTCCGTTTTTCACCAGTTCCTTGGTTTCATCGTCAAAACAATCCAGCAGATTCTCCTGAAATACTTCCGTTGCGTCAATGGCAAGCGGACTGTCCACAATAACCTCGAAATCGTCATGATTGCGGATCAAACCGTCATCCTTGATTTTACGGATGTAGTACAGAAGCTCCTGCGTCCTTCCCACGGCAAATGCCGGAATCACGACATTTCCTCCCCTGTCCAGAGTTTCCTGAATGATCTTGGCAAAATCCTCTTCATGGTCGAGATGATCCGGGTGCAGACGATCCCCGTAGGTGGATTCGGTAATGACATAATCCGCCTCTTTGATGTATTCGGGATCCCGGATCAGAGGTTTGTTGAAATTTCCGATATCTCCGGAAAACACAATCTTCTTTTCCACATTTTCTTCGGTCAGCCAGACTTCAATGGAAGCCGAGCCGAGCAAATGTCCGGCATCGATAAATCGCACCACAATGCCCTCATCCACCTCAAATTTTTCACGATAATCCAGACCGACAAAATTTTTCAGTACCCCTTCCACATCTTCCATGGTGTACGCCGGCACCACCGCATGTTCTCCGGAACGCTGCGCCTTGCGATTTCGCCACTCCGCCTCCATCTCCTGAATATGTGCCGAATCTTTCAGCAGTATTCTCGCCAGATCCTTTGTCGCCCATGTACAGATGACTCTTCCGCGAAATCCTCCGGCGTAGAGCTTCGGAATCATCCCGGCGTGGTCGATATGTGCATGGGTCAGCAGCATGAAATCCAGCTCTGCCGGCGAAACCGGGAGGGGTGCATTTTCATAAAAATTCTGTCCCTGCTCCATCCCGTAATCCACGATAAACTTTCGATTCCCGCATTCCACATAGTAGCAGGAACCGGTCACCTCTCTGCTTGCTCCGATAAATGTCAGTTTCATACCATCACACTCCTCATCCTACAATGTATATTTGTTCATCCGCGGTTTGCCTTGTTCATCCGATCGGATTCGAAGAACCGAATCCCGGATCACCGGATCCACATCCAGCTTGATATCCACGGTTCGCAGCTCCCTGCTTTTGATGCTTTTCACCGTTTCCTTGACCGCAAGCTTTCCCTTCATGGCAATGTCCTGCTTTACGGTCGTCAGTTTCGGACGAATCTGCGTGGAAACGGGCGTATCGTCAAACCCCGCGACGGAAATTTGCTCCGGCACGGATACGCCATTGTCATACAGAACATTCATCGCCTGTATCGCATAGGTATCCGCTGCAAAAAACAATGCGCTCGCTCCGAAGAAATCCGCTTCGATCAGCTCCATGATCTGATGTTCTCTTTCCTCCAGGTTCACGCTCAGCGGAAATCGAAGCAGTAAAAGTCCCGTACTTTTCGCGCCTTGAAATCTCTGTTCGTCAATCTCTCCGTATCGAAAATCCGGCTCATGCCCCGAAAGAATCTCACCCGATATCCTTCCGGCTTCCATGTGCTCCGCCAGAAAAAGGATCCGCTGATGCCCCATTCTTTTCAGGTAATCTGCCATCTTCCTTCCACCGTCAAAATCCTTTAGGCCGATATTGACATACGCATCGTCTTCCTTCCGGAAATAGGTATCAATTGTCGTAATCGGAATATCCAGTCTGGACTGAAATTCGTACAAAGTCTTTCGGTCCGCTCCCAGAAAAATGATGCCGTCCACATTCCATGCAATCGCCATATTGTAGCATTCTTCCTTATCCGTGTTCGCATACAGCATCATGAAATATCCCATGTTCTGTATCTCTTCTTCCATCGCGCCGATCAGAGAACTTGCGAATGAATCCTGAAAAATGCTGGAGCTGTCGGACTGTTTGTAGGAAAAGATGACCGCAATGATCCTAGAACCGCGTTTGTCGGTTCGAAGCCGATAATTCGACTTTTCAATGATCGCTTCGATCCTTTCCCTTTTGTCTCTGGAAACCTTCCCGAACCTCCCGTGCAATACATTTGCCACGGTCGTCGGACTGACTCCCGCAATTCTTGCCATTTCTTTGATGGTAATCATAGGCGAACCTCTTATTCCAAATATTCGATTTCCACCAGAGTCAACCCCCTGGCAGGCATCGTCTGCCCCGCCATTTTACGATTTCGGGAATGCATGATGTGTTCCACATGGGCGGGAGGATACACTCCCATCCCAACTTTGAGCAATGTTCCCGTAATAATGCGAATCATATTGTAGAGAAAGCCGTCTCCCCGGATCACCACCGTCAGCATGTCCTCATCCTGAAGAATCTCAAGGGAGTGAATCGTGCGGATATTTGTTGAGGCCTGCGTTTTCTGCGAGCAAAAACTTGTAAAATCATGCGTGCCGATAAAATATCCTGTGGCTTCCCTCATCTTCTCCACATCCAAACGAAAATAGCAGAAATGTGCATACAATCTTTCCGTCGGGATGTCGATCTTTCGATTCAGAATGCGATAGGTATAGGTCTTGATGCAGTCTCTCTTTCTCGGATGCCAGTTCAAATCCACCTCGTCCGAAGCCTGAATCCGGATGTCATCCGGCAGTCTTTGATTGAGGGCAAAGGTAAACTTATCCGCCGCCATTCGCATCTTTGTGTCGAATACCGCCACATTTCCGTAGGCATGCACACCCGAATCCGTCCGGCTTGCCCCGATCACTTCGATTTCTTCCTCACAAAGCCCGGAAATGGCATTATTCAACACTTCCTCCACCGTAATCCCGTTCGGTTGCTTCTGCCAACCGCAGTAATTTGTGCCGTCATAGGACACAATCAATCGAATTCTTCTTTTCATTTTCCCTTTTGCCGTATCCCGTCCTTTTGTCGTATTCCCATTTTTGCCTCTTCCCGCTGCAAAAGTACCGGCTATCGTCATCCTGTTGCCGGCAAAATCCGTACCGAAACAATCAGAATCAAAAATATAAAATAATAGCCGTATGCGATATAATCAATGTTGGCATATCGAAGCGGTTTCATCTTTGTCCTACCCTCTCCGCCGTGATAGCATCTGGCTTCCATCGCCATGGCAAGATCCGTCGCCCTTCGAAATGCCGATATGAACAATGGCACCAAAAGCGGAATCATCGCCTTTGCCCGTTTGATCAGTCCTCCGGTTTCAAAATCCGCACCTCTTGCCATCTGCGCCTTCATGATTTTATCCGTTTCCTCAATCAGAATCGGAATGAATCGAAGCGCGATGCTCATCATCATGGAGATTTCATGCACCGGAACTTTTATGATTTTCAAAAATCCCAGACTCCTCTCCAAACCGTCCGTCAAGGCATTCGGCGTGGTTGTAAGCGTCATAATGGACGATCCCACCACCAGATAAATCAGACGAATCGCCATAAACAAAGAAAGGCGGAGACCCTCTTTCGTGATTTTTAAAAAAAAGAACCGGAAAATCACTTCCCCCTCGGTCAAAAACAGATTGAAACTGACACTGAGCAAAAGCAGTACGATGACTGCCCGCAGTCCTTTCAACATAAATTTAATCGGAACTTTGCTCATAATGATGCAGCTGATCAAAAAAAAGGTGGAAATCGCATAACCGGGAATGGAATTGCTGATAAACAGCGCAATGATGAACACCATGGTTCCAAACAATTTCGTCCTCGGATCCAGTCGATGCACCACGGAATCCACCGGGTAATACTGTCCGATTGTGATATCTCTTATCATCCTTTGTTCTCTCCGATCCATTCCATAATGGCCTTGCAGGCTTCGGCGGTTGTCATGATTTCATCATTCAGCAAAATGCCGTTTGCGATCAATTCCTGTACAATATAGGTGATGCTCGGAGCGGACAATCCGATTTGCTCCAGCTCTTTGTAATGCTTGAACACCTCTCTCGGAATATTGTCAAACACCAGCTCTCCACGGCTCATAACCATCAGCCTTGACACATATTTCGCAACATCCTCCATGCTGTGGCTGACCAGCATCACCGTCATCCCGGTTTGTTCCCGCAATTCACGGATTTTATCCAAAATCTCATCCCTGCCGAAAGGATCCAGTCCCGCCGTCGGCTCATCCAGAATCAGCACCTCCGGCTTCATTGCAAGCACACCGGCAATCGCCACTCTTCGCTTTTGTCCTCCGGAGAGTTCAAACGGAGAGCGTTTGTAAAAACTTTCGTCAATCCCGGTCATCGCCAGCGCTTCCACGGCACGGGATTGTGCCTCTTCTTTGGTAAGTCCCTGATTCAAAGGCCCGAAGCAGACATCACTGAGAACATCCACCTCAAACAGCTGATGCTCCGGATACTGAAAAACCAACCCGACTTTTTGCCGGAGTTTTTTTAAATCATACCCTTCGGCATAGATGTCTTCCCCATTGTAGTAAATCTTTCCGGATGTTGCCTTGATCAATCCGTTCAAATGCTGAATCAATGTGGATTTTCCCGAACCGGTATGCCCGATGATTCCGACAAATTCCCCATCCTTTACCTCGAAACCGATGTTCTTGAGGGCAAAATGCTCAAAGGCGGTTCCCTGTGAATAAATATAATTCAAATTCTCAACTTTAATCGACACTTTGCACTCCTCTTGCCGTATCTTTTTTGAGCCGCGGCACCAATTCCTTCATCAGTTCTTCCTTACTCAGTATCCCCTTCGGCAAATCCAGTCCCGCCCGGTTCAGCTCGTAGGCAAGTTCTGTCGCGGCAGGCACATCCAGACGCAATTCTCTGAGCTTTTCCACTTCGGAAAAGATCTCCTTCGGCGTTCCGTCCATAACCACCTTCCCCTGATTCATCACCACCACACGATCGGAATGAATGACCTCTTCCATATAGTGGGTAATCAAAAGGACGGTAATCTTCTCCGCCTTGTTCAACTCATGAATGGTCTGAATCACTTCCTTTCTCCCGTTCGGATCCAGCATCGCGGTCGGCTCGTCCAAAACAATGCACTTGGGCCGCATCGCCATAATCCCCGCAATTGCAACCCTTTGTTTTTGTCCTCCGGACAGCTTGTTCGGAGAGCGCAGCCGATACGCATTCATCCCCACATCGTTCAGACTTTTCTCCACCCTCTTCCAGATCTCCTCCGTCGGGATGCCGATGTTTTCGGGTCCGAATGCGACATCCTCCTCCACGATATTTCCGATAATCTGATTGTCCGGATTTTGAAATACCATTCCCACACTTTTTCGAATGTTCAATAAACTCGCATCATTGGCGGTATCCATCTGCGAAATCCAAACCGTTCCCTCCGTGGGCAGCAAGATCCCGTTCAGATGCTTTGCCAATGTCGATTTTCCGGAACCGTTATGCCCCAAAACGGATACGAAACTTCCTTCCTCAATCTCAATATCCACCGTATCGATTGCCCGCTTTACTTCTCTGTCTTCCTCGGTTTCCGCATTGGTCACATAGTCAAAAATCAGCTTTGCCGTTTTTATGATATCCATAATACTCCATTAATCATTTCATTTTCATCTCTTGCAGATATTCCGCAAAAACCATTTTTTCGTATGGCAAATGCCAACGCCTTTCCATTGGCTTTCGTCGGAAAACATGCCATCGCATACCCATAGAATACTATGTTTGAGAACAGTTTGCAACCGTTCCCCGCTCATACGAAAAAAAGCCTTGATGCATCAAGGCTCCGCTCTGCAAAGCACCGACGATATCAAGGCTTGCAACGTGCGCGAGAAGATTCGAACTCCCGACCCCTTGGTCCGTAGCCAAGTACTCTATCCAGCTGAGCTACGCACACGTATTGCAAGAATGAATTATACTATCCCTGCCTGTTCCTGTCAAGCATTTTTCTTCGAAAATTTTTGAAAAATATTTCGGCCATCTTGTCATCACCCGGGTCTTGATTGTTTTTGTTACATTTCGCGCATGTTTCATTTTGCGCTATCTTTTTGTCAGATTTTTGTAAACATATGATATTTGCTTTAAAACCGCATCTATGATATACTTTATTTCGATGTATACAGTTTCGTTTTTGTATTTTTGCTGTATGCAGTAATAATTTTGGAGGTATATTTATGCAGCGCAGAAGAGGTCTTGCGACCCTAATAGCAACCGCTCTGGCATTGAGCATTTCGGCATCATCCGGCCTTGTTTCTTTTGCGGACGAGAATGTTACATTCGGCGTAGTGAATGCAACCACTGTCGACCACGGCAATGGTATGCCGAAAACCGTGACCAATGTTGTTTCTCCCGAAGGGATGAATCTGGATCAAGTGGTTCAAAGCGCGGGACTGGATGCATTGGGAGAGGGAAACAATCCTCCGGATTCCATACTCGGCATCACCCCGATGGTACATTATGAATTTCGAAATGCGGCAAACGGAATCATAGCCGGAACGGAATCCAATCTCAACACATATCTGTACAGTCCGGGCGGCTTTTCCCGACTGTATATGGAACATTCCGGTTCCGCCCGCTATTATTTCAGAGTATTTACACAAAAAGGCGGCTGGCTGCCTTGGCAAAACTCCAAGGAGAACACGCCGAATCCGGACGATTCCAGTAAGGTTCAGGCTCTCCAGCTGCGGGTAAAGGGACATACCAAGACTCTTGCCGATGTGTATTACCGTGTTGTTCTCAATGACGGCACTGTGCTGGACTGGGCAAAAAACGGTCAAACCACGGGAACCATCGGAACCGACAAATACATCGTGGCGATTAAGATCGCACTTTGGAACCGAACCGTTCCGTTTACACAGCCGACAAGCACTTTGATGGAAGCGCCGAACTATGAGGGACCGTATTTTGATAAAAGCGGCGGCGTGCAGTATTCCAGAGCTGACGGTTCGCCGTACACCGGATGGGCGTTCTTCAACGAAGCACAGTACTACTTCAGTGAAGGAAGCCGGGCCGTGGGCTGGCAGTATATCAACGGACAGAAGTTCTATTTTGCGGAAGACGGCAGGCTGCTTACCGACCTGGAGCCGATCATGGGACTTCCGGGCAGTTATCAGATCCGAATCAACAAGGCAACCAAAACATTAACCGTTCTGGCAAAGGACGGCAACAACGGTTTTATCATTCCGTTCAAAACCTTCCAGATCACGAACGGTCCGGATACTCCGCTCGGCACCTTCCATACCTATGTGAAGTATCAGTCCAAGATCATGCACGACAATATTTATTGTCGGTATCTGACCCGATTCTACAAGGGCTTTTTGATGCATTCTTTGATTTATCTGGATTCCGGAGCGCCGACCGCATTGGATCCGGATACTTACAATTTCATGGACGAAGCCGTTTCCGACGGATGTATTCGTCTGAAGGCGGGAGAGGCGCATTGGATTTATACCAATGTTCCGTTGCAGACCCCGGTTACCATCTACGAAGACATGTGGGATAAGGGACCGATTGAACGTCCGGCTGTGGAACAGGTCATTCCGAGAACACAGCGATATGATCCGACCGATCCGGTTATGGCGGCACAGCATGCGGCGGATCAGGCGGCAAGAGATGCTGCCGATGCTCCGAGAATCGAGGCGATCAAGGCGGCACAGTTGGCGGAGGCGACGGCAAGAGGCGATTACGCAGGCGATACCGCGCAGACCGAAGCAACCGAATCCACCACTGCGGCTGCGCAAACCTCTGCCCCGGCAGAAACCGCCGCTCCGGCGGAAACTGCAGCTCCGACAGAGACCGCCGATCCGGCACAATCTTCCGAAACCGAAGCAAGACTTTCCAAAAATCCGGTGGTTCACACATCCGCGCCGACGGCGGCAACAACCGAGTCCACGGCGGAACCGGGATCGGAAGCGACAAGTCCGTAACAATCACATCGGCATCGCAAAAAGCAGTCGTTACAACTCCCGTTGTTCGACTGCTTTTTGTAATCCGTATCGATCAATCCATGTCGGATTGTTTCGGCGTTTTTCTTTTCGTATTTTTGTCCTTATTCTCTCTCCATTCATCATAGACCGGAATTCCTCCGGTATGAATGAACAGGATATTGCCAAAAATCCACGATTCCTCAATCTCGTGCATCATACCGTCAAATGCTTTTCCCGTATAAACCGGATCCAGGCAGATATCATGTTCAATATTCATTTGTTCGATAAAGGATTCGATGTTTTTGTCATTGACTTCATACCCCCCGCCAATGTATTTGCCGGTCAGATAATAGTTCTCCTCCAGATTGAACTCCTTGATTTCTTTGGATATGGATACCCCGCAAATCTGCGTGTTTTTGTGATGCCGGTTCCGTCCCCTGATCAGTCCCTCCAAAGTCATGCCGGTACCATAGGGAACCACAATGCAGTCGAATTCCACGCCGGTTTCTTTTTCATAGGCAACGATCTCGTCGTATGCCAGATCGTACGCATGCAATGCCACATTTTCATTGCCGGTTCCCTCGGAATTTCCGTAAATATAATAATAATTTTTCTTCTGGGTTCGCAGCTGTGCCATCACCTCTTCCAAGGTCTGCCGGACCTCGCTCTTTTTGCAGTAGGTTCTCATGGCGCCGCATCGATCCGCCAGCTCCTCATTTCTGTGCTTTTTGAATTTTGCGGCCGTCTCACCCTGAACCAGCTGATTCTGATATGCCCGCATCACATAGTGAAATTCCGAATCCACCAGGGATGTCACAAGTCTGCAGGGAATATCGGCATCCTTTGCCAACTGCGATATCACACGGTTGATATTGGAATGTCTGGAACCGTAAGAAATCACCGCATCGGAGTTTTTCTCATACATATCCCTGAAGAATTCCACGGCAATTCGGACACTGTTTCCTCCGTAGGAATACGGTATGTTATCATCTCTTTTGATATAAATCTGACTGCCGGAGTGCTCCATCAGTCTGTAGATCTCCGTCTTCAGGGGAATGTCCTTATATGCATTGTAAATCCTTTCTAATCCCATTTTCCTGCCTTTCTTTCGCTCCATTTTCTCGCCGCCATGCGAACTGCACGGTAAATCCCGGGCAAATGATATTCAAAACGAATAAAAAATCGGGTGTGAAAACTCAAATCCGAATAAAACTCCCGGTATTCCCGTGCAAAAATGTAAGAATACTGTTTTGTATTGACATAGGTCAAAAAACGAAGCCGCTTTACGGCTCTTTCAATCGATTCGTGATACCGGTATCCGGTCTGCATATCAAAACTCTCGTACATTTCTTTCATCCGCAAATAGTAGGTTTCCTGCTTCGCCGGATAATCTCCGCTTCTGCCGCGTACCGTCCAGCTCTCTTTATCTCCGATCCGGTATACGCTCATCATTTCATCAAAATAGTAAACACTGCCTTTCGAAGCAAACAAAAGCTGCAGCGGAATATCTCCGACCGGGCATTTGGTATAGTAATCCGGAACCGGCTGAACCAATGATGTGCGAAACAACAGCGAAGCCGTGGGAATTCCCGACTTTTTATCAATGATCTGATCCGCCGGTATGATTTTACTCTGCTTATACGGGCGAACCGTCGCTTCGGTATAGGATCCGTCCACCACTTCGACTTTCGCACTGTGACAGCACATGCTGCACTTTGGATGGGCTTCCATATAGCTCACCTGCTTCTGCAGTTTGTTCTCGTCAATCCAGTAATCATCCCCCTCACACATGGCAATATACTTGCCCCTTGCTCTCGGATAGTTGAAGGCACCGCTCGGATTGGTCACCCCTTTGGAATACTGATTCTGCTGCTGATACATGGCTCGAATCAAATCCGGGTATTTCAATTCATATTCACGGATAATCTCTGCGGTACGATCCGTGGATGCATCGTCATGTATTACGATCTCGATTGCGAAGTCCGTTTTCTGACTCAAAAAACTTTCCAGAGTCTGCCGAATGTATTGCTCCTGATTGTATGCAATGCAGCAAATACTCACCATAATGTCATTCATCTGTCCAAACATCCGAAAGAAACATCCGGCTGCCACCGGCTGTTTCTCCAAAACCTCCTGTTTTCGTGCTATTTCGTATATCATCTTATATGTGAAATTTTTTATTGTCAACACCATCTTTTAGCTTGATATATTTTAAAATATGTGATAAAATCCCATCTTTG
>JBHAEV010000208.1:0-4134 GCA_041855735.1 Lachnospiraceae bacterium
AATCCCCCGCAGCCATTTCCGGCTCCAGCAAATAATCGTTTCGAAGCAGGTCTGCCAATTCCCTTCCCTGCAATCTCTTTGAGTATACCACAACTTTTAACATATCCCAAACGGCCGGAAAAAATGTGTCGCATTGGTCGTCATCTCCGTAAATCCGATATTCCTGTGCGACTTTGACATTTTGTAATGCCCTGCATTTGTCGTAAAATTCTTTCCGCATTTGAAAAAGCCGTCCGATTTCCCGCTTTGCGCCTGCCATATACCGAATTGCCAGATCAATAGAGCTCATCAGGACATAGGACGGCGAACTGCTTTCGAAAATCATTAAACTTTCCCTGATTTTTTCACGGTCCGTAAATTTGGAATCCGAAAGATGCAAAATTGCGGATTGCGTCAAAGCCGGCAATGTCTTATGTACACTTTGAATCACGATGTCCGCTCCCAGATTGATTGCCGAAGAAATGCCGGTGAACTCTTTCATAAATCTCAGATGCGCACCATGCGCCTCGTCCACAATCAGCGGCAGGCGATGGCGGTGTGCAAACTCCGCAATATTTTGAATGTCCGATACCATTCCCTCATATGTCGGAGATGTGATAAAGACCGCGCAGGCATCCCTGTGATGTTTTTCGATGGCAGAATACAGAAGTTTTGTATTGACCCCTGCCGAAAAGGTTAACTCTGTTGTACTCGCAAAATCCGCTTCGTACACCCCTGCCGTATAGGACTCGATCAAAACCGGCTCCAAACGATTCAAGCTTATCGCATTGTAGGCGCTCATATGCGATTCTTTTGCCATAATGATTTTGGAGCGTTTCGAATCGGCACAGGCATGAATGGCGGACAATATGCCGCAGGTGCTGCCGTTGACCAAAAAAAAGCTTTCTTTCGCACCGTAAACGGACGCGGCATAATCCTGCGCTTCTTTGATAATCCCCTTTGCATGATGCAAGGAGTCGCTTCCCTCCACCTCCGTCAGATCCATTTCCCAGATTCGGCTCAGCTTTTCCTGCAAACTTGCCGGCATATTTCTCTTATGCCCCGGCATATGCATGGGATATATATCCCTTTGTACATAATTATGTATCTTTTCCGATAAACCGCTGTTTTTCGACAAATTCATCCTTCCCTTTCTCTGACGCAAAACCGATCCGAAGCGGTTTTGTCAGAAAAAAGCATTTCAGAATCGTCCAAAATGCTTTTTTCTCTATTCCTGCGGCATCTCCGCTTTATTTTGTAAATCGAGTTGCAGCGTATAGATTGCGCGGACATCCATGTCCTTCTTCGACGGATTGTAGGTTCCTTCCTCAATATAGGCGTACAGATTGTTCTCATCCGTTGTGATCACTCTCAGCCTGCTCCTGTCCGAAACCCCCTTTTGCGCTCTTTGCTCCTCATCATGAATGAGATACAGTTTGTTTTGATTGATATCGAATTCCAGAATACGTCCGAAAGTATGCTCCGCACCGATCGGAGAATACTCCATAAAGATCGCGGCATTTTCCGGATAATAATACATCTTGTTGACCCTGCCCTCAAAAATTCCGCTGATTGCACGTCTTTCTCCGGTATTAATGTCAATCTTGTACAATTGACTGACCGGTTTCTTCTGTGCATCAAAACGAATGATGGTGGAGTAGTACAATTCATTTCCGACCAGACACATGTCGGTAATCCAATATCCCTGCGTTAAAAACTTCTTTCCGTCCTCGGTATATATATTGTTGTCATAGTCCGCATTGCTTCGAATAAAGGTATAGGAACCCAGAGTTGTCGGAATCCTTTCCACCGATACGATCTCACCTTGTTTCAGATGATAAATTCTCGGCCCGATTTGAACGCTTTCACTTTCCTGAATGCTGACCGGATTCCCTTGCGCATCTTTCAATATAAATCGTTCATTCGCATCGGTTACCGTTACCTGATCGGTTGCCGAAGATGCCTTATTGAGCGTCATAAAGTATTGCATTTTTTCATCTTTGTAATACCATGCATGCTCTCCCACAAGAATGTATCCGCTCACTCCCTGTGCGATCTCTTCCAATACCCCCGCACCGTCCTGAAGACGGCAGAAATCGGGCAATGCCTCCGGATTTTTTCTCGATAAATAATAAATCCATCCGTTTTTTTTGACAATGGAATTGTCCACAATAAATGTCTTTAAATCCGACATCCCCTGCTGAACCAACTGTCTTCCGAGATCCGTTTCATTCTGCTCAATCTCATAAGTAAAACGGCTGATTTCTTCCAATTCCCCGCTTTGGTCAAAGGTGAAATTTTGCACACCGAGATGAAGAGTCCCGACCGCCATATAGCCGGATTCGTTCAGATAATACACCTTTCCCTCTTCTTCCAGCCAGTCCTCCAGTACGAATTTTCCGTCCGCATTCTTGTATTTCCACCCGTCTTTGTATTGATTCCATCCGAATTTTGCCGCATCGGAATCGTCCGCATTCTCCGCTTTCGGGGTATTCGTCTGCGTGGTTGCGACGGATGTGGCCGGAACCATCATCGGCTCCGTTTTCAGAAGAGATTCCGCATCTTTTTTCGACGATTGCATCACCTGAAATGCCAGAACCGCCGTTGCAACCAAAAGCATCGAAAATATGCCGAGTGAAATCCATTTTGTTTTTCTTTCTTTTACCGGCCCGGATGGAATACTCTCTTTTTCATCTTCCAAATAATAACCGTCGGAATCCAAAAATCCCAATTCATCTTCAATTTCCACAAAAAAGGTTTCGAACCGTTCCTCCAGATTCTGATTCGGTGTGATCTTCCCTTTTTCCGGGAGTTCCTCCTTCGATTTGTCCGTCACATACAAAGCCATACTCCTGTGCCAACTCTCCAGGTCCGCATCGCCCGGCAATCGATCGTTTTCTTTCCAAACCTTTACATAAACCTGCTTTAAATATTCCCAAACCTTTTCTTCGTCTTCTTCGCATGCGCTCAGAAATTGATACATCCCCTTATGTGTCAGAAAGAAAAATTCCTCAAAACTGTCAATCTCTTTCTCCCTGATCCCTTTTATCGCGCCAAGTAATCGCTTTGTCAATATTCTCTCCTGATACCGTCTTCACAAATCCATCATTTCTGCCGTACAAAACCGCAGACACAAAACAACGTTATCTCAGTCGGAGAATACTCCCACATTTCGTGTTCGTCTCATCCGACCGAGATAAACTCTTAGTCCTTATTTTAATGATTTTCGCTTCGGAAATCAACCGTATTTTATTCGATCAACGTGATTGACCGATTTATGCAAAATAGTCTTTTGCGCCTTCAAACATCCGAATATCATATTCTCCGGGTACATTCTTATAAATTCCCCGGTCCAATCTCTCGGAATGCCCCATTTTGCCGAAAATCCTGCCATCTTTTGAGGTCAGACCCTCGATGGCGAAAAGCGAAGCATTCGGATTGAACGCGATGTCCATTGTCGGATTGCCGTCAAAGTCCACATACTGCGTCGCCACCTGTTTGCTTTTTTGCAAAGCCGCCGCAGATTCCTCATCCCATATAAATCTGCCCTCTCCATGGGATACCGGCACGGCATAAATCTCCCCGACATTTGTGTAGCGCAGCCACGGTCCGTTATTTGCCGCAATCTTTGTATAAACGATCTTCGACTGATGCCTGCCGATCGTATTAAAGGTCACGGACGGGAAGCTCTCGTCGGTGTTTGTAATCTTTCCGAAAGGCAGAAGCCCGAGCTTTACCAAGGCCTGGAATCCGTTGCAAATGCCTGCCATCAAACCCTTTCTGTTTTCCAGAAGTTTCTCCACTTCTTCGGCGATCTTCGGATTTCGGAAAAAGGAAGTAATGAATTTTGCCGACCCGTCCGGCTCATCCCCTCCCGAGAAGCCTCCCGGAATAAAAACAATCTGTGAATTTGCAATTCTCTTTGCCATATAGTCCACCGAATCGGAAATATCCTTGGCGGACAGATTTTTAATGACCACTATTTCCGGTTCCAGTCCGGCTCTTTTGGCAGCTCTTGCCGAATCGTACTCGCAATTGGTACCCGGAAATACCGGAATCAGGATTTTCGGTTCGGCAATCCGGATGCCCGGACTTGCAGCAAATGAAGTTGCAAATTCCGTGGCTGCAGGATGTCCTCCGGCTTCCTTTTCCGAC
>JBHAEV010000209.1:0-3433 GCA_041855735.1 Lachnospiraceae bacterium
CCGATACAAAAACATAACCAGATCGGCATCCTGCTCGATCGCTCCCGATTCTCTGAGATCGGACAGCATCGGTCTATGATCCGTTCTGGTTTCACAGGCACGGGAAAGCTGGGAGAGTGCGATCACCGGAGCTTGCAGTTCTCTGGCAATGGCTTTGAGATTTCTGGATATCTCCGAAATTTCCTGCTGGCGTCCGTCCGTTTTTTTTCCGGAACCGCTCATCAGCTGCAAATAGTCAATAATGACCAGCTTGATATCTTTTTCCATCTTCAGCTTTCGGCATTTGCTTCGCAGTTCATTGATGCTGATTCCCGGTGTTTCATCGATGGTGATTCGGAAATTTCCGACCTCAATCGTACCTTCCACCAGGTCCATCCATTGATTGTCGGACAAATCTCCACGTCTGAGCAAGCTTGCATCGATCCCCGACTGCATGGATATCATACGGGAAACCAATTGTTCCTTACTCATCTCCAGAGAGAAGAATACACAGTCGATTTTCTTTCTGGATGCCACATGCTGCAATACATTCAGTACAAATGCCGTCTTACCCATGGACGGTCTTGCCGCAATCAGAATAAAATCCGAAGGCTGAAAACCGTTCGTCATATAGTCAAGATCAATAAATCCGGACGGAACACCGGTAATCGGCTCTTTGGAACGGCTTGCCCTTTCGATATTTTCAAGCACCGTTCTGGCGATTCTCTCCATCGGTACAAATTCCGAAGAAGATTTGTTCTGTACAACCGCAAAGATATCCTTCTCCGCTTTGGCAAGGATCTCTTCAAAATCTTCCTTTCCGGCATAGCAGAGATTTGCAATCTCCTCATTCACTCGAATCAGTTTTCTCATCACCGATTTTTCATGTACGATATTGGCATATTCTTTGATATTCACCGTTGTCGGCACATTGTCCACAAGTCCGGCAAGCACGGAAAGCCCGGATGCTTCCGGCGGCAGATCCTTCTTTTTTAAACGATCCGCCAGAACCAGAAAGTCAATCATCTTCCCTTCCTGATACAGTTCGACAATGGTCTCGTATATGATCCCATACTGTCTGGAATAGAAATCCTCGCTGACAAGAAAATCCGAAACGGAAGATATGGTTTTATTGTCCATAAGGATGGAGCCGAGTACGGACTGCTCCGCCTCGATATTATGCGGGAGAACTCTTTTCAAAAGTCCTTCTTCCATACTATTCCTCCACGACCCTCACCTTAAGATTGGCAGCCACATCCTTGTGTAATTTAATGACTACAGTATGCTCCCCGAAGGTTTTGATGGAATCCGAAATGACAATCTTCTTTTTATCCACTTCCAGTCCGAGCTGATCCTTGATGGCCTGATACACCTCTTTCGTAGAAACGGAGCCGTATGTCTTTCCGTCCTTGCCGCCCTTAATCGCCACATTCACCTCGCTCTCGGCAAGCTTTTTTGCAAGTTCCCCGGCGGCTGCCAGAGCTTCCGCCGCCAATCTGTCCGCATTCGCCTTTTGCAGTTTTAATGTGTTCAGGTTTGCGGGAGTCGCTTCCAATGCTTTCTTTTTGGAAATCAAAAAATTTCTTGCATATCCCTCACTTGCTTCCACGATTTCGCCCTTTTTCCCGAGCGCCTTTACATCTTCCAATAAAATGACTTTCATTTACAGTTCCCCTTTTCTCAACATATCGGTAACCAAATCTTTGATTACCGTCATCGCTTGTTGTATGTTCATGTTTTCAAACTGATATCCCGCAGCGTTTCGATGTCCTCCGCCGCCCAGTTTTTCCACAATCATCTGCACATTGATTTCATCAATCGATCTTGCACTCAAATAAATCTTATTCTTATAATCCGTCAATACAAAGCTCGCCTTCACGCCGTCCACATTCAGAAGTTCATTCGCCGCCTGTGCACATGCCACAATCGGATTGTCCGTCAGGGATGCCGTACACACGCTGAATGCAAATGCACCTTCCAGAATCTGTGCATTATTAATGGCCTCCGCCTTGGCGCGATAGCTGGAAAGACTCTCACGAGACATTTTTCTCACACGCACCATGTCCGCTCCCTTTCTCCGAAGGAATGCCGCCGCCTCGAAGGTACGAACGCCGGTCTGATTCATAAAGCTTTGCGTATCAACCACGATCCCGGCATACATCGCATCGGCTTCCGCAGGTCTTAACTTCACGTCGTCGATGATATACTGCACGATTTCACTGACCATTTCACAGGCACTGGAGGCATATGGCTCCACATAGGAGAAGGTCGCCGATATGGTTTCCACACTCTGGCGGTGATGATCAAGTACCACGATGGTCTTGATTTGCTTTAACAATTCCGGAAATTCCGTAATGCTCGGACGGTTCACATCCACCACCACCAACATGGTGTTCTCATCGATGACTTCTTCCACATTTTCCTTGCTGATAAACAAATCTGCGGGATACTCTGCGGTCATAAAGCGATTGTACATCGGCAAAAGCGAAGCATTGATGTCTCCCTTGACGATATTCGCCTTCTTCTCCAATGCCGTGGCGATTCTCCAAATGCCGATTGCCGCTCCGAAACAGTCAATATCCATGTTTCGATGTCCCATAACGATGACTCTAGACTTTGAAAGCATCAAATCTCTCAATGTCTGTGCCTTGACTCTCGCCTTCACTCTGGTCGTACGCTCCACTGTCTGCGATTTGCCGCCATACATCCGCGTTTCCTGACCTTCCCGGATCACCGCCTGATCCCCGCCGCGACCAAGAGCGCTGTCCATCGCCATCCTAGCAAAATCGTAATTTCGGTCATAGGTATCGGAATCCGCACCGATGCCGATACTCATCGTAATCGGTATCTCATTTCCGATGTTTACCGTCTTAATATCCTCCAGGATGTCAAAACGCTTTTCCTCCAAAACCTTGAGTTCATTTCTTTGAATAATAAAGAAATACTTGTCTTTCTCCAATTTCTGCAAAATTCCGTGCATCTTATTGATGTAAAGCTCGATTCTTCGATCCACCAGAACCGGAAGCATCGAACGCCGCAATTCGTCCGTACTTTGCATCGCTTCTTCAATATTGTCAAGATAGATAAGACCGACCGCAATTCTTTCATCCACCAGATCTTCGCGCAGATTCAGCAAATCCGTTTCATCGTAAAAATACAGTTCGTAAATCGCTTCATCCCGATAAAAATCCTTTACCACCAAAATGCGGTACTTTCGGTCATTGTATTCACTTTTTATCTCATCTTTTGTCCGGATGACGGAAAGTCTTTCCAAGCTGACTTCCTTGAACATCCCCTTAATATTCTCCGGTTTGAACACTTTTCCGGCTTTCAGAATCTCATCCATTTTTTTATTGGACCAGAGTATGAAACCGGTTCCGGTAACAAACACAATCGGAATATCAATGTCCCTGCAAACCAGATTGTTCAGGCTTTCGAGTTTCATCGCATATCC
>JBHAEV010000210.1:0-2668 GCA_041855735.1 Lachnospiraceae bacterium
ACATTAAAGGATTTGGCTTTGTTTAAGGCGAGAAGAGAATTTGAAGAAAGAACCGTCTTAAACGATATCAGCTTTCAGGTAAAAAAAGGCGAGGCAATCGGACTGATCGGGAAAAACGGCTGTGGGAAAAGTACGACATTAAAGCTTCTGACCAAGATTATGTATCCGGATTCCGGAAGCATCGAAATGAAGGGGAGAGTATCCAGCCTGATTGAGCTGGGAGCAGGCTTCCATCCCGATATGAGCGGTCTTCACAATATATATACCAATGCCGCAATTTTCGGATTGAGTCGGAAAGAGATTGACAATCGATTGCGGGATATTATTGATTTTTCGGAATTGGAATATTGTATTGACAATCCGGTCAGAACGTATTCGTCGGGAATGTATATGCGCTTGGCATTTGCGGTTGCCATCAATGTGGATGCGGATATTCTGCTGATCGATGAGATTTTGGCTGTCGGTGATATGCATTTTCAGGCAAAATGCTTTGGCAAACTGAAGGAGATTAAGCGCAACGGAACGACTATTGTCATCGTGTCGCATTCGCTCGGGCAAATCGAAGAAATATGTGAACGCAGCATTTGGATTAAGGATGGGAAGATCGAACAGGAAGGTGAACCGAAATCGGTGCACGAGGCATATACAAAATATATGATGGGGGAATAACAGCAATGGCAATTTGGATGGATATGACGTATTCAATGTCGGTTTGGCAGGGCGGACTCGTCGGAATCATTCGTGCGGAGCTGGAGATGGCGAAAAATCTTCACGCAGTGAATAAAGATATCAGATTTTGCCGTGCAACAATGACCGGGTATGTCGAAATTAAGCACGAGGAATTGGAATGGCTTTGGAATGCGAAAAAAGTCGGTGATGCATACTTGGAAAAGATGGGGAGAAATCACAAAGAAAAAGCGCCCTCTTCCATGAAGTATCCGGAGGGATTAAAGGATGCGTATGCGTATTCGGGGGGAAGACTGGATCGAATCCGGCAGTTTTTGAGAATGAGTTATTCGAGAGTCCCGCTTTTTCTCAAGCCTTTGGCTCTGATAATGGGGGGATTGGTATACGCACCGATCAAAACCGCTTCCATGGCAAGACAATTGGTGCTCCACGGAAGACTTGCGGACAAAGGGGATAATAAGGAGGATGGAAATAAAAAGACGCAAGAATATTGTGAGCTGAAGAAACATCCGTTTTCGGAAGGGGATATGCTGTTTTGTGCGGGATGGTACTCTTATGAGGGGATTATCAAAGAAAAACTGATTTCCGCAGTCAAGAATGAAGTAATTGATTTCAGGGTGGTCAGTCTGATTTATGATCTGGTGCTTACGAATGAGAATACGGCTCCACTATATGCCGGAAAAGATGGATTTGAGCGTTATCTGCTGTGGATGGTCAATAACTGTGATTATCTTCTGTATGGCGGAAATACGGCTCGACGAGATGCGGAAAAGTTTTTCAAAAAATTGGATTTGCCGATCAAACCGTCGCGATGCATGAAATTCGGCTCCGACGTGGCAGAAGCCGGAGAGAATGCTTCTGTCTCGGAAATTCGAAAGAAATACAAGATTAAGGGTGATTATATTCTGTCGGTAGGAACTGTGGATGCGAAGAAAAATTACAGTACCGTGTATCATGCCTACACCATGCTGGTTGATATGATGGATGAAAAAGAGATACCGACCTGGGTGATTGTCGGCGGGAAATACGGAGATCCCTGGCTTTCGGAAGCAATGGAGATCGATATTCGTGTCAAAAACAAAATCCGCTTTGCGAGACCGACGGATGAAGAGCTGGTTGTGCTCTATCAAAATTGCTTGTTTACCATGCTTCCGACATGGTATGAGGGCTGGAGCTTGACGCTTCCGGAATCTCTGGAGCATGGTAAGTTCTGTCTGGCTTCCGACGTGGATCCGCTGAGAGAGATCGGCGGCGATTTGGTGGAATATGTGAAGCCGGACGACACACGGGCGTGGGCAGAGAACATAAAGTATTTTGCGGCAAACCATGATATTATTCGCGAGAAGAATGAAAGAATTCAAAGAGAGTATAAGCCTGTACATTGGAGTGACTGCGGCAAAATGCTGAATGAATATCTGACAGAGTTTTATGCCCGGGATGATGATTCTTCGGATAAACATTTTTACTATGATTTGAGTTTGGTTTTCGGGCAGGCGATATATGGAGGGCATGTCAGCGGAATACTCAGAACACAGCTGCTGCTTGCAAGAAATATGGGAAGACTGTATCCGCATATGAGGTTTATTGCATTTACAAATGTCGGCTATATATTGATCGATCGGTTTTTGATGCTTGAACTGTTGCTGCATCAGAGCATCGATTTTGCATTCAGCGTGCTCGGATCGGTTTTTGTTTATCTGTACAAACAGAAAGCGGGATTAAAAGATACGGACAAACAGGTATACACAAACGGGCAGATTTATTGGATGCTCGCAAGTATCATGCCGGAAAATATCAGAAATAAAATGATCGATTACTATGATAATCGCAGACTCAAAAACGTAACGGAAACGACAAAGAATTCCGCTTTGTATGATTTTCCGTTCAGAAAAAACGATGTTTTCTTCTCGACCGGTGTAGGATTTTCACCGGATATATGCAATACTTTGAAGATTCAAAAAGAGAAAATCGGCTTTAAGTA
>JBHAEV010000211.1:0-15383 GCA_041855735.1 Lachnospiraceae bacterium
ATATCATTATCCTTGATTTCAGTACGCTTATCATCAAGGCTGAAGCCGTCTGCCGTCATATCGTAGAACCATACATCATCCGTTCCGCCGTGACCGATCTTGGTAAAGATAAGTATTCCTGTTGAAACCCCGGCGTAAGGCTTAAACACACCGGAAGGCATGGAGATAACAGCCTCAAGTCGCTGGTTCTCTACGATTTCCTTTCGGATAGCCTTATGTGCGTTGGAAGATCCAAAGAGCACTCCGTCCGGAACGATGCACGCACATCTACCTCCAATCTTCAGCATTCTTACAAATAATGCCAGGAATAAAAGCTCTGTCTTCTTGGTCTTACATACCTTCTGAAGGTCTGTTGATACGGTATCCGCATCGAGGTTCCCCTTAAACGGCGGGTTCGCCAAAATGAGAGAATACATTTCCTTATCCGGATTCTGGTCGGATAAGCTGTCACGATACTCGATAAAAGGATTCTCAACACCGTGAGTCATCATATTCATGGCACCGATACGAAGCATGGTTCTGTCCATATCATAGCCGTGAAACATGTCATTCATAAAATGATTTCTGTTCTGTTTATCAAGAAGAATTTCCTTCTTGTATTTCTCTCTTAAGTAGTCTCCACTGGTAACAAGGAATCCGGAAGTTCCGCAAGCGGGATCGCAGATAAAGTCTGTCGGCTTCGGATCCATCATTTCCACCATCATACGGATAATATGTCTCGGTGTTCTGAACTGACCGTTAACACCGGACTGCGCAATCTTGGAAAGAAGATACTCATACACATCACCTCGGATATCTGCCTGATGAAGTTCTTCCATCATGGAATAGATCTCATCCATGGCATCCACAATCTTGGAAAACATCAAAGGAGTATTTACCTTAAAGATTGCATCATCCATGTATTTGCTGTATGCAGAGTTCTTTTCTCCGTGAAGACTCTTTATAAAAGGAAATACCCATTCCTGGACAACCGAATACATTCTTTGTGCCGGGAAATCGTGAAATGTAGACCACTTAAGCTGATTACCGTCAACCTTGCGATCCCCGATTTCAACTTCATCCGCAAATATGCTCTTGTACGAAAGTCCCAGCATGGCGGCTTCCTTTGCGCGGAGATTGTCGGTATCGTCCAGATCCTTTATGAACATAAGGTACGTCATCTGCTCCACAACATCAAGTGGATTTGTGATTCCTCCGTTCCAGAAAATCTCCCACAAACTGTCAATCTTATTTCCAAGTTCTCCGGTCATTATTGTTCTCCTTTATTCCTTGTCTCTGTTCCAAACATATTTTGTATATCTGCCTCCACCGATTTTTATAATGCTTTCCGATGACAGAAGTTCTGACAGTGCTCTTTCTACGGTTATGCGGCTGATGTCAGGGCATTTTTCCATAATCTGCGACTTTGTGATCTCACCGTAGGTGTTCTTGATGAGTTCAGCCACACGTTCCGGCTTCGAAAGACCTCCGGTAATCGGAGTTTCTACCTTGTCCGAAAAATCTCTGTATGCTGCTACTGCAACTCCGAGCATATATTTCACAAACGGTTCGTAGTTATTCTCTTCTTCATGCCAGTTGAGAGAGCTTTCCTGCAAACATTCGTAATAGGAAGCCTTGGTTTTCTCTATCAGATGCTCGATACTGATATACTTTCCTACGATATATCCGGCTCTGTACAGCATCAGCAGAGTAAGGAGTCTGCTCATTCTGCCGTTGCCGTCATGAAACGGATGGATACAAAGAAAATCCAATATGTACATCGGTATTAAAAGCAGCGGATCGATGATTCCGGTTCCGAGTGCTTTATCAAACTCGTTGCAAAGATTCTCGATTGACTCAGGCGTTTCCCATGCAGGAACCGGTCTGAATCTCACGAACTTGTTGCCCTGTTCGTCTGCTTCCTCGATGATATTGTCTGCGGATTTATACTTTCCGCCGATATCATAACCTTCAAATTTGTAAAGATCTCTGTGAAGCTGAAGGATTCTATTCGGCCGTATCGAAATATAATCGTGGCTTTCATGGATTGTATTCAGCACATCCCTGTATCCGGTAATCTCTCTCTCGTTTCGCGTCTGTGGAGTAATCTTATCCTTAACAAGCGCTTTCAATCTGTCGTCGGAAGTATAGATACCTTCCATCTTGTTGGATGCCTTGGTACTCTGGATCCTGGCTATCTCGACAAGTTGTGTCAGCGTATCCGCCTTCGTTTCTACAAAAAGTAACTGCTTGCCTTTATACTCATGGATCTGCGTAAGCAATGCCACGATTTCCGGCGTCAGCAGTTTTTCCCACTTTTTACTGTAATCAAAATTTCTCATTGCAACATCCTCATTCAAACATCAATTCACTCATAACAGGCTATCATGACGCATTTGAATCATAACATCCAATATACTCATTGTCAATGTTAACTGCCTCAATTTTTATGAAATGATGTAGTTGGATGTATTTCATCCTCCGAACAGATACAGGACTTGCCGCAACAGCAAACCGTAGATTCAACGATCGTAAAAATCATTTCTTCACAGGCCCATTAAAGCGTGAATGGATTTTTAAAAGTTTATTCCCGGACATGAAACGTGGGAAAGCAATAAATGCTTTCCCACGCAGAACCATATATGTCATCTTTCGCTGTATTCTTTTAAATCCGATAATCTTTTCACATGGCGGGCATTTCGCCGTAAAAGCTCTCACATCCGCTCCCGCTGAAGATTGCGGAAATAAATGTAATGTAAATTAGTTCTTCTTTTCCGCAATCGCTGCCTGTGCTGCCGCAAGTCTTGCGATCGGCACACGGAACGGAGAACAGGAAACATAGTCAAGTCCGATCTTGTGGCAGAACTCTACGGAAGAAGGATCTCCGCCGTGCTCGCCGCAGATACCGATGTGAAGCTCCGGTCTTGTCTTCTTGCCAAGCTCGATGGCTGTCTTCATCAGGCTGCCGACTCCGACCTGATCCAGTCTGGAGAACGGATCGTTCTCGAAGATCTTGGTCTCATAGTATGCATCCAGGAACTTGCCTGCGTCATCTCTGGAGAATCCGTAGGTCATCTGTGTAAGGTCATTGGTACCGAAGCAGAAGAACTCCGCTTCCTTCGCAACCGCATCTGCCGTGATACATGCTCTCGGAATCTCAATCATGGTACCTACTTCGTACTTAAGAGCAACACCCGATGCCGCAATCTCCGCATCCGCCGTGGAAACCACCACGTCCTTCACGAACTTCAGCTCCTTCACTTCTCCCACCAGCGGGATCATGATCTCAGGGCAAATCTTCCATTCCGGATGTGCCTTTTGTACATTGATTGCCGCGCGAATCACCGCCAAAGTCTGCATCTTGGCGATTTCCGGATAAGTAACGGTCAAACGGCATCCTCTGTGTCCCATCATCGGGTTGAACTCATGAAGACTTGCAATGATGTCCTTGATTTGCGCTACTGTCTTGCCCATGGCATTGGCAAGCTTCTCGATGTCCGCTTCTTCGGTAGGAACGAACTCATGCAAAGGCGGGTCAAGGAAACGAATGGTAACCGGATGTCCCTCCAGCGCTTCATAGATGCCCTCGAAGTCCTTTTGCTGAACCGGAAGAATCTTGGCAAGCGCCTTCTCTCTCTCTTCCAGTGTGTCGGAACAAATCATCTCACGGAATGCGTCAATTCTGTCGCCCTCAAAGAACATATGCTCCGTGCGGCAAAGACCGATGCCTTCCGCACCGAGTTCCTTCGCTTTTTTCGCATCGTCCGGAGTATCCGCATTGGTACGAACTTTCAAAGTTCTGTACTTGTCCGCCCACTCCATGATTCTTCCGAATTCACCGCCGATCTTCGCCTCAACGGTCGGAATCGCTCCGTCATAAATACGTCCCGTGGTACCATCGAAGGAAATGACATCGCCCTCGTGATAGGTCTTGCCGCCGAGCGTAAATACCTTGTTCTCCTCATCCATCTTGATATCCGTACATCCGGATACACAGCAGGTACCCATACCGCGGGCAACCACTGCCGCATGTGATGTCATACCGCCGCGCACGGTCAAGATACCCTGAGCCGCTTTCATTCCCTCGATATCCTCCGGAGATGTCTCAAGTCTTACAAGTACCACCTTCTTTCCGGCAGCCGCCCAGTTCTTGGCATCTTCTGCAGTAAATACGATCTGTCCGCTTGCAGCTCCCGGAGATGCGGCAAGTGCCTTGCCGATTTCGGTGGCCGTCTTAATCGCCTCCGTATCGAAAGTCGGATGCAAAAGAGTATCCAGGTTTCTCGGATCGATCATGGAAACCGCCTTCTCTTCGCTGATCATGCCCTCATCCACCAGATCGCAGGCGATCTTGAGTGCTGCAAATGCGGTTCTCTTGCCGTTTCTGGTCTGAAGCATGTAGAGTTTCCTGTTCTCAATGGTAAACTCCATATCCTGCATATCTCTGTAATGGTTCTCAAGCTTGTTGCAGATTCCGACGAACTCGTCGTATACTTCCGGCATAACCTCTTTCAGCTGATCGATGTGCTGCGGTGTACGCACACCGGCAACCACGTCCTCACCCTGCGCGTTGATCAGGAATTCGCCCATGAGTTTCTTCTCGCCCGTAGCCGGATCTCTGGTAAATGCAACACCGGTACCGGATGTATCGCCGAGATTACCGAATGCCATCATCTGTACATTCACCGCCGTACCCCATGAATAAGGGATATCATTGTCACGACGATACACATTTGCACGAGGATTGTCCCAGGAACGGAAAACCGCCTTCACCGCGCCGAGCAACTGCTCCTTGGCATCGCTCGGGAAATCGGTGCCGAGTTTCGCCTTGTACTCGCCCTTGAACTGCTCGGCAAGCGCCTTCAGATCCTCTGCGGTAAGCTGCGTATCTTCGGTCACACCCTTCTCTTCCTTCATATGATCGATGAGCTCTTCAAAATACTTCTTTCCGACTTCCATCACGACATCGGAATACATCTGAATAAATCTTCTGTAACAGTCATAAGCCCAGCGAGGATTTCCGGATTTTTCGGCAAGTGTTTCCACCACCTCATCGTTCAAACCTAAGTTCAGAATGGTATCCATCATACCCGGCATGGATGCTCTGGAACCGGAACGCACGGAAACCAGCAGTGGATTCTCCTTATCACCGAACTTCTTGCCGGTGATTTCCTCCATCTTCGTGATGTTTTCCATAATCTGACCGATGATTTCATCATTGATCTTCTTACCGTCCTCATAATACTGAGTACAGGCTTCCGTAGAAACTGTAAATCCCTGTGGTACCGGAAGACCGAGTTTCGTCATCTCCGCAAGGTTTGCACCCTTACCACCCAACAGATTCCTCATACTTCCGTCGCCTTCCGTAAAAAGATAAACCCATTTTTTAGCCATGTTTAACCAACCTCCATATTTTTTTACACATGCATTATAGCATACAATTCATAGAATGCAAACAAAAGAACCGCTTGAATTGCGAACATTTTCCGCGGCTGCAAAATCCGCCGAAAACCGTCACACGGATTGCGAATTTATCGCTTCTTTCCATCTTTGAAGCGCCGTTTTGAGAGTTTTTCTCGTACATGCCAGATTCAGCCGCTCGAATCCTCTGCCTTCTTCGCCGAATACAATTCCTTCACTGAGCCAAAGCCCGGCTTTTCTTTTTATCAGCTCGTTTCGCTCCCGCCGGTCGGAATACAGGTTTCGACAATCCAGCCACACCAGATAGGTTCCCTGCAGTTGTGTCACCTTGATTTGAGGAATATGCTCTTCGATATACTGTTTCAAATACAGATAATTCTCCCACAGATATCCTTTTAATTGTTTCAGCCAGTTTTCCCCGTCTTCATATGCCGCCTTTGCGGCAATGAGTCCCATATTGTTGAGCTGACTGTATCCGGTGGCATCGAGCTCTTTGATAAATTTCTCACGCAGATGCGGATTGGCAATGAACACATTGGAAACCTGCAGGCCGGCAATGTTAAATGTCTTGCTCGGTGCGGTCAGGATCAGGCATTGCTCGGAAATCTGCTTGGAAAGACTTGCAAACACGGTATGTCGATTCGGTTCAAATGCAAAATCGCAATGAATTTCATCACTGACCACAATGACACCGTGTTTCAGGCAAATGTCCGCCAGCCTTTGCAATGTTTCCTTCGTCCAGACAATGCCGCCGGGATTGTGCGGACTGCAAAGAAACATCAGTTTCACATGTTCCGAAACGATTTTGTGCTCCATGTCCTCAAAGTCCATCTCATACTGCCCGTCCACAAGCCGCAGCGCGTTGTTCACGATCTTTCTGCCATTATTGACAATGACCTGCCCGAACGGATAATACACCGGTTGCTGAATCATCACGGCGTCATGTTTGTTCGTAAAAGCTCTCACCGCCAGTGCCAGCGCATACACCACTCCCGGCGTTTTGACCAGCCAGTCTTTTTCGATCTTCCAGTCAAAATGCCTTTCAAACCATGATGCCACCGCCAAAACATAGTCGTCCTTGGTATCATCATAGCCGTAAATCCCGTGATCCACTCTTTCTTGCAATGCCTTCGTGATCGGATCCGCCACGCGAAAGTCCATATCCGCCACCCAAAGCGGCAAAGTGTCCTCATCGTATCCGCGCTCCTTGCGAAAATCATATTTTAAACAATTGCTTCCGACACGATTGACTTCCTCGTCAAAATTATAAATTTTCTGATCTCTCATCGTTCTCCTTTTCACCGCCTACCGCAGGGCATTCTCCAAATCTTCGATCAGATCGTCCACATCCTCGATTCCGATGGACAGGCGAATGAATCGTTCATGAATACCCAACTCCTCCCGGATCTTTTCCGGCACATCCGCATGGGTCTGAATCATCGGAAATGTCGCAAGACTCTCCACACCGCCAAGACTCTCCGCATACGAAAAAACCTTGATTCGCGAGAACATATTCCTCGCTCTTTCCACCGTATCCGTTGTAAATCCAATCATGCTTCCGAAACCGCTCGCCTGCTTTTGGCTGATTTCATACCCCGGATGCGTCGGCAAACCGACATAGGCAACACTCTCCACATTCGGATGCTTTGACAAAAACTCGGCAATCTTCATCGCATTTTCCTGTGCGCGTTCCATCCTCACAGCCAGGGTTTTGATGCCACGGATGGTCAAAAATGCATCAAACGGAGAAATTCCCATTCCGACCGTCTTATAAAGAAAACGCAGTTTTTCGGAAAGTTCCCCGGAATTGACACATATAAAACCCGCCATGGTATCATTGTGCCCCGCCAGATATTTGGTTCCGCTGTGGATGACAATATCAAAGCCGAATTCCATCGGTCTTTGATAATACGGTGTCAAAAAGGTATTGTCCGCAATCAGCAGCAGATGATGCTCCCGTCCGATGTTTGCAATCTCCTGCAAATCGGCGACCCGCATGGTCGGATTGGACGGCGTTTCCACGAAAATCGCCTTCGTATTATGATTTACGGCTGCCCTCACTTCTTCCGGAACGGAAGTGTTCACATAGCTGAATTTCAATCCGTTCTTCTTCGCAATCGTGTCAAAAATCCGCATGGAACCGCCGTACAAATCATAGGAGCAGATCACATGATCCCCCCGCTCAAACAGCTCCAGCATCAGAGAAATCGCGGACATTCCCGAGGTACAGGCGAGTGTGTCCAGCGCCCCCTCGAGCGCACTCACCTTTTTTTCAAGCTCATCCCTCGTCGGATTGCTCTCTCTGGTATAATTGTGCCCGGTCGTTTCCCCGATACCGGGATGCAGATAGGTTGATGTCTGATAAATGGGTGTTGTAATGCTCCCGAATGGATACTGCTTTTCGGAATGGTCGATTTGATGAATGCATTTTGTATTGATTTTCATATTCTTCTCACCTTCTCATCGCTTGTCGTCCGGATTTTGTCCAAACTTATTCTAACATATATTTTCCTATGCCGAAAGTATGATTAAAACTTTTTTAAAAAAAGCGGAGCACTTCCGTTTAAAAACGTGCTCCGCTTTTTCCGTACATTCGCATTACAGACGAATGCTGTCAGAATTTCTGTTCTTTTTTCGAAATTGATACGGCGTCAAACCATACTTGTGTTTGAACTGTCTGTAAAACAAAGTCAGATTCGTATTTCCGGTTTTCTCCGCAATTTCCTCGATCGTAAGATCCGTTTCCAGCAACAATTGCACCGCTTTTTGAAATCTTTTTCTGGTCTGCAATTCGAAAAAGGAAAACTGGAGTTTATCCTCAATGATACTTCCCAGAACCGTTTCATCCACATTCAGTACTTCCGCCAGATTCTTCAAACTTGCATCATAATAATTTCCTTCCAGATATCGCAATGTTGTCTGCGCCAGTAATTCCTTGTAATCGTAAGAACCGCAAAGGCAAAAACTGTTTGGTCTGTTGATGATTTCCAGAAAAACAAGACTCAGTGTCAACTGCAATACGGACGGATCTTCGTTCCCGTGATATACCATGGACAGAACAATATTATCCATGAGATTCAAAATCTTCTCTTCCTCCGTAAAGCGAAAATGCAAAATCTGCGGAATCTGACACCTTCTCAGCATCCCGAGAAAGAAATCGGATATGTAATTCCGGTCTTTCGGCAATTTACAGACAAAATCAAAGAACTCCGGCAAAACAAATAGGCTGATTGCGATGGCATCCGCATCCTCGCAATGGATCTCATGCTTTGTTTTCGGTGTCAAAAGCACCATCTCCCCTTCGGATATTACCATCTTTTTGTCACTGAATCCGTAATGAATCTGCCCGGAATACACATACATCATCTCGATGCATTCCTGACGATGTTCCGGAATTTCTTTGTGACTCGGATGAATCTGTGCCGCAGCCGGTCGGTAATCCCTGTCCAGTATTATATTGCAAATATAATTCCCTTCGTCATCGAACAGCTCATTGGTTTGAGATTTTAATATCTTCAAATCCGCTTTCAATTTTTCCACGATATCCTGCTTCATAGCTCTACCACTCTTTATTGTATTTGAAACCATTCTACAATAGTATGCACCGGTAAGCCATGTACTTTTTTATGACAATATAGTATTTTTATGTTTTTTTTGAAGTGCATCCTGCTTATCATTCATTTTCAAAACAAGTGCCTTGTTCTATTGTACCGCGGAAGTATCGATTCCCAATTCCTTTGCGACCTCTTCATTGATCTTGAGCTCACATTTTTCCATCGGAAGATACTCGATCGGCATTTTTGCGGGATCCGCCCCCTCCGTCAGAATCTTCACCGCCTGCTGACCCGCCAGATATCCGAGTTCATAATAATTGATTCCGTAGGTGGCAAGGGCGCCCTTTTCCAGAAGCGTGTCCTCCCCGCAAACCAGCGGAACGCCGTTGGAGGTTGCAATCATCGTAATCGTTTCCATGCCGACTGCCACACCGTTGTCGGTCGGCGTATAGATGGCATCCACCTTTCCCATCATGGATTCCACAACGGTCTGAATCTCATTGGTATTGGAGAATGTAAACTCCTCCACTTCCAAACCGACCGCCTTTCCCGCTTCCACAGCCATATTCGCCTGAATTTTCGAATTCGCTTCGGCAGAACTGTAAAGCACACCGATCTTCTTTGCGTTCGGCACCAGCTTCTTCAAAAGGTCAATCTGTTCCTTCACCGGCGTCAAATCCGAGCTTCCGGTTACATTTCCGCCCGGCTCGGCATTGCTTGCCACCAGCCCGGATTTCTCCGGATCGGTTACCGCCGTAATCACGATCGGGATTTCTTCTGTAGCGCTTGCCGCCGCCTGCGCCGCCGGCGTCGCAATGGCAAAAATCAAATCGTTCTTATCATCCACGAGCTTTTGTGATATGGTCTGTGCGCTTGCCTGATCTCCGCCCGCATTTTGCTGGTCAATCTCATACTGGATGCCCGCATCCTCCAGGGCTTTGACAAATCCGGCATTGGAGGCATCCAATGCGGAGTGCTGCACAAGCTGAATGACGCCGATCTTATATGACGTACCGTCCGCCGAAGCCGCGCTATCCCCTGCACTTGTCGCCGTAGACGTACCCGAATTACCGGCACATGCCGCCAAACCGATGGAGAGCACCACACTCGCCAAAACCGCCAATTTCTTACTTATTTTCATAATATCCTCCGTTGCATCGTATATTTTCCCATTCGCATCCGTATTTGCCCACACAGGAATTTGCGGCAAACCCGTATCCGATTCGAAGTATCGGATACGTGCGAAAGAGCTGACAAGATGCATTATAACAAAGTTTATTTAACGCGTCAATACCATGACGCTTTAAAGCAATAAAGTTTCCTTCATTGCCTTTCCTGTTGCGTTATCCCGAAGCATTTTCCTGCTAAACTTGTTTATCCGCTTCTTTGTTACGATATACCTCCTCCAGACAAGCAATTTCAATTCCCTCGAGGAGTAAGGTTTCCCGGATTCTGGAAGTAAATGCCAATGCTTTTTCCCCGTCGCCGTGAACACAGACGGAATCCGCGTGAATATCGATGTCCTTGCCGGTAATGGACTGCAATTTTCCTTCTTTCAGCATTCGGACTACTCTTCGAATGGCAAGATCCTCATCATGTATCATCGCCCCCGCTTTCCTTCTGTCCACCAGGGATCCGTCTTCCTCATAGGCGCGGTCCGCAAAAAATTCGGTGCAGGTGCGCAGACCCGCCTCCCGTGCGGATTTGTGCGTTTCTCCCCCGTACAATACCAGCATGATCAGGTCTTTGTCATAGTCCTTTACGGCGTCGGTGACAGCATCCGCCAATGCCCTGTCTTTTGCCGCCATATTGTAGAGTGCGCCATGCGGCTTCACATGCTGCATCCGGATTCCCGCCGCTTTGCAAAATCCGTCCAGTGCCGCAATTTGATACAATGTGTACTTGTATACTTCATCGGGTGTCAGCGACATATTTCTTCTTCCGAAACCCATCAGATCCGGAAAACCCGGATGTGCGCCGACACGAACCCCGCAAAGCTTTGCAGTCCTGACGGATTCATGCATGACCGTCGGATCCGATGCATGGAAACCGCAGGCGATGTTTGCCGAAGAGATTTTCTGCAAAACCTCCCTGTCGTTTCCCATTTTGTAAGCTCCGAAACTTTCTCCAAGATCACTGTTTAAATCTACGATTATCCTCTTCATTCCTTTTCTCCGTATACCACATCTTACTTCCGGTTTACAGCAAATCGTGTCCGGCTCATTTTCGATTTGCCGTAAATCACTCGACAAATCCGGTGTCCGCCTTACTTCCGATTTGCCCGATAAACCCGGTGTCCGCCTTACTTCCGATTTGCCCGATAAACCCGGTGTCCGCCTTACTTCTGATTTGCCATAAACCGCTCGATAAATCCGGTGTCCGCCTTTCCCTCTATGAACCTCTGATTGGACATGATGCTGTACTGGAAATCCAGATTGGTCTGAATTCCCATAATCAATGTTTCATCCAAAACCGCTCTCATTTTGCGGATGGCACTCTCCCGATCCGTTCCATGCACCAGAATTTTGGCAATCGTAGAATCGTACTCCGCCGGCACGGTATATCCCGTATAAATGGCAGTGTCTATTCGTACACCGGTGCCTCCGGGCAAATGCAGATGTTCAATCGTTCCGGCGGACGGCATGAAACCCCGAGACGGGATTTCCGCATTGATCCGGCACTCGATCACATGACCGCGCGGCACGATGTCTTCCTGTCTGAACGACAGCCTTTCTCCCATTGCGACTTTGATCTGCTCCATGACCAGATCAATCCCCGTCGCCATCTCCGTAACCCCGTGTTCCACCTGAATTCTCGTGTTCATTTCCATAAAATAAAATTCGCCCGACTGATCCACAATAAACTCGATGGTGCCGGCATTGACGTATCCGACCGTCTTTGCGGCAAGAATTGCCGCATCGCACATCTTTTTTCGGGTTTCTTCCGTAATGGCGGGACTCGGCGTTTCCTCGATGAGCTTCTGATGATTCCTCTGCACGGAACAATCCCTCTCCCCGAGGGATACGACATGATTGTATTCATCACCGATAATCTGCACTTCCACATGTCTCGGTCTTACAATCAGTTTTTCCAGATACATGGAATCATCTCCGAAAGCATTTGCGGATTCCATCTGCGCAATTTTAAACGCTTCTTCAAATTCGCCCTCATTCATTGCGGCACGCATCCCTTTTCCGCCGCCGCCCGACGACGCCTTGATCATCACCGGATATCCGATTTTCGCCGCCTGAATCTTTCCCTCCTCCGAATCGTAAACCGCTTCCTTCGTTCCCGGAATCACCGGCACTCCGGCTTCCATCATGGTTTTTCTGGCATGGGATTTATTTCCCATTTTGTCAATGGTGTCCGCATCCGGTCCGATGAATACGATATTGTTCTCCTTGCATTTTCTGGCAAATTCCGAATTCTCCGCCAGAAATCCGTAACCGGGGTGAATGGCATCCGCCTGCATATTGACGGCGGCGGTCAAAATCCGGTCCATATTCAGATAACTCGTCTTTGCCGTTCCCTCGCCGATGCAGATGCGCCAATCCGCAAGCTGCACATGCAGGCTGTCTTTGTCTTCGATCGAATGAACCGCAATGGACTTTATCCCCAAATTCCGGCAGGCTCGAATAATACGAACCGCAATTTCTCCCCGGTTTGCAATCAATACTCTTTTAAACATCCGATCGCCCCCTTTACAGTTTTTTAACTCTAAACAGTGGCTGTCCGTATTCGACCTTCTGCGCATTGCTGACCAGTACCGCTTCGATTTCGCAGTCAAACTCCGCCTGTATCTCCGTCATGACCTTCATCGCCTCCAGAATACAAATGGTCTCCCCGTTTTTCACATGGTCGCCCACGCGTACATAAGCGGGCACATCCGGAGCCGCCGCACTGTAAAATGTACCGACAATCGGAGAATTGATATAGGTTTTTTCATCTTCTTCCACAGCGGTCGAATCCGCCGTCTGCGCCATCGGATACTGCCCGTCCGGCGGCAGAATCTGATAATTCATCCGCTTGTCCAGTTTGCTCATTTTTATTTTCAGATTGTCCTCCTGAATCATCATTTCCGTCAAACTGGAATTCTCCAAAATTTTAACCAAGCTTTCGATCTGATTTAAATCCATATGCTTTCGTGCAATCCAATCATTCAAAACGACAATTGGATTTTTCCTTTCTCCCGGAAGTCACCGGGTATTTTCTCTTTTCCCGATTATACAAACAGTTTCGTCAGTCGTTTCGCCGTCAATCGCATTTCCAGCACTTCCTTGCAAGGGGTGTGAACGATGTCCCGCATGCGGTCGAATTCCATGATTTCCTCTCTGTAAAGCTTTTGGGCTTGCTCCACGCTGACCGCCTGAAACCGTATTTTATGATCCGTCTTTCGTTGTACCAGTTTCGGAATATCCACGGAAATCACATTGGCGATCTTGGCATATCCGCCCGTCGTCTGCCGATCCGCCAGCATGATGATCGGCCGCCCGTGAGCCGGTACCTGAATTGCCCCGAATGCAATCCCGTCGGAGATGATATCCGATCCCTTTTCCGTTGCAATGTACGGTCCGTCCAATCTGCAGCCCATTCGATCAAACTCGCCGGTCACCGTATATTCTTCTTTTAAAAATGTTTCGATGCCGTCCTTGATAAACATATCGTCCTGCGGCCCCATAACCACCCGCAGAGTCGCTTCGACATCCTCGAATTCGTTGAGTTCCAGTTTTCTGGACAGGAAAAAGGGCAGATATTTTCTTTTGATACGAAAATCCACATAATCTCCGTCCTGCAGCTTTCTGCCGTGGTAGCCGCCGGTTTTGCTTTTCAAATTCGTACTGCGGCTTCCCATGACCACGGGCACGGACAGATAACTGGAAAATGCCACATAACACCGGCTGCCGGTCATGGCGCTTTGAAACTTCAAAATATCTCCTTTGTGAATGTATATGGCCTGATACATCGGCACCGGCTCGCCGTTGACGGTCGGATTGAAGTTTCCTCCGGTGATTGCAATGATCACATCATCGGTAAATTCCAATGTCGGGCCGATCAGAGTGATTTCCAGCCCGGCTTCATTTTCCGGATTGTCGATGAGCAGATTGGCGATCTTGAACGAACGCACATCCATCGCACCGGAAACACTGATTCCCTGGCTCTGATATCCATATCGGCCGAGATCCTGTATGGTGGTCTGCATACCGCCTCGCAAAACACGAAATCCCATTCTATACCTCCTCCAGATGTATTTTGCATTCGTAAGTTCCGGCATCCGCCTTGATGCGATAGTATTCTTTTTCATCAATCGGAATAAAGCGGATATAATTGCCGGCTTCCAGCAGGATCGGCGTTTCTCTGCCCGGATCGTATGTCCTCACCGGAGTGAGTCCCATCAGCTGCCAGCCTCCGGGAGATTCCATCGGATAAATTCCCGTGGATGATCCTCCGATTCCCACACTTCCCTCTTTGATTTTCAATCTCGGAGTGGTGAGTCTGGGCGTGTGAATGCGCTCATCCAGACCGCCGAGATAACAAAAGCCGGGAAGAAAGCCGATCATATAGATCAAATAGTCTACGGACGAATGCAGACGTATGACTTCTTCTTCGGGTAAACCCGCATGTTCCGCGATATTTTGTAAATCCGGACCGAACTCGCCGCCATAACACACCGGTATTTCATAAATTTTCTTCTGTTTCACTTCGCCCGATGTTTCTCCGATTTTCAGTAAATTCTCGATTCTGCTCCGAATTTCCGAAAAAGTAAGGATGCCGGGATTGTAATTGATTAAAATCGCGCAATACGACGGAATCAATCCCACAATTCCTTCGATTTTGGTGGAACGCAGCAATCGTATCATTGCGGACACCTTCGCATTCAGTTGCGGACTGATTTCGTTTCCGAATACAATCAGCAGGGAGGAATCGCCCTCCGCCAATATTTTTACATTTTTCATAGTTCCTCCGATTTTCCAACCGTTTTCTTATATTCCTTTTTTACTCCGTTTTTCATATATTATCACAAAAAGTACAGGTTGCCCTGTACTTTCGCAAAAATTCGGACATTGTCCGCATTATATTCAACTCGGTACAGTATCAAAACAATGTGGACAATCTGCTCAAAGAGGTGATTCCCAAATATCCGCTGACCAATACCACAAGAATGCCGGCAATAAAGAGCCATTTCGGATGCGTGTAATCCTCTCCCACAATGTCCTTTCTCTGTGATGCGATCAGGCAGATCGCAAGCGCCACCGGCAAAATCAATCCGTTCAGCGAACCAGCAAGAACCAGCAGAGTCGCCGGACTTCCCAGTACCGCCATAACAACCGTGGATATGGCAATAAATGCGATAATCCAAAGATTCTCACGATCCGCAATGCTCTTGTGGAAGGTCTTTAAAAAAGATACGGATGTATATGCCGCGCCGAT
>JBHAEV010000212.1:0-2521 GCA_041855735.1 Lachnospiraceae bacterium
AATCACAACATATCGCTTCGATTGCAAATTTTAAGATTCTCTATTATTTTTTTGATATCTCCGGCATCATCCTTATTGCAGATGAGCAAAGCATCCTCCGTATCCACAATGATGATATCTTCCAATCCGACGGTTGCAATCAGCTTCCTGTCACCCTGTATGATGCTGTTCCTTGTGTTCACGCAGACCACATCTCCGGTCACCGCATTTCCGTACTCATTGGTTTTTTGCAAACGGTCGATCGCCAGCCACGAACCGACATCATCCCACCCGAAAGTTCCCTGTAAAATGTAGATGCTGTTCGATTTCTCCATGACTCCATAATCGATAGACAGTGAATTCATTTTGATAAACTCTTCTTCCAGAACCCTTTCCTGCGCATCGGTACCGATGGCATCTTTGATCGTCTGCAATTTGTCGTAATCATCCGGCATATACTCTTTCATCGCTCCTAAAATGGAGGAAACCTTCCATGTAAACATTCCGGAATTCCACAGATATTCGCCGGTTTTTAAATATTCCTTAGCCAATTCCAGCTTCGGTTTTTCCACAAAGCGCTCCACCTTAAAGGATCTGCCCAGCTCCTCGTTCGGATTGAATTTTATATATCCGTAACCCGTTTCCGGATAAGTAGGGTTTATACCGATCGTAACAAGATTATTGTCCTTTTCCGCCACCTCGGCAGCGTCCTCCAGTGTGCTTAAAAACATTTTTGTGAACTTAATATCATGATCCGACGGCAAAACATACATGATTGCCTCATCATATTTTTTGGAAATATGCACCGCACCCAAGCCGATGCAAGGTGCCGTATTTCTTCCGACCGGCTCACAAAGTACATTTCTCTCCGGTATTCCGGGAAGCTGCTCCAAAACAAGATTCTTATAATCCTTGTTGGTAGAAATAAAAATATCTTCGATATCCACCAATGGCAACAATCTGTCAACTGTCAGCTGTATCATTGTCTTTCCGTCACCGGTCAGGGATAAAAATTGTTTTGGCAGTGTTTTTCTCGACTTCGGCCAGAAACGCTCCCCTCTGCCGCCGGCCATAATTAAAACTGTTTTCTTTAACATTATGCTCCTTTTCCTGTTCGATAACATTCTGCGAACTTTTTATAAATTGTTTCAGATAAAGCCTTCCCTTCGTATCTGTCAATAATTTCAGAATACAAAGCCATATCTGCATGAAACGCCTCTGCCAACATCACATTTGCCAATCTCTCGCTCACCGTTTCCGGGCTTGAATCGGCTTGTACATAAAGAATGCCTTCGCCCATAATCTCGTGATAAATGCTCAGTTCGGTTACGATAATGGGCTTATTGTAATTCATAACCTCTATGATCGGAATCCCGAAGCCCTCGGCTTTTGACGGGAATATAAAAGCAAAACAGGAAGCATACTCTTGATTCCTCTCCTTCTCCGTTAAATATCCCAAATATTGAATGCCCCCGACTTCATTTTGAACTTCATGAATCAGATGTTCAATATCCTTTTCTCTGATTTTTCCACCCAGCCGCAATGCACGCTTTCCACCCTTGCACCGGTACTTTCGATATGCCGTTAACAGTATATCCGTTCCCTTTCTTTTTTCCAGATTACCGATATACAAAAAACTTGCGTTGTCGGTAATTTTAATTCTCGGTAATCTCGGTACAATAATATAACTGATCACACAATCTTTTTCTTTTGCTTTCGGAAAATATTTTTCCGTTTCCTCTTTCGTTTCTTGGGAATTATAAATCAACAAGTCAAAATTCCGAATCGTTTTATCCAAACCAAATCGAAAATACCATTCGTATATTTTCCCGTAGTATTGAGGATGTGTGATCGGAAATACATCATGAACGGTTGCAGCCAGCTTACCGTACGGATTTTTTATCCGGATCGGAACCAGATTATTGCACTGCCAGAATATATCCGGCTTAATACTATGAATGAGCTTTTGCACAAATCGATAATACAGGAAAAGTCCGAAATTCTTTTTGACGTATTTCCCGTACTCATGAATTTCGATCCCCAGCTCCTTCAACTCCTTCATTTCATTGCTTTCGCTGATATCTGTCAAAAGAAGGATTTCACAATCGCTCATTCGATTTAATTCTTTGACCATATTATAAGTGTAAATTCCAATTCCGCTTGGTTTACTTCCCAAGCTTCTTGCGTCGATCAGTATTTTCACGGCTCTAGATCCATTCCTTTGCTTTCCCGAAAGCCTCTTCCTTCAGTTTTTTCTTATCCTGCACAGTTAATACGGAGCTGTCCGAAACCCCCTCCGTCGATTCCTTCATAAACAAGATCTTCGGTGTCATCAGAATCAGCTTCAGGTCCAGCCAAAAGCTGTACCCTCGGATGTAGGAGAGATCCAGTTTCAGCTTATCGTAAGCGGTGGTATTGTATTTGCCGTAAATCTGTGCATAGCCGGTAAGTCCCGCTTTCATCTTCAATCGAAAGTTGAATTCCGGAATTTCTTTTTCGTATTCCGCCGCGATTTCCGGGCGTTCGGGTCTTGGTCCGACCA
>JBHAEV010000213.1:0-4430 GCA_041855735.1 Lachnospiraceae bacterium
GATGAGTTTGCGAAAAAACAGCAGGAGGCATTTAAGAAGTTGATGCAGGAGATTTTCGTATGGTCGGGCAATTCCGAGGGCGAGGCGATGAAGAAAGCAGAGTCCGTTTTTGAACTGGAAAAGCAGCTTGCAAGTGTGATGCTGCCGGCGGAGAAGGAAACGGATCAGGAAGTGCTGTATAATCCGAAAACATGGGATGAATTGCAAAGTTTCGCTCCTTCGGTTCCGGTCATGGAGGCGGCACGGGCAGTTCAGCTGGACAACACATCCCAAGTGATCGTTTCCGAGCCGGATACATTAAAAAAGCTCGATGAGCTGTATACGATAGAAAATCTGGAAGCACTGAAGGCAAGGCTGGAGTATCGCCTGATTTTAGCCAATGCGAAGCTGTTGAGCAAGGAGCCGATTGAAATCCTTGCACGTTTTGAAGCGGCATCCACGGGTGTAAACGAAGTGCCGTCCGATGATGAGCTTGCCTATGAACTGGTCAGCGACAATCTAAAGGATATTGTTTCAAGAATTTATGCCGAAAGATATTTCATGCCGTCCGCAAAGGAAGATGTGCAAAATATGGTCAGGGAAGTGAAGGAAACGTATTCGGAACGAATCAAAAATCTGGAATGGATGACCGATGCCACCAAGGAACAGGCATTGAAAAAACTGGATACCATGAATGTCAAGATTGCATATCCCGACAAGTGGAGCGATTATTCCGAAGTGCAGATTGCCACTTCGGAGGAAGGCGGAAATCTTGTTTCCAATATGGAAAGCATTCGTCGCAAAATGCAGACGGATAACCAAAAGAAGCTGGGAAGTGCGCCGGATCGATCGGAATGGGGAATGCCGCCACATATGGTGAATGCCTACTACAATCCTTTGGGAAATGAAATTGTATTTCCGGCGGCAATTTTGCAGCCACCGTTTTATGATCCGAATGCGTCCAAAGAGCAGAATCTGGGAGGCATCGGTGCGGTCATCGGGCATGAGGTTACACACGCCTTCGACCGTCAGGGAGCAAAGTTTGATGAGAACGGAAATCTCAGAGACTGGTGGAATGAGAAGGATCTGGAGAAATTCCAGAAAAAGGTGGATCAGGCGGCGGACATTTATTCCAAACTGGAAGTGGTACCGGGATACTATGTCAACGGTCAAATATCAACCGGAGAAATCATTGCGGATTTGGGCGGAATGACGGTAGCAATCCATATTGCTGAAAAGAACGGCTATGATACCAGGAAGGTGTTCGAATCCTATGCCAAAGTGTGGCGGGAAATGAGTACGCGGGAATATGCCATCTCGAATATTGAGGATGAGCATCCGCCCGGAATCTATCGTGTAAACAATATCGTAAACCAAATTGATCGCTTCTATGAAGATTTTGACGTCAAGGAGGGCGACGCCATGTATGTTCCGCCGTCGGAGCGTCTGCGTGTTTGGTAATCATTGAAGAAGGAGCAGAGTATGAAATTATCGGAATGGATGATCGGAAAAAAAGAGCTGAAGGAACTGAAATGGTGGGATATTGCCGTAGTGAGCGTGATTATGTTCGGGCAGGCGGTGTATCTGTCGACCGTACAATGGTTTACCCTGACAAATCCCGGCATTGCACAGAGTGTGGAGTTTACGGCAGGCGACAATATACAGGCGCTGTCTACACAAGTTGTTTTGCTCGCTCTGGCATTTCTGTACCTGCGTTTTCGAAATTTTGATTTTACGCAGTGGAAATGCAGGATTACGCCATTGCAGATTCTGTACGGAGTTCTGCTGTTTATCCTGGCGGCATTGGTTGCGGATGCGGTTTATTACGGAAGTTATTACCTTTTCCCGTCCGCATTCGACACCGGAGCGCAGGCGGCACAAACGATGGATGCGGCTGCGCAGTCGGCGGTCGTATCCACGCCGCTGGACAGACTGGACATTACTACCATTGTTTTCTCCGCTTTGAACGGATTTTATGAAGAGATCTTCTTTTTGGGAATGTGCCTGTTCGTGGCACGAAAAAATGTGAAATATTTCTTTATCTATTCGTTATTGCTGCGGTTTTCGTTCCATACCTATCAGGGATGGATTTCCGCAATCGGCATTACGACTTTGGGAGTGATTTACTTCTTTATCTATGAAAAAACAAAACGCAGGAATTTATTCCCGTTCTTTTTCTCCCATGCCATAGCGGATGTGCTGGGTCTTGGGATACTGGGATACTTCCTGAGGTGACGGGAAACCCGTATTTGTCATTTTATTTGACAGATACGGGTTTTTCTTTCGCATTTTTTCGCGATGCTTGGCACAGATTTTGGCATATGTTATAATGATTGTCAGAATTGCATGGAGTAAATGAAGATGAAACATGGAGTAAATGAAGATGAAAAATGAAAAATACTGTATTATGGTTGCGGATGATGAGCAGGAAATCCGGGATGTTTTGAAATTGTTGTTGAGCGGCGACGGCTATGAAATCGTCCTTGCCAAAACCGGGAAAGAGGTATTGGAGCAGAATACGCAGGACATTGATTTATTCATTCTGGACGTCAATATGCCGGAGTTGTCCGGTTTTATGACGGCGGCAAAGATTCGGGAGAAATGCCAGACACCGATTATTTTTCTGACCGCCTATTCCGCCGAATCGGATAAGGTAATCGGATTTTCGGCGGGAGCGGATGATTATATTGTGAAGCCTTTTTCCAATATCGAGCTTTTGATGCGCGTAAAAGCGGTGCTTCGTCGCAATCAGCAAGTCCTTTCCAGGAGTGAGGAAAAAAATATTCTGGAGTTTCAGGATTTGACTCTGGATCTGGACAGTCAATCCATTATGCGAAACGGAGAAGTCATACCGTTGACATACACGGAATTTAAGATATTGGAATTATTTGTCAGACATAGAAAGAAAATATTTTCACTGGACAATATCTATCAGAGCATCTGGGGAGAGGAAGCGATCGGAGACAGCGCGATTATGGTGCATATCAAAAATATCCGGAAAAAGCTCAATGACAGTTCCAGAAACTCGAAATACATTAAAACGGCATGGGGAAGGGGATACTATGCAGAATAGCAGGCATGCGGGAGTGACGAAACTTTCCCGTGAAATTCTGGGCTTTCTGGGTGTTTCCTTTTTGATCAGTCTGTTTCTCTTTGCCTTTTTGTATCGGACCGCCATATCCATTTCCGAAATCTATTTTGAAACCAACGGAATTTTACCCACAACATTCGACACAACCGCATTGTACGGCTGGATACGCAATGTCAGCCTTCTGGCCGTTCTTTGGTTTTTTATCGCCCTGTTTTTGACTTTGCTGGGCCAGAAATTTTCATATCTGCGGGAAATTATTCGCGGTGTGGATGCACTGCGCGTCAATCGAATGGACTATGAGGTATTGGTGGAGGGACATGACGAATTGACGGAGCTTGCACAGCGGATCAACTATCTTTCGCGAACGCAGAGAAAACTTGCCGAGCAGGAGCAGCGCATAGCAAATGAGAGAAGGCAGTGGATCCGCGCGCTGTCCCATGATATCCGAAATCCGCTGACCGCCATGCTGTCCTATACGGAATATCTGCAAAAGCGGGAAGAACCGGATGCGGAAGAATTGAAAACGTATCTGGAACTGGTTTATCGAAAGACAAGGATCATTAAGGAATTGACGGACCGGCTGCTGGAAAACAGTGAGAGAAAACCCGAACTCATCGAGGACGGTCACATGCTCATGCTTCAGTTGGCACAGGATTGGGCGGAGAGTCTGGATGAAAGATTTTCCGTTGATCTGGATTTGAACCGATGCCCGCACTTTTCCGGAAATTTTGATGTGAGTGAACTTCATCGTATTTTTGACAATCTGGCATCGAATATTGAAAAGTATGCGGACGATACCAAAACGGTCAGTCTGCATATCTTCAAAGAGGATGAGAAACTGCATATCCTGCAGGAAAACGCAGTCAAAACCGAAGAGGAGGAAACGGAGAGCCACGGTATCGGCTTGAGCAGTGTCGGGCATATCGTGGCAGCATATGGCGGGGAGATGGAGATTGCGGAGAACGAGGAGCGGTTTCAAATTCGCCTGACTCTGGGAGATGTTCATTTTGGTCAGTGTGATCAGAGGGCATGATTAAAGCAAAAACAATGCCGGGCAATTCGCTCGACATTGTTTTTTGTTACGACTATCGGCAGGGATTTGTGCCTTGAACCGGATAAGATCGGCAGGTCTTACTGTTGATAGATTTTGTCCCAGATAGAACGCGTTTTTTCCTGCAAGTTGTTCAGTTTCTCAAGCTCATCTTCCTGCTGTTTGTGCAGATCCGCGGTTTCCGCCTCCGCTTTTGCATAGAATGTTTCAATGACGGCATCCAGCTCGTCGATTCTTGTTTGTGCTTTCAGCAGAATTTCTTTTTCGGAGGAAGTCAGGGTTTGGGAGGCACGGATGTAGTCCACATAC
>JBHAEV010000214.1:0-12254 GCA_041855735.1 Lachnospiraceae bacterium
AGACCATTGCCGATATGGCTCAATTGGCAGAGCAGCTGATTTGTAATCAGCAGGTTATCGGTTCGAGTCCGATTATCGGCTTTTGTTTTAAAAGTATTTTATATGGGGGAATTCCCGAGAGGCCAAAGGGGACAGACTGTAAATCTGCTAGCACTGCTTTCGGTGGTTCGAATCCACCTTCCCCCACTTCAACATCAGAGACTTACCCAGCTTCTGATGACTTTTGTTTTAAGTACATCTTAAGACAGATCTATATTAGCGCGGGGTAGAGCAGTCTGGAAGCTCGTCGGGCTCATAACCCGGAGGTCGCAGGTTCAAATCCTGTCCCCGCAATTATGCCTTGGTAGCTCAGTTGGTAGAGCAGAGGACTGAAAATCCTCGTGTCACTGGTTCGATTCCGGTCCAAGGCATTTTATTTATGTAAATACATGGGATACTAGCTCAGGTGGTAGAGCACTTGACTTTTAATCAAGTTGTCCCGGGTTCGAGTCCCGGGTGTCTCACTTCAAAACCGTCGTTAATCGGCGGTTTTTTCATTTTTGCGTATAAAAAGAGCACCCTTGCAGGTGCGCCAAATGGCTATTAAAATATGTTTTTCTGTGATGATATCTTTGCATTGGCGCAGCCTGTAAAGATTATAATTCCTTCAAGTCGATTCTGTTGCTGCATGATCGGCTTGCTTAATTTAACATAAAGTTACGGTAAATTTATAACAAATAAATTTTGGATTTTTGAAATTTTTTTTTCTTGATTAGAAACAGTCAGGTAATATACTCTATTTGCGACAATATCAGCGGCCCTCACAAGAAGAGTCAAACTCGAATTGCAAAACTGCACATCTATCGTATTTAATCCCGGGATAATCGGTTTGTAGTATGTATTATAATTGTAATTAAATGTCCCGAATTTAAATTCGCATTCCAGACCTTCACGTAGCTCATATCTCCCATTCGTGGCGGTTGTATGTTCGTCAACGAAGAACCGGATATTATTGATTTCATTCAAGTCTATAATTTTTCGATTTGATAAATCAATAATGGCTTTTTTTACGGCAATCTTATAAGCATAATCTAAATATCTTTGCTTTGATTTCTTTTCAAAAAAGATTTGATCTTTCACTTTTGCCTGTGTTATGACAACTGAAAACTTGAAAACATGATTCAAAGAGCGAAACAGCTTTCCTTTTTCATAGTTTGAAATGGAAGATGCTTTGATTTCATCTTTGCTGTTATTTTTCCCTCTCGATCGTACATCCTTTTCGGCTTTGCTGTATAATCTTGATAGATTATCCTTATCTTCTTTTCCGATGCAGATAATTCCGGCAAATACAAAAAATGAATTATTTGCCTTATCAAAGACACCGGATTCATCCGAGTAAATAAATAAGTCCATACCGCCATCCTTGCTCCAAAAAATAAAAACCACCCTTACGAGTGGTTTTCCCGCACGCCGACGACTTTACAAGTCGCTTAAACGTTAATTCGGTTGAGTGCGGTATACAGCGTACATCTACCTGCATATAAAGTATACCACATTTTTAATGAAAAACCACTATTTATTATAAAATTTAATAATTGACTAAGCGAAAAGAAACGCGAATCCGTTTTGATATGGCTAAATATCAAAACTCCGCATCATCCACCTGATTTTTATCAAAATCATCATTTAATATGTGATCTATCTCATGCGCTATGGTCTGCTTTTGCACACAGTATGACTTATTCGGATTTAAAACAACCGTATAATATCCGTCATTTTCGCGGACAAAGCCATTTATACCGCTCGGCAGACCATTTATATAGATGTATCTACAATTATCGTTGTTTAATCTCAATTGTTGTCACCCTTGAATTTGTCCAATATTGTTTTTACTGTCTCCAGATCCTCTTTTGATACGTTTCGCGCTGCCGAGAACAGGACGCGATACTCCGGATTTTCAAAAAGAAACTGCGCCATTTCCCGTGCGTCCTCATTGATGTAGTAAGGTTCTTGTTCGGCTGATGTACCGTCATCTAATTCGTCATCCGACCACCCCATGAGGTCGAATGGTGTGACGCCGAGAGCTTTTGCAAATTCCTTGATCTTTGAATGCGATAAATCTATCTTTCCACTCTCGATTTTGGCTATCATACTTTTATCTGCATAGCCAAGCTTCTGCGCTAAGTCTGATTGGGTTAATCCCAGACGTAATCTTTGCTCTTTAATATTTTTATATAAAGATATCACACGAAACCTCCTTCCATATCCGGATAATAACACAAAGTGTTAAATAAATCAACATTAAAAAAGTAAAGTTGATATTAATTCAACCTGTTATTATACTTCTTTTAAATGAAAGATTGGAATTTGGCAAATTGGTAGAATCCGTAAAGAAATGATTCCGATTAGGTTCTGTAGATGATTTGGGAGAAGATTTGCAAAAAGAACATTGGAAATGAAGATATCCCGGGAGGATTTATTGATTTAGCGGATGGCGCGGTTTGCGACAGTCCCTTTTTTGTCACAGAAATCAATGTATTTCCCCCGGAACTTGTTTTCTTGTTTTTGTGCATTTTTTCGAAATTGTTATCGATTCACGGATTACTATGATAAAATTTTACAATCTCAGAAAAAAATTTAATTAAAATGTGAAACACACGATGATATAATGTAAAAAAATAATTGTGGAAATAAAAAAAAATCATCTTAACTTACAAAGGAGGGGAGATATGTGTTAATCATATAAAATCAATGCGAGAAGATATTCGATTTTTCAAAACGGAACAGAAAGGATGGGGGGAAAGAGATGAGGAAAATAAGCATTCAATTATTTCGGATAATGTTGTCATTTGTCATGATAGCGGGGACAATACCGACAAATGCCTATGCTGCAGTTGCACAGACGGGGCAATCGGAACAAATCGATACGATTGATGATCAAGTTGCCGATATGGAAAGCAAAATCGGAAAGGTCGAAGGAAGCGACATTCGATTCGTACCCAGTGATGAGCTTATTTCTTATGCAAGAAATAAAATTGATGTGGAAAATCCGACCAGGATATTGGATTACAGTGCTAAAACGGCGAATCACCTTCCCGATGTCGACGAGGCGAAGGAATACTTCATAAAAGCAGCCAGCGAAGGTCAGGCAGGAATCGTACTGTACGGCGACAAGGATTTTGCCAAAAATACGATCGAATCGGTTGCATACAGTGCATCCTACGGCATATATTTGCGACATTTACGAGATTGGCGCATCGACTCTCAATTGATTGATCCGACAAACGATATTTACAGGCATTTGGTGTCATTTCAGTACAGAGTACCGAAAAGCCACACGGTTGAACTCGAGGAAAGAATTGATGTCATTGCAAATTGGATACTGTCCGAATATCGGAATGTAAATATTCCGGAAGAAATGAAGACGAGAAATAATCTGGATGATAAGGGGGTTGAAGACCTTCAAAAGGCCATGATGATTCATGATTATGTGATAAAAAATGTCAGACCGTATTACGGTAATCTGACTTACTTCGGAAAAGACAAGTCGGAAAGACATTCTCTGAATTCAGCGATGTTCGAAGGGGAAACGGTGTGTCAGGGATTTTACCTGCTTTTTTCGAGATTGGCGGATCGTGTGGGGCTTGAAACCAGAGCGGTACGAGGATATAAAGGGTTTATCGATGTTGACAAAAAGAATGATGAATCAAAGAGAAACTATATCTATCACATGGAAATGGCGGTAAAGTTAGCAAAAAAAGGCGGAAGATGGGGAATGGATGAAGGATCATTCGGTGCAAATCACGGATGGAATCAGGTGAAAATAGGAAACAACTGGTATCATGCGGATATGACGGGCGATTCATCCTATACAAATCAAAAGCTTGGAAATTCCTGGATTCAACCGCAACATTTGTATTACAAGTATTTTCTGAAAACGGATAGAGAATTCAAAGAGCCTCTAAGCATAAAGCTTATGTCGGAGGATGAAAAAGTTTTTGATGCGAAGCAGTTCCTGGTGTGGCAGGGAAATGAAAACTATGACACGCCCGATGAACCGTTTTTATGGACATACGATATTTTATATGATTTTAAGTTGAACGGAGGAATCAATACCACACCGTATTTACAGAGCAAGTTTACCAAAAACTATCCGATGGGGAATGCATGGAATGACAAAGGAAAGTTTCAATTTGAAGACAAGGACATAAGTTATGTACCCGGTACAAGATATGAGATGACGATACCGGGATATGAAAACGGTTCTTCAGCCATAAAGATAAAAAAGGGACTTCAAACCACGGAAGAAGTATTGAGATTTGCGAATGTTTGCGGAATTATGTTCAAAGACGGAATCCGTACGAGTGAGGGATATGTCGATTTCGGAACTCTGAGATTTATTGATGTAAAACATGATAATCTTGAGGAAGCATCCCGGTTTGACATGGTTAAAAACAGTGTGGGAGAAACGTTTACCTTAACGGCATATTTCGAAGTGGAAGGAAGGAGATATGAAGAGAATATAGAATTTGAAATTGTGCCGGATGGCGAATTCAAATCTTCTACCGAGATGAAATTAAAAGATGGTGCGGACGATACGATCACTGTTTTGCAGCATGTAGATATCAAAAACGATAGTTCGGAAAATAAGAGAAAGCGAGATGAAAAAATAGCGGAGATCGACAGAGAAATCCTCTCCCGTATTGAAGTTGTTGAAAACGGCGAGTCTGTGCCGATGGAAGAGTATTCCGGAGAAAAAAGATTGTTCTGGAAAAACTTGGAATTCAGTAATGACAATGTGCCGATCGGTGAACCGACGAACGGGGAAAACCATTTAATCAAAGTTATTGCAATTCAGGGGGCAGACGGTAAGTGGACCAGTCTGGAGTTTAAAATTAACTTAACGGAAGCGGAAAAGACAACTACAACCGTAGTCATGTGCGATACCGATTATATCGAGAAGGAGGAAAGTGACAGAACAGGATTGATTGTTCCGAGAACCGGTCGGGAAATTTCCGATGGAGGAGATATCGAGAGATTCTTCCGATACCGAGGTTATCCGATAAAAATGGAATGGACAAACTCTTCCGGCTTGACTTTACAACGATTGAATGTAGAAGTTTATGTTTTGGATGAAGAAGGGAATCCACAGTACAGAACGCAGAGGTATTATAACGGAATTTTGATGGAGAAGGATTCAAAAGGAGAATATAAGATAAAAACTCAAAAGACATTGAATCAAATGTTTTCTACAAAGGGACTCTATAAGTTCAGGATTGTGGCATGGAATGATGAAGATCGTATCAAGGTAAGCAAGGACTTTACCGTAAAGGTTTATAACGAGGATGAAATTCCGGCACCGGAAAAAGTTATCGTGAAATTTGATGCAAACGGACACGGAGATGCACCGAATGATGCGGAGATTGATTCGGGCGAAACGATGGAAAAGCCGGCGGATCTTGTTGCGGATGGATGGATATTTGATGGTTGGTATGCCGATAAAGAAGGCAGGACAGCATTTGACTTCAAAAAAGAGATTCGGGAGAACATCACAATCTATGCAAAATGGACGAAGGCAGAGGAGGAAACGGAGATTCCGGTTGTAAGTATACATACCGTAATGTTCGAATCAAACGGACACGGCATCGCTCCCGGGGCACAGAGTGTTGAGGATGGAAAAACGGCGAAAGTACCTTTTGCACCGGTGGAAGATGAATGGGGATTCGACGGCTGGTATACGGAGGCAGAGTGCATCAACCGTTTTGATTTCAGCACGCCGATCACCTCCGATATTACGCTGTTCGCCAAGTGGACACCGATCAAAAGTGAAGCAGGATTAGTATCCGGTCATCACAGCGGTGACGATGGTGCGAAAAGCGCAACACCTTCCAATTCCACCATTGGTATTGAGAATAGCAATTCTTCTTCCGATGTCGACGCGGGAGATGTTGCAGGTAGCAACGACAGTCTCGACAGAGGCCAGATTACGGGAAGCAATGACAGCCGTGACAGTGAGGTTGCGGGAAGTAAAGACAACCGAAGCAGTGAGGCTGCGGAAAATAAAGACAACCGAAGCAGTGAGGTTGCGGAAAGTACGGACAGTCGCAGCAGAGGTGAGGTTGCAAAAAGCAATGACAGTCGCAGAACCGGCAATATTGCGGGAAGCGGCGGATACAGAGCGGGAAATATTGCGAGGAGCGGCGGCGGTTTGTCAAGAACTTTGGCCAAAACAGTGTCCGTTTCCGAGAAACGTTCCGGTACATGGGTGCAGGGGGCAAAAGGCTGGTGGTATGAGTACGGCAACGGAGCATATCCGAAAAATGAGTGGAAGCTCATTTCGCAAAACGAGGCTGATGCATGGTATGCATTCGATGAGTTCGGATACATGCGTACGGACTGGTTTTTCACGGATGGAAGATGGTATTATTTGAATCCTACCGGTGGAGAAATGATGACCGGCTGGCAGGAGATCAATAAAAAATGGTACTATCTGGAACCGTCCGGAAATGCGAGTCATCCGAAGGGGGCGATGTATGTAAATGAAAAGACCCCGGACGGATATACCGTGGATGCAAGCGGAGCATGGGTGAAATAAGATATTTCTGACGCATCCAAGATGTGGCAGAGCAGGCCGCAGTGGGGAAAAATAAGGTGTGATACAGCAAAGCACAGAGCGAAATGAGGATCGGTGAAGACGATAGATTGAGTGTTGTTGCCGCATTCCGGTAAAAACCGGAAAGAATCTTTAAGGTATGGATTCTTTCCGGTTTTTTATGTGATCGGATACTTCCAATCAGATCCGATCATTCTTCGGCAGATTCGTTTATTGTTCTTATTGCGGCCGGAGAGAATATTTAAGAATCTACTGGAAATATCGGGTGGAACTCCGGTTATTATCAAAAGGACTTGCACAGGAAATTGGAGGAAAAGCCTGGAAAAACAAAAAGACAATGGGAAAGAGATGAAAAATCCCATTATTTTTTGTTAAAAAACTATTGACGAAATAAAAATATCATAGTATACATATAAGAGTCTTAGGTATTTCTTAATATTAACTTCTTTATATTATGAAGTCCGAGACAATTGAGAATAGGATTTTCAATATTGTTCATTATTCAGAATCATCTTTTACGATATTCAAATAATTGATAGATGTTGAACATTTTCGATTCAAATGGCAATGATAAACGTAATAATAAGTCGGAAATTAAGCGGTTTGAAACATATCATGATCCAAATCACCGTCTTGCCAATTCTTCGGAATAAGGAGCTGATTTATTGTCGATGATTCCAATCAACCTGATTTAAGAGTAAACTTATTACTATCTATGAGAAGGGGACGATCCGCCGGCTCATTATCTTTACATTAGCTATATTTGTGATAAGACGCAAAGATTTTATCACCACAATCTATTTCCAATCCTAGAATCAAATCTGAACTTGCCGCGAAGAGGCAGGTATTTTGTGTTATTCAAAAACACGATCCCAAATGACAATTTATCAAAAAAATACATATTTCGCAATGAACGGGACGCTGTGCTTACGTTTTTCAGCAGGTGTTTTTTTCGTGCGGCATTTTTCGCGCGTGTATTTTTTACGGCATTGAAAAGCAATGCCCGATGAAAAATCGAAGATGGAGGGCTTTCGGCGAAATGTGGCAGTTACAATGCATACCTTAACACAGGAGGTGAAGCATATTTGCATAAAACAAAATGTTGTTTTAAAGGTTTTTTAGATACGAGAAAGGAAGAGTGATATGTTTTTTGGCAAGTTTTTAAAGGTGAGCATTCTCTCAACTTTAATGCTTTTTGCAGCAGGGGGGATATCTCATGCATCGGTTTGGAAACAGGATGACAATGGTGCATGGAGATATGTCCGAAACAATGGCGCATATGCGACCGACAGCTGGGTGCAGTCCAATGATGATTGGTATTATATGGACTCGGACGGATATATCGCCAAAGATGTATTTATTGAAAGCGGGAATCATCATTCCTATTATATAAAGGATACCGGCGTAATGGCGAGAAATGAATGGATTTCATTTTTTGATGAGGAAAATCCGGGTTTGCCGATTTGGTATTATTTCGGGGATGACGGAAAGGCATTCAAGGGAAGGGAAAACAAATTGAATCCGAGAAGCATTGACGGAAAGAGCTATGCCTTCGATGCCGACGGTCATATGGTTCGAGGCTTTGTTACGGAGAACGGAGAGCAGGTTGAAGATACCGGCAGCAATTTGGAATTCACCCAAGCCATGTATTTCTTCGGAGAGGACGGAGCCATGTATCGGAATCAATGGTTGAAATATGAGGATGTCGGAAGAAACGGCATTTATTCCGAGCTTGCACAGCGTCATTACAATGAATTTGATGAACTATGGCTTTATTTCGGGGAAAAGGGCAGGAAAATGACCGCAACGAATACGTCCCGTGCAAAGCAAAGCGAAATTGACGGAATAACCTACAGTTTTGATGAGAACGGCGTCATGATTCCGAGGCTTTTTGTCGCCGATTTTGCGCCGACCGCTTCGGCATCCGACGCAATGCAACGGAGTGCAACCGCATCCAATGCGACCATTCGTTACGGCAATACGGACGAAAGTGGAGCGAATACCGGTGATTATTGGACATTTATGGTTCCGAATGAAGAGATGAGCGAAGAAGATTATCACATGCAGGAGTACAGCTGGTTCCGAACAAGGAGCAATGGCACGGTCATCAAGAACCGCATTGCCAAGGTCCTGGAAAGAAAGTATGCATTTGATGAAATCGGACGCATGCAGACCGGATTTGTGGTGATGTATGAAGACGGCACTTTCGGGAAACAGTATGATATCGATAACTGGAGCAGGGAGGACTTTTTGATCAATGAGGAGGACAGTATGCTGTTGCCGCTGTGGAGAGGAAATCTCTATCTCTTCGGTACGGATGAGCTGAATGACGGATCCATGAAAACGGGTGCGGAGATTCCGGTGATTTTACAGGACGGGCCTGCAACATTCGGATTTCGTCAAAACGGTATTGCCTACGGCAACCGGTTTACCCTGGAGCGTGTGGACGGCAAGTATTATTTCAACGGACTTCGTCTGGACGCCGATGAGGACATCGGATATGGCGTTGTAAAGGATACGAGGTACGGAGAGGATGCCTATATCGTGGTGGATACGCAGGGAAGACGGATCAAGGGCAGGAAAAGAGTGATAGCAGACAATGAGGGCAACTGGATTTTAATTAAAAACGATTTGTTTTACGCGAGGGTGGACAGCGGGGAGAAGCCGAGATGGAAAAATAACGACTTCTACTTCTATGACAGCTCCATGCAAAAAACAGAGAGATATTCCACCGATCCGGTGCAAAAGCATATCGGTATCGATTCCGCAGGTTTCGAAATCGTGTACAATGCGACTTATTGAGATTAGGAGGCAATGTGAATTTATTTCAGAAATACAAACGCAATTTAAAACGCATCGGTACTTTGGTGCTGACGGCATCCATGATTGCACAAGGACTGCCGGGGGCAGGGCTGATGGAAACAAAGGCGACGGTGCTGGAGGATAACAGCAGTATCCGAAATCAAACCGTGGACGACGGTCGGGAATATGGGCATTCCGTAAATACGGCTTATGTTTACGGATTGGCAGATACAAATAATTCAAATGGAGCGAATAATCTTATTAGGGAAGAAGGATATAAAAATGTAACAACACAACATACCTTTAATCTTTCCTTAAAGAGTTCCGAGAGCAGCAGTAAGAACGGATATCATAATGCCGGAAACTACAAGATAAATTTTGCTAATAATCACTTCCAAACAAGGTATATGTTTGCGGCACCGAGTGATGTAAGCGGCACAAGTGCAATGACACCGAAAATTTCCTATGCCGGCGGCCTGCCGTCCGGGGTAGAGTTTGCACGGCTCTCATCGGGAGGAAGAGGAGTTTTTCACTATAATAACGGTTATGGCGGTATATCAGCTGCAAAAAATGGCGAAGTTACGAAGGTATTTATTCCGGATGCTTCCCGTAACCCGACAAGTCAATATATTGAAGTTCGCCAGACGATCATGCCGAGTGAGGATGATCAGTATTTGCTGGTGGAATATACGGTACACAATCCGAATGCTACCCGGGTAGATTTTACCATCGGAAACCAAACGGATACTTCCTTAATCGGACATGACAATGCGCCCATTGTAATTACCAAGCAGGATGATACAGAGGGAAGCAGCTATGAGGGTGTCCACTATCATGCTACAAAAGGAGCAACCCATGTCATGTCGACATTTGATATCTATACGGACATGAAGCCGAATAAATATGGTGTCGGAATTACCAGACGTGACGGCAATGACAAAAGCAGAATCGGTGCATGGGCGGGAACATGGAATGTCACAAAATACGGAAGACAAGCTGTTCTTACGGATTATTTCACATTCAGCAAGCTGACCGACATCGGTGATTCCATTTTGATGGAAAACGGAGATTCCGCTGTGGCATTTTCGGCGTATTTTGACTTAAACGGGCACGAAACCAAAACGGCCCGCTTTGCCATTGCTGCCAAAGAGCATGTGTACTATGCAAACGGAAGTTTGACATCCGGACTCGGAACGGGATATCTCGGCTCGCCCGTAAAGAAGGATGGAAATCAATCCTCGATTGAGAACGCATTGGGAAAAGCGGGAACGGACAATTCCGGAAATAACAAAAAACCGCTTTACATCATGGTGCAGGCAGATGAAGAAATTGCGGATACCATAGAGATTCCGAGCGGTTATGAAGTGACGATTCTTTCAGCGGATTACGGGGCACCGGGTACTCCGAAAACGGAGGAACCGGAATATGATCCAAGAGGTGGAGGACCGGATCCGACATATTCTAAAGGTAATGATTCTCCTTCTTTGATGACGAAGACGGTCACCCTCAAACGTGCCGCCAATTTCACCGGTCCTTTGTTCAAGGTGGAGGCAGGTGCGACTTTGGATCTTACCAATATCATCATCGACGGCAATAAAGACGGTGTAGCTGCGCACAATGCCGGTATCGTGGATGCGAACGGCACATTGATGCCGGGAAAAAGTGAGAGCGACATCGTATATGTCAATTCTCCTTTGATCGAGAATGCGGGTGATCTGATCATCGGAACGGGAACGACGCTGCAGAATGCGGATTCTTCGCATACAAGGTCTCTGGTGAAAACTGAGACAACATACATTACGCAGACCACATCGACCGATCCGGCGACGGGGACGGTTACGGTAAATGATGTTGAGAATCCGGGATTTACCTATAAGGATATTCCAAATGCGAATGCAACCAAGGCTTCCGCAATTTACAGTACGGGCAGGCTGACGTTTAAGGGCGGTACGATCCAAAACAATGTATCGGCGGATGCAAGCAGCGCGGCGTCAAATACACACGATGCTGCACTTGCCAATGCCGCGGTTACGGCAAGCGGTGCCGTGGTGATTGACAATCCGGATCCGGATGCGGTGGCGCTGGACAGCCGAAGTGTGATCAAAATCACGGGTAATACCACCATGCGCTATACGCATACGGAGCACAGAAATCCCGACGGAAGCGTTTCCACAAAAGAAATGAAACGGGTAGTGGGCGGGAATTCCAATCTCTATCTTCGAAATGATGCTGCCGTACTGAAGGTGAAGAACAGTGCGACCACGGGAATGCTGAATTCCCAAACGAGTATCGGATTGCGAATCAACAACCCTCCGAACACGCAAAACACCGGCAGACTGGTTGTGCAGAGAGATCCGGAAAGCGGTTCGATGACATTTGCAAGCGGCAACTTCACATCGGATGCCGGTTCGGCACAGCTGTTGCGAATGGGGCAGACGGGGCATAAAGAGTACACGGGAGTTGCTCCGGATTCGGATACGGGATCGGATGAAAACTCCACCAGACTATATGTAAAACGCTTATTCGGCACCATTACCTACAATTATATGGATGAGAACGGCAGTCCGATTACGGTTTCCGGTATGACGGGAGCAAGCGAAACGAAAACATACGGAATCGGATCCAATGTGAGAAGAAGTTTCGGAACCTATCCGAATCATAAGATTGACAGCGTTACGGTATCACCGTCCGACACGGAGATAGAATTGAGCAATGACAAAACCAGATTAATCATCAAAAAGTTGAAATCCGATGTCATTGTCAACATCCGATATGTGAAAGTCAGCGCAAAATACACCTTTGATTTGATGTTGAATTCCGGCGGAGAAACGACCGACTCCAATCTTCAAAATATAACGAC
>JBHAEV010000215.1:0-37767 GCA_041855735.1 Lachnospiraceae bacterium
CTTCCTCCTGCAAAATCTATTCAATCCGAATCGGTACGATAAAGCGAAGTTTTCCGTACTGCACATCCTGCAGCACAAAATCTTCCTTTGTTTCCACCAGCAATTCATACTGTCCTGCAATTCCCGTTTTTACTTTTTCCAGCTCTCCGACCCTGTTTTTTTGCTCCTTCCACTCCAGAGCGATCTTTTTTCCGCTGTTTTCGCCACTTTCCTTTTTGCCGATGAAATATGCCTCTTCCAGATCCGGCGACTTGCCCGCCGGATACACCAATACTCCCTCGGCATTGCTGTTTTCATGGAAAAGCACATAACCTGTATGCAATGGGCTTTCTTCGGGTAGAACGGGAACGGACGGCTGCGGTGTACTTTCCGTTGTATCGGGTTTGGAAATCGTATCCTTCGTACCTTTGCTCTCCGCTTCGCCGGTCTTCGCACTTTCGGTATTAGCACTTTCGGTCTTCGCACTTTCGCTCTCCGGCACCCCGGATTCCGGAATGTGTTTCTTTGCACTCTCGCTCTCCGGAGCACCGGATCTTTGCCCGCCGACCATCCCCTGGCGCGACGAAGAACTTCCTCCCTGAGATATTATTTTTGTCTTCGCACTTCGAATCACCTTTGCGCTTTTTTGCTCTGTCGGCTGTTTGCCGGCAGACTGTGACATTTCACTCTCCGATTGCAGACTCTCATTCGCAGCCGGTTCCGAAACATCTTCACTCTCGCTCGAAATGTTTGTCGATGGTGCAATGACATTTTCCGGTGTCGAATTTGCCGCATTCGCCCGATTCCCCGCGCGATTCGTGTTTATCGACGTTTCGTTGTGATTCGTAGGGTTTTCGTTTATTTTCGTTATCGCTCGATCTGCATGTTCCGATGTTTCCGTGCCGATTGCGACCTCGGTGCTGATCGCGCTTTCCGCACTCCTTGTTTTTTCCGGACTGTTTGTGCCTTCCGTTTCTTCCAGCACTGTCACGGTTGAATCCATCCGTGTGCTTTGTTTCTGTGAAAATATTCCGCAAGCGCTTACGGTCATCAGCAATGCGGCAATCATCCACATCCGCTTTTTATGTAATATCATGCCCGCCTCCTCTTTATTTCCTTTCGAATCCATTGCATAATAAATGCAAGTCCTTTGCAATTTTACAACAAGTTTTTTATCCTGTCAATAAAATCTGCAAAAGACTTGCAAATAATTCAGCGGCTGAAACTTGAAAAAGTCATTGCCTTTTTCGGATGAAAACAAAAAGAGACGGTATTTCTACCGTCCCGCATATCATCGGATTCACCATACAGGGCAAAATCTGCCTATCAATACTTACTCACTTTATATTTGTTCATGACATAGCCAAGCCATGCTCCGACGATCCCTCCCAAAATATGCGTCAGATTGGAAATATTGTCCGTTACGAAAAATGCACTGTAAAGCTCCTGACCGATAAAGATTACGGCAACCAAAATGAATGTGAGCGGAATGCCTCCGTCCTGAACACTGGTAAACGAAGATAACAGTATGAAAGCAAACACAATACCGCTGGCTCCGAGCAGATAAACATTCGGAAAAAAGATTATGTGTACAATTCCGGTAATCAATGCGGTTGCAATCATCACAAACAGAATATTGTAGGAACCGTATTTTTCCTCCAATAACGGACCGATGATCAGAATCAACATAATATTGCTCAGAAAATGAGCGCTGCCGGAATGCCCCAGAACATGTCCGAAAAGCCGTACATAGGTAAACGGGCTCAGAAACGACGAGCGATACACGCTGAATAATAAATAGTTCGAAGCACCGGATGTCAGATAATTCAATACTAAGGACAGCAAACAGATCAGACTGAATGTCAAAATCACCGGCGAATTAAATCGTACTTTGGAATTGCTTCTACTCATGTCCTTACCTCCTTTTCACACAATCATATCATTTTTTGCCATAATTAACCAGCACTTTTCAATCTACCGGGATTACTCCCCACATAAAAGCGGACTACCGGCGCAAAAATGCATTTCGAAATCCGCCGAGCGCCTTTTTTGCCGTTTCCATATCGCTCAGTCTCCATTCCCAGTTCGGACTGCCGATGGTTCCCGGCGTATTCATCCGGCCGGATTTTCCGAGCCCCAGGATATCCGGCATGGAAATGATGGCATATTCGCAATCCGAACCCAGAACATAGCGGATTGCCCGTTCCGGGAAGCTTCCCGTTTTGAACCCTCGTTTTGCAAGAAATTTCCGGATTTTTCTTTTGGAGGCACTGTTTTTTTCTGCATACCAGTCCGCCAATGTGGTATTGTCATGCGTACCCGTATAAAACACGATTTGTTTTACATCCTTCGGAACATTGACATCCACGGCATATTTTTTGTCGAAAACAAAATCAAATTCAAAAATCTTCATGCCCTTGAGCGAAAAATGGTCTTTCAGAATTCTCACTTCATCCCGAAGCTCTCCCAAATCCTCCGCAATCAGTTCCTTGTTTCCCATGGATGAGATGATTGCCTGCAGCACTTCATATCCCGGTGCCTCCAGCCATTCCCCTTCAATTGCGGTAGGACAGGATGCAGGGATCTTCCAATAGGTATCAAATGCACGGAAATGATCCACTCTTACAATGTCAAAGAGTCTGGCACTGTAGCTCATGCGATCCGTCCAAAACTTATATGCATTCTTTTTTAAATACTCCCAGTCATAGATGGGATTTCCCCATCTTTGCCCGGTTTCGGAAAAATAATCCGGAGGCACCCCCGCAACGGAGGTCGGCAGATTATCCCGATCCAGCAGGAAATTCTCGCGACCGAACCGCACATCCGCAGAATCCAGCCCCACATAAAATGGCACATCCCCCATAATCTCGATATGTTTCGAGTTGGCAAAATATTTCACCGCTCTCCATGACTTTGCAAACAGATATTGGACAAACAGAATGTAATTTCGGAACTCCTTCGAATCATTTTGATATTTTTCCACGCAAAATGCAATGTAATCCGGAAGCCAGAATTCGTTTTGAAACTCCTCCAGTTTCAACTCCGTGTAGAGATCCGAGTGTTTTCCTAGGTTGCCGCAAAGCCGATTCACATTCTCCGGGGAATACAGAGTCGGAGCGAAAATCTCATCTTCGCTCTTCGTTTCCAGCAAGCGAAAGAAATTCTCGGATGCCTCCCGAAGATACGGCTGCTTATATGCCCGAACCGCATCATAATCCACTCTTATATTTGAAAAAGAAACAACATCCGTGTTTTTCTGTTCAATCAATCCCGCTTTTTGCAATTCCTCCAGGCAGAGATAGATTTCATCCCCCGCATAGGAGGAATAGGGCTGATACGGTGAATTGCCGAATCCCAGAGGATTCAGAGGCAGAATCTGCCAAATATTGATATGATTTGCTTCCAACAGTTCAATCAGGTCAAAGGCGGTACGGCCCAAATCCCCAATGCCCGCCTTTGCCGGAAGCGATGATACCGGAAGCAGGATTCCCGACTTCTTCATATACACCTCTTAATCATTTATTTTCCCGTGTCGACGATGGTTTCCTCATTCGTCGTTCTCACACATGATATACATCTTATCCGTTCAGTTTCCAGATCTCTTCATTGTACTGCGCAATACTCCTGTCGGACGAGAAATAGCCTGCCTTGGCAATGTTTACAAGCATTTTCCTGCTCCACTCTTTCTCATCCTCGAAATCCGCAAACATCCGCTCCTTGGTTTGGATATAGTCCTTCAAATCCAGAATCGCCATAAACCAGTCCTTGCCCACAATGTCACCGTGCAGACGTTTCAGATTTACCTCGTCACCGATTGCCAGAAGTTCATCGGAAAGGATGAAGTCCGTCACTTCTTTCAAAATCCGATCCTTCTTTATCAATTCGGCGGACGAATAACTTCCGTTTGCATACAGTTCAATAATCTCGTCACTGGACTTGCCGAAGATGTAGATATTATCATCTCCTACCAGTTCATGAATCTCCACATTGGCTCCGTCCTCCGTTCCGAGAGTGACGGCTCCGTTTAACATGAATTTCATGTTTCCGGTTCCCGATGCTTCCTTGGAAGCCAATGAAATCTGCTCGGATACATCGCATGCCGGAATCAGCTTGGCAGCTTTTGTCACATTGTAGTTCTCCACCATAACCATGTTCAAATACGGATGAACTTCCGGATCATTTTTAAACAACTCGCTTAAGCACAGAATCAAATGAATGATGTCCTTGGCAATGGTATAAGCCGGTGCCGCCTTTGCACCGAAAATAATGGTAATCGGTCTTTGCGGTTTGTGTCCCTTTTTGATTTCCAGATATTTGTAAATGGCATACAGCGCATTCATCTGCTGGCGTTTATACTCATGCAATCGCTTAATCTGAATGTCGAAGATGGAATTTTCGTCAATCTCGATATTCTGCGTGTGCTTCAAAAAATCCTTCAATTCCAGCTTCGCGTCTTTCTTGATCCTGCGAAGCATTGCCAGGACTTTTTCATCCTCCTGAAAGCGAAGCAATTTCTCCAGTTCGTTTGCATCCTTGATAAAACCGTCACCGATCAGCTCGCGAATCGCGCCGAATAATTCATGATTCGCGTGCATAAGCCATCTTCGAAATGTAATGCCGTTGGTTTTATTATTGAATTTTTCCGGATAAATCTCATAAAAATGATGCAGTTCGCTTTCTTTCAAAATATCCGTATGCAATGCCGCCACACCGTTTACCGCATATCCGAAATGGATGTCGATATGTGCCATATGCACACGATCGTCCTTGTCAATGATGTACACGCGCTCATCCTTGAATTCTTTGCGAACCATTTCATCAAGCTTGACAATGATCGGCACCAGGTTCGGAACCACTTCCTCCAGATAATGCATCGGCCACTTTTCCAGCGCCTCCGCCAGTATGGTATGATTCGTATAGGCGCAGGTTTTTTTGACGATTTCCACGGACTGCTCAAACGTCAACCCGTGTGCGCCGGTCAACAGTCGAATCAGTTCCGGTATCACCATGGTCGGATGGGTATCATTGATTTGAATCGCCGCATATTCGTACAATTTTTCCACACTTCCGCCTCTTTCCAGCACCTCCTTGATGATCAGCTGCGCGGCATTGCAAACCATGAAGTACTGCTGGTAAATTCTCAGCAGATGCCCCGCCTCATCGCTGTCATCCGGATATAAGAAGAGCGTCAGATTCTTCGAAATCTTTGTCTTGTCAAAGCTGATTCCGCTTTCGATGATGCCTGCATCCAAAGTATCAATATCAAACAAGTGAAGTTTATTGATGCCGGATTCGTAACCGGGTACGGAAATATCCAGCATTTTCGACTTCAGAGTGAAGTCGGCAAACGGAACTTCAAAACTCACACCCGTATCCTCAAGCCAGCTTTCGCTTTCAATCCATTCATTCGGAAACTCACTCTGCTTATGATCGATGAATTTCTGCTGAAAAAGCCCGTAGTGATAATTGAGTCCCACACCGTCACCGGATAATCCCAGACTTGCAACGGAATCCAGGAAGCAGGCCGCCAGTCTTCCGAGACCGCCGTTTCCAAGACTCGGCTCCGGCTCCACTTCCTCAATTTCCGTAATCTTCTTTCCGTTTTCCGACAGAATTGCCGAAACATCATCAAAAATACCGAGATTGATCATATTGTTGGAAAGCAGCTTTCCGATTAAAAATTCCGCCGAAATATAGTAGAGTTTTCTTTTTGTTTGATTCGTTTTTGCATCTTTGAGCATTTCCCTGCAAAGCTCCAAAAGCGCAAAATACACTTCCCTGTCGCTTGCCGCGGCGATGCTCAAACCGACTCTTTGATTCAGAATTTCCGTTATTTTGTTTTGCAATTCCACTTTGTTCATTTGAACCTCCTTAAACCATAACACTTGGGTGCTTTACACATTTTCCTTGCTCTTGATTCCCGCACGTTTTCGAAGCGTCGGATCCAGTATCTTTTTCCGTATCCGTAATTTCTTCGGCGTCACTTCCAGCAGCTCATCCGTATCGATGAATTCCAGGCATTCTTCCAGGCTCATAATCTTCGGTGTCACCAGACGCAATGCATCATCCGATCCGGATGCCCTTGTATTCGTCAGCTTCTTTGTCTTGCAGACATTGATTTCCACATCCTCCGCTTTGCCCGTTTTGCCGATGACCATGCCGGCATATACCCTTTCACCGGGACCGATGAACAATATTCCTCTCTCCTGCGCATTGTACAACCCGTAAGTAATGCTTTCCCCGCTCTCGAACGAGATGATGGAGCCGGATTTTCGATAAAACATATCCCCCTTGTACGGCGCATATCCGTCGAATTCCGTATTCAAAATCCCGTTCCCCTTGGTATCTGTCAGAAACTCTCCGCGATATCCGATCAGACCTCTGGACGGGATGCAAAATTCCAATCGGGCATACCCGTTGTGCCCCTGTTTCATTCCCACCAGCTCGCCTTTTCTGGATGTCAGTTTTTGAATCACGGCGCCGCTGAACTCCTCCGGCACATCCACATAGGCTTTTTCCATCGGCTCCGTTTTCTTATCGTTTTCGTCCGTGCGATAGATGACCTCCGCCTTGCTCACGGCAAATTCGAAGCCTTCCCTTCGCATGTTTTCAATCAATACGGACAGATGCAGCTCACCTCTTCCGCTCACTTTAAAGCTGTCCGCGCTCTCGGTTTCTTCGACACGCAGAGACACATCCGTATTGAGTTCCCGAAACAGTCGTTCGCGAAGATGTCGGGATGTCACATATTTTCCCTCCGTTCCCGCCAGCGGACTGTCATTTACGATGAAGTTCATCGCAATGGTCGGCTCCGAGATCTTTTGAAACGGGATTGCCTGCGGATTCTCCACGGATGTCAATGTATCTCCGATATGGATTTCCGGAATTCCGGAAATCGCAACAATGGAACCGATCTGCGCTTCCTTGATTTCCACACGGTTCAGTCCGTCATACTCATACAATTTTCCGATTTTCACCTTTTTCTGTTTGCCCGGTTCATGGTGATTGACCAGTGCAATCTCCTGATTGACCCGAATCACACCATTGTCCACCTTGCCGACACCGATTCTTCCGACATACTCATTGAAATCAATGGTGGAAATCAATACCTGCACATCCGCATCCGGATCTCCCTTTGGCGGCTGAATGTGAGAAAGGATGGTTTCAAACAGCGGCACCATGTCTTCATTGGTATCGTCCATACGGTATCTTGCCCATCCGCCTCTTGCCGAGGCAAAGAGAAACGGACAGTTCAGCTGATGTTCCTTTGCATCAAGATCCATCAACAGTTCCAGAATCTCCTCCTCCACTTCCTCCGGTCTTGCTTCCTCTCTGTCGCATTTGTTCACCAGACACAGTACATCCAGATCCAGATCCAATGCTTTTCTGAGCACGAACTTTGTTTGCGGCATCGCACCCTCATAGGCGTCCACTACCAGCACCACGCCGTTGACCATCTTTAAAACGCGCTCCACTTCACCGCCGAAATCCGCATGCCCCGGCGTATCAATGATATTGATTTTGGTGTTGCCGTATTGAATGGCTGTATTTTTGGAAAGAATGGTGATGCCGCGCTCTCTCTCGATATCATTTGAATCCATCACACGCTCCGCCACTTCCTGATTCTCGCGAAACACACCGCCCTGACGAAGAAGCTGATCCACAAGTGTGGTTTTCCCGTGATCGACATGGGCGATAATGGCTATATTTCTTACATCTTCTCTGTTTTTAATCATAATCCTCGATTTCTTCCCGTCGAACTTCGTCAAGCAGCTTTCGATCTTCCTTCCCGAAATTCACTTTTTCCATCAAATCCGGTCGTCTTTGCAAGGTTCGCCGGATGGACTCTTTTCTCCTCCATCTTTCGATATTCTTGTGATGCCCGGACAACATAATCTCCGGAACTTCCATTCCGCGGAACTCCTTCGGTCTGGTATATTGCGGATATTCCAGCAATCCGTCCTCAAATGATTCATAGTCCGCACTTTCCTCATTGGTAAGAACACCGTCGACCATCCTGGAGATGGCATCAATCATCACCATGGCAGGAAGCTCCCCTCCGGTCAGCACATAATCTCCGATGGACACGCTTCTTGCGTTCAAAATCTCCAACGCTCTTTCGTCAACCCCTTCATAATGTCCGCAAAGGAAAATCAATTCCTCTTCCGTCGCGAGTTCTTTCGCCAATTCCTGTGTAAAGACCTCACCCTGCGGACTCATATACAATACTTTCGGACGGTATCCGCTCTTTGTTGCAATGTCCTCGAATGCCAGCACAATCGGCTCGACCTGCATCAGCATTCCCGCACCCCCTCCGTATGGATAATCATCCACCTGTCTGTGCTTGTTAAACGCATAGTCCCGGATATTCGCCACATTCAAGTCAATCAGTCGTTTTTCTTTTGCCCTTTTTAAAATGCTTTGGTTTAAACCGAACTCCACCATTTCCGGGAATAAGGTCAATACATGAAACTTCATTTTTTACCCCTGATTCCTTTGATTCGTAACCATTATGTCCTTCCTTTTGATTTCTGCCGATTCAGGAATGAAAATATCGCATAAGAAAAAATAACGAAATTTATTTCATCCACATACTATCAAAACTTTTCCCTTTTGAACAGACTTTTTTCTTGCGTATTTATAAACTTTGTATTAATTCACAAAACTTTACTAAACATTATATATCCAATAGACCGTCCAACAGATGCACCCGGATATATCCCTCTTCCGGATCCACGTCCAAAATGCAGTCCTTGATATACGGGATATAAAGCGATCTGGCGGCTACCTCATCATTTGGTCGATACTCCACTTCCAGAACATGATTTGCTCCGGTCGGGAACACATCCATCGCCTTTCCAAGTAGCCGTCCATCCTCCGTCACCACGTTCAGACCGATCAAATCCGCGATATAGTTCTCATTTTCCTTCAAAGGCGTGGCATCCTTCCGATCCACATAGATTTCCAGCTTCAGATATTTCCTTGCCTCTTCCGGCGATGCGACTTCTTTCAATTTTAAAATCACCATATTTTTAAAAAATTTCACTTCTTCCACATGGACCCTTTCATGCAGCCCTTCGGGCATTTTCCCCGACGGATGCACGATCTGCAGTTCTTTGAATTTTTTAAATCTGCCCGGTTCGTCCGTGGTGGGAAAGACCTTGACTTCCCCGCGGATTCCATGCACGCTGGAAATGATGCCGACTCTGAATTTTTCTGTCATACTCTCCTCACATAAAACGGAAAAAAAGACTACCCGACAAGTAGCCTTTTATACCATCGGCTATTGAATTTCCACAATAGCTTTTTTGTCCTCTTTGATAGCTACAACTTTGGAAATGGCACGGATTGACTTTGCAATTTTGCCCGACTTGCCGATCACCTTGCCCACATCCTCCGCCGCCACACTCAGTTTCACGAGAATCTCATCCCGGTTCACCTCTTCCGTTACCTGTACCGCATCGGGATTATCCACCAGAGATTTCGCAATCAATTCAATGACTTCTTTCATGTGTTCTCTCCATTTCTGTTTTCAGCCGGATGATTTCAACAAATGCAGCCGCAAATTTCTTCCGGTTCTTGCAGTATTCGCGAATCGATTATGCCAGATTTGCCAGTTTCAAAAGCTTTGCCACTCTGTCGGTCGGCTGTGCGCCCTGACTCAACCACTTCTTCGTCGCCTCTTCGTCGAATTTGATGACACTCGGCTCCTTGGTCGGATCATAGTAACCGACTTCCTCGATAAAGCGACCATCTCTCGGAGCTCTTGCATCCGCCACCACTACTCTGTAAAAAGGTGCTCTTTTTTGTCCCATTCTCTTTAATCTCATCTTAACCATAATATTATGCCTCCAATTTTTTTATATGTATAAAAGCACTTCCTCCGAAATGTTGACATCCATGCTTCATACGAGCTGTTTGTTTTTCGGAAACGCCGATGAAGGCATTCCCCTCGCCGGATTCGCACCGCTAAGCACGAAATTCTTTTGCAGATCCGTGCGATCTTTCTTAGAAAAGTCCGCCCGGCATCTTGAACTTCCCGCCGAGCAAATTGCCCAGTCCGCCGCGTTTCTTGCCTCCGGCAAGTCCCGGCATGGACTTCATCATCTTCTTCATCTGTTCGAACTGCTTTACAATGCGGTTCACCTCGCTGATATTGACCCCCGCGCCTTTGGCAATGCGATTCTTTCTGGATACATTCAGGATCGCGGGATTTGCCCGTTCTTCCTTGGACATACTCAGTATGATCGCTTCCACTTTATCCATCTGCCGATCGTCCACATCCTTGACCGGCAAAGCGCTCATTCCCGGAAGCATGCTCATAATACTTCCGAGTCCGCCCATCTTTTTCAGCTGCTGCATCTGCTCCAGGAAATCATTGAAATCAAATTCCGCCTTCTTCAGTTTCTGACTGAGTTCCTTCGCCCTTTCCATATCCGTTTCGGACTGAACTTTCTCAATCAAAGTCAGGACATCCCCCATGCCGAGAATCCTGCTCGCCATGCGATCGGGATGAAATTGTTCCAAATCGGATAGTTTCTCTCCCATGCCGACGTACAAAATCGGCTTGCCGGTTACGCTTTTTATGGAAAGCGCCGCACCGCCTCTGGTATCACCGTCCAGCTTGGTAAGAATTATGCCGGTCAAATCGAGTTTATCATTGAAACCGGCTGCCACATTCACCGCATCCTGACCGGTCATCGCATCCACTACGAGAATCGTATGATCCGGATGAATCACATCCTTGATCGCCACCAACTCATCCATCATGGCTTCATCGATATGCAGGCGGCCTGCGGTATCCAGCAGAACGATATTTCTTTTATTCTTCTTCGCATGCTCGATCGCCGCCTTGGCAATATCCACCGGAGCATGCTTCTCCCCCATCGAAAACACGGGAACCCCCTGCTTTTCGCCATTGACCTTGAGCTGCTCAATCGCAGCGGGACGATAGATATCGCATGCCGCAAGGAGCGGAGAATGTCCCTTGGATTTGAATTTTCCCGCCAGTTTCGCAATCGTGGTGGTTTTACCGGCACCCTGCAAACCCGCCATCATAATGACCGTAACTTCATTGCCCGGCTTGATCTCGATCTCGGTCGTTTTCGAACCCATCAGCGAAATCAATTCTTCATGAACAATCTTGATGACCTGCTGTCCGGGTGTCAGGGATTCCAAAACCTCGGTACCGACGGCACGTTCTTCCACCGATTTGATGAATTGTTTCACCACCTTAAAGCCGACATCGGCTTCCAGAAGCGCCATCCGAACTTCCTTCATCGCGAGCTTTACATCCGCCTCGCTCAGTTTTCCCTTGCCACGCAGATGTTTGAATACATTCTGTAGTTTTTCGGATAAGCTCTCAAATGCCACTTGTTCACCTCCTGATTCGTTCCGGGTAAAATTCACCTGTCTCTTTGTCCGCAATTCTGCATACAAAACTATAATTCGCGAAGGATCTCCATGCATAAATGATCGATTTCGAGAATTTTCTTTTTGCCGTCCTCATTCTCCTCAAAACTTACGGCATGACATCGTTCCAGCTCCCTGCCCGCTTTTTGGATCTTTTCGACCAAATCCTTCGTTCTTAAAAACCTCTTTACAAGTCCGAGTTTTCCCTCATAAGCCTGCAAAATCGTATCGCAACGCTTGACCAGCTCCGACACGCTCTGACGGGAAATCCCTTCCTCCTTCGCCACTTCACTGACGGAATAGTCATCCAGCACCACCGCTTCATAGATTCTCTTCTGATGCTTTGTCAGAAGTTCGCCGTAAAAATCGTATAAATAGGTTTGATTTATTAAGTCCATCGCCTTTTCCTTTTCGTACCCTGCAATGATATATCATTGTTCCAATGTTGTCAAGTAGTTTTACCTGACAATACTTACAGAGATGTTCTTTGAGAGTCGATTTGAGAAAAAAGAGTATGCCGATTGCCCCTGTTTGTTTCACAGGAGCATCTTCGCATACTCTTCAATCATAATATCGATTGTATTTATCTACAGTTCTCCGTTGATCTCATCCTTCGGCAAACGATCGTCAATTCCCTTGCCGTCAAGATCCAAACCGGACGGAATGCTTTCATTTTCCAGGTTCGTGAAAACGGAATCACTCTCAGCCGATTGCGGTACAACGGATGCAGCCGGTCTGTTTATATCCGACACATGATGTACTTCACTGCTCACATCGATATCAAATCCTTCACTTGACTGGGCAGGTTTGTATCCGTTGAATGATGACGGATTCTGCACAGCGGAACTTGCCGCATTGTAGATGGTATTCAAAGTTCTTGATATCAGGCTGTACACATCATCCAGCCTGCCCTCCGTTTCATTGCGGTACTTCCTTACCGGAAGTTTTACGGATTTATTGGTTTTCATAATAAAATTAATAAAGTAAAACTGACCGGTACGAATTCCGGAATAATACGAATTTTGAATAAAGGTATTGTAACTCTTGATCTCCCGCAGATCCACCGCCATAAACTTGTTCGACACGGATATCACATGATTTTTGTACACCGCCACTCGGATCTTGTCATCATAATATCCGGCATTCGGAATGATATCATGATCGTTTTCCAATTCCGGGTATTGTTGAATCAATTTCTTATAGGTGTTCTTGTTTTTGACGATACCGACAATCATAACAATTAAAAATACCAGTCCGATCGCGGGAAATAGGCACATCGCAAATGTGAAAAAGTCCCTGTCACTGGAATCGGCGCTGAACTGATTCGCATTGTAATAGAGATAGGTATCGCGATTCACCACAATATCCGGCGTACCGGATGCCGCATAGTCCGCATTGATCTCGTCGATAACGACCTTGTCCTCCTCCGACCATTCGTACGCACCGACAAGCAATGTAACCGGACCGCTCTCCAGTTCACTGATCTCATTGTTAAAGACCAGATCATTCTCATCCGTATACAAATATGTATAACCGTAATCGTGCTCTACAATGTACAGGTCATCGCCATCCCCCTCATCTTCCTCAAAGGCAAAATCAATGGAATGAATGCGGATCGCCAGCGGCTCTTCCAAACGGTTTATCCCCGGCGCCCCGTAGATCGCACCTTCTTCATACAACTGTTTTGCCGACTTCTCGGTTTGTTTTGCAAGATGATTCAAATAGCCGAAGAAAATACCGAGGCCTAAAAAGATGATAAAAAGAACAATGCTTGAAATGCGCCCCCTGGATGATGCTTTTTTTAAATTAAGTTTCATAATTCCTCCCCATGAATTCGTGAAATAAATATAGCAAAATCATAATTTTTTTTCAAGCAGATAAAGAAAATCTTAAATAAAATAATAACAATATCATTTGACTTGACATTCTAATTTTATCTGATACAATTTAATTGAGCGATTTCATATAGCATGAAGTCACATTACACAAATGGAGGATTTCTTATGTTTGAACAAATTAAATTACCTTATTCCTTTGATGCGCTGGAGAAAAGCATTGATGCCACAACGATGGAAACGCATTATGCAAAACATCATGCCGCATACACAAAGAACTTCAATGATCTCACCGCAGCTGCAGGCATCCAGGACAAGCCGGTTGAAGTAATTTTGGCACACTGGAAGAAAAAGAGCGAGGGCAAGGCGGACGCTATGGGAATCCGCAACAATGGCGGCGGTTACTACAACCACAATCTGTACTTCGGTCATCTTTCTCCGGACGGCGGACAGGAGCCTACCGGTGTTTTGGCAGACAAGATCCGGGAAACATTCGGTTCTTTCGAGAAATTCAAAGAAGAGATTTCCAAGCTCGCCATGACGCAATTCGGCTCGGGCTGGGCATGGCTGAGTTCCGATAAAGACGGCAATCTCAAGGTTTCCCAGAGTCCGAATCAGGACAATCCGATCCTTGAAACCGAAGGCGAATATTATCCGATCTTCGGCATCGATGTATGGGAGCATGCTTACTACCTGAAGTACAAAAATCTCAGAGCGGATTACATTGCCAAGTTCTTTGATGTTGTGGACTGGTCTGTTGTAGCCGCAAACTATGAGGCTGCCAAGAACCGCTGATCGGACATATAATCCAAAAACGGATGCACGAAGAGATTCGCCGCATCCGTTTTTTTTATTTTAATTTCCGGTATAGGTTCCCGTCGAGCGCACAAGCTTCGGTTTGTACCCCTCTTTCTCCAACCGGCTGACAATCGCTTCCTTGTGATCGGTTCCGAACGCTTCCATGGTGATTTTCAGTTCCACGGCGGCATTGCGATTGATGCTGATAAACTGATTATGATCCAGACGAATCACATTTCCGCGTTCCGCCGCCAATATCTCGGAAACCTTTGCAAGTTCCCCGGGCTTGTCCGGAAGAAGTACGGAAACGGTAAAGACACGGTCTTTCTGAATCAGTCCGTGTTGAATCAGGCTTGCCATCGTGATGACATCCATGTTTCCCCCGCTCAGAATGGCAACCACTTTTTTCCCCTTGAATCCCAGGTGCTTCAGCGCCGCCACGGTGAGCAGTCCCGAATTTTCGACAATCATCTTATGATTCTCAATCATATCCAAAAAGGTTACAATTAATTCATCATCGTCAATGGTGATGATTTCATCCAGGTTTTCTTTGACATACGGAAATATCTTCTCTCCCGGTGTTTTTACCGCCGTGCCGTCGGCAATCGTATTCGCATTTTGAAGCGTTACAATCTTCCCCTCCTGTATGCTTTGTTTCATGCAAGCGGCATTTGCCGGTTCCACACCGATGATTTTGATCTTCGGATTCAACATTTTTGCCAGGGTGGATACTCCGCAGGCAAGCCCGCCGCCGCCGATCGGCACCAGAATATAGTCCACCGTCGGAAGTTCCTTGATGATCTCCATCGCAATGCTGCCCTGTCCGGTTGCCACATCCAGATCGTCAAACGGATGCACGAAGGTCGCTCCGGTCTCCTCTGCCAGCTTGTATGCATATTCGCAGGCTTCGTCAAACACATCGCCGCACAGCACCACATGCGCCCCGTAGCTCTTGGTGTGATTGATTTTAATCAGAGGCGTAATATTCGGCATGCAAATTGTCGCCTTAATACCCGCCAGTTTCGAGGCATATGCCACACCCTGTGCATGGTTTCCCGCACTTGCGGTAATAATGCCTCTTTGCTTTTCTTCTGCACTCAAGGTATGAATCTTGTAATAGGAACCGCGCACCTTGTAAGACCCCGTGCTTTGCATATTTTCCGGCTTGAAGTACACTTTATTGTGCGATTGCTCCGAAAAGAATGCGCTGTAAATCAACTTGGTTTCCGCCGTCACCTCCCTGACAATCTCGCTTGCTTCCTCGAACTTTTCTAAATTCAATCTATCCATTTTTCCTCCGAATTTTCCGAAACATTGAAAATCGCATCCACATAGTCCCTTGCATCAAACTTGTCCAGGTCTTCAATCTTCTCGCCCACGCCCACATATTTTACGGGAATGCCGAGCTCCGACTGAATTGCGACGGCTATGCCGCCCTTTGCCGTGCCGTCCAGTTTGGTAAGTATGATTCCGGTTATATCCGCCACTTCCTGAAACTGCCTTGCCTGTTCCAGTGCATTTTGCCCCGAAGTACCGTCCAGTACCACCAGGGTTTCCCGAAACGCATCCGGATACTCCTTGTCAATGATGCGGTTGATCTTTCGAAGTTCTTCCATCAGATTTTTCTTGTTATGCAATCGTCCGGCGGTGTCACAAATCAATACATCCACCGCTCTTGCCGCACCTGCACGACAGGCGTCAAATACCACCGCTGCGGGATCCGCACCGTCCTTTTGAGAAATCATCTCCACGCCGCTGCGATTTGCCCACTCACGAAGCTGGTCGATTGCCGCCGCACGAAAAGTGTCCGCTGCAACGATCAGCACTTTCTTTCCCGAATGTTTCAGCTTTGCGGCCAGCTTTCCGACCGATGTGGTTTTGCCTACGCCGTTGACACCGATGATCAGTACCACGGATTTACGATTCTCGAACTCATAGGCATTTTCCCCCAGATCCATCCGTTCCCGAATCGAATCGATCAGCGCCTGCCTGCATTGTTCCGGATTCTTGATGTTTTCCCTTTCGGTTTTCTCTCTGAGCTCCTCAATGATTTTACCGGAAGTGCGGATCCCGATGTCCGCCATGATCAGCGTTTCCTCCAATTCTTCAAAAAAATCGTCATCCACCACATCGTATCCCAAAAACACACTCTCAATGCTGTTTACCACCGCTTTTCTGGTTTTGGACAAACCCTCAACCAGACGTCCGAAAAATCCTTTTTTTTTCTCTTCCATCTCCACCTCATTTCGAAAATCTTATGCATTCCTCATCGGAAATTGCATCCCGCAGGCTCACACGAAAGCCATCACTTCAAAGTATCTTCCACCAGACTCACCGAAACCAGAGTGGAAACTCCCTTTTCCTGCATCGTAATTCCGTACAATCGATCCGCACTGACCATTGTGCCCCTGCGATGCGTAATCACGATAAACTGCGTCCGATCGGTTAATTTATGCAAATATTTGGCAAAACGATCCACATTGGAATCATCCAGTGCCGCTTCGATCTCGTCCAAAAGCGCAAAAGGAGAAGGTTTCAGATTCTGAATGGCAAACAGCAGTGCAATGGCCGTCAGAGCTTTCTCTCCTCCCGACAATTGCATCATATTCTGGAGTTTCTTTCCGGGCGGCTGTGAAATGACACTGACATTGGCTTCCAGAATATCCGCATCCTCTTCCAATGCCAGTTTTCCCGTTCCTCCCCCGAAAAGTTCCTTAAACACCGCATCAAATTCCGTCTTGATCCGGGCAAACTTTTCCTCAAACTGTATTCGCATGCCCGAATCCAGATCTTCGATGATTTTTTCCAACTGGGTTTCGGCTATGATGATATCGTCATGCTGGGACTTCAGCAAATTGTACCGCTCCGATACTTCACGGTATTCCTCGATGGCATTGACATTGACATCACCGAGTTTTCGGATTTCCGTTTTCACATGTTCGATGTTTTTTTTCAGATCGCTCTGCTTGGCATCGGAAAGCACGCCGACTTCCTTTGCTGTTTCCAGTGTCAGCTCATACTCCGTCCACATGTAATTGCTCAAATCCGCCTGCTTTTCCTCCAGTTTTTCACGTCCGGTCGCCATGCGAAAGATTTCCCTGTCCAAAGAAGCAATCTGTTTTGCCGCTCTCTCCTTCTCCTCAAAAAGCTGATTGGAGGATTGGGACAGGCTTTTGGAATTTTGCTGCAATTCCTGAATCTCTGATTCTTTCACTGCGATCCTTGCCTGAATGTTTCGGATTCTTTCCTGTTCTTCCGATATTTTCGCGTTCTTTTGGACAATGTCCTCTTTGTTTTTCATTAACTTGTCGGACAGTTCCAGCCGTTCCGTCTGCAGGGATTCGATCTCTTTTTGTAAACGTGCGCTGTTTTCCGATGCAAATTCTTTCTTTTGTTCCAAAGAAAAAATCTGCATTTCCAAACGGTTTTTCTCTTCTCTGAAATCCTCCCGCTTTCTCTTTAATTCTTCGATGATCCCGAAAAGGGACACGGAGGAATTTCCGCTGTTTCGTTCGGCGTTTTCCAGACTTGCCATTTCCGTTGAAATGATTTGTTTTTCCCGAAGCAGACTTTGTTTGTTCTCCTCCAGTTCGCTTCGCTCCTGTTTCAGGCTGTCGGACATTTCTTCATTGGAAGCGAGTTGTTCTTTGATATTTCGAAGATTCAGCTCCAGCGAATTTCGTTTCAGACTCAGATCCTGCATAATCGCCCTCTCTTTCGCCTGTATCGCCGAAATCTCCTCCACATTCGTCTTGCACACATTCTGCTTTGCCAGAAATCCTTCAAATGTTTGCTTGATCTTTCCGATTTCGGTTTCCAAATCTTCGATTTCTCTTTTTCTTCCCAAAAGGTTTCCGGTATTCTTATAGGCTCCGCCTGAAATCGCACCTCCCGGGCTTAGGAGTTCACCGTCGATCGTTACGATCCGAAGCTCATGATTGTAGGCTCTCTCCAAGGCAATGGCATGATCAATGGTATCAACCACCAACTGTCTGCTCAACATCGACCGGATCAAAGGCTTGTAAACCGGTTCACACTCTACCAGGTCGGAAGCGATTCCGATCACGCCCTGTTCCGTCAACACCTTTCCGAAACTGTGATGTTCATTGCTCCTGATTTCGGAGAGCGGCAAAAATGTGGCGCGACCGTATTTGTTTTGTTTGAGATATTGAATCATCTTCTTCGCATCGTTTTCGTTCTCGGTTACAATGTGCTGGATTCGGGAACCGAGTGCCGTCTCCAATGCGGTTTCAAATCCCTTTTTCACGGTGATCAAATCAGCGATGACACCATGTATCCCGCCATCCTTCCTCTCCATCACCTTTCGTATCGCATTGGAGTATCCTTCGTATCGTTCGGAAATATTTTTCAGCGTATCGTACTTTGCTCTGGCTTTCTGAAGATTGTTTCTGGTTTCGATAATTCGATTCTCCAGGTTCGCAATCTCATTGCGCAGATTTTGCTTTTCTTTGTCCTTTTCTTCCAGTTTTTTGTCGGTAGTCCGAATCTCCTCAATGATCCGCCGAAAATCAATATCCGACTCCCGATATTTCTCATCAAGACTCATTTTTTCCGTCTGATTTCGAATGATTTTCTGTGCTATCTCGGATTGACGAATCTGCGTCTGTTCAATCAAGGTCAGATATTTCTGTTCCTTTGCCTTCAGTTCCGACCGTCGGGAAATCGCGTTCATCTCGTCGGACTTTTGAAGCTCCCATTGCTTTTGTGAAACCGCAATTTCTGCATTCAGTCCCTCCAGGGTATCTTGTATTTCGGACAATCCCTTGCGATATTCGTCCAGGTTCCCGTCAACCTCCAGATCGGTTTTTGCAATTTCCCGGATTTCCCGGCGCTTTCCCTCGATATCCGAATCAATGCCGCTCATTCTGTAAGTATGATTTTCGATATTGGCGTCGGCAAAATGAATCTGCTCATGCAGCAGATCAATCCCGCCCTGCAATTCTTTTACCTCCAGACTGTCGGATGTCACGGATTTTCGGGTTTCTTCCAGTTTTTCATTCAATGCGTTCAGGTTCGTTTCGATGGTTGAGAACCTGAACGAAATATCATCGGAAAGCGCTCTCGCGTTTTCCATGTCCGCATTGTAAATTGCTTCGTTTTCGACAATCTGCTTTCGTTCCTCCGTGATTCGGGAATTTTCGGCGATAAAATACGAAATATCAAGCGATTTCAGTTCTTCCCTCAGATCCAGAAATTGCCTTGCCACCTTACTCTGCCGCTCCAGCGGTCCGACCTGTTTCTCAAGTTCCGAAATAATATCCGAGATTCTGGTCAGATTCACCCTCTCATTCTCAAGTTTCTTTACGGCAATCGCCTTGCGTCTTTTATATTTGGTAATCCCCGCCGCCTCGTCAAACAGCTCACGCCGATCCTCCGGACGGCCGTTTAAAATCTTATCCACCTGACCCTGTCCGATGATGGAATAACCGTCCTTACCGATGCCCGTATCAAAAAAGATCTCCTGAACATCCTTCAAGCGACATGGCGAGTGATTGATCATATACTCGCTCTCGCCCGAGCGATAGATTCTTCGGGATACACTGACTTCATCAAAATCCAGATTCAACGCTTTGTCGGCATTGTCGAATGTAATGTTCACATAAGCATAACCCTGCGCCTTTCGAAGCTCCGTTCCCGCAAAAATGACATCGCTCATACTCCCGCCCCGAAGCTGTCTGGCGCTCTGTTCCCCCAGAACCCAGCGCACGGCATCGGATACATTGCTCTTACCGGAACCGTTTGGTCCGACAATCGCGGTAATTCCGTTGTGGAAATCAAACACGATTTTATTCGCAAAGGACTTAAACCCCTGAATTTCTATCCTCTTTAAATACATATCAATCCTTCACCTTGCCAAGTTTTTTTAATGCGTCATATGCGGCTTCCTGCTCCGCCGACTTCTTCCCCCTGCCTGCGCCGTATCCGACTTCTTTGTTGTCGATGCATGCGGCCACCCGAAACTCCTTCTGATGATCCGGACCGGATTCGGACAGCACGATATAGCTCAGCGTCTTTTTTTCTTTCTGCACTTCTTCCTGAAGAATTGTTTTGCTGTCAAAAAAGAATATACTGCTTTGCGCGTCTTTCAGAATAAATTTTAAAATAAATTCTTTTGCTTTCGTAAAACCGCCGTCAAGATAAATCGCTCCGATCAGCGCTTCCAAAGCATCCGAAATAATACTTGCCCTGCTTCTTCCGCCGGTGCTTTCTTCCCCCTTCCCCATGAGAATGTATTCTCCGAGGTTTAATTTCTCGGCATGATTGGCAAGCGCCGCCTCACAGACCAGTCTGGCTCTGGTTTTGGAAAGATCTCCCTCCTGCTTTTCTTTGTTGATTTCAAACAAATATTCGCTCACCGCAAGCTCCAATACCGCATCACCCAGAAATTCCAGTCGCTCATTGGAACCGGACTTTCCCATCCGGTTCTCATTGGCATAAGAAGTATGCGTCAGGGCATGCAATAAAATGCTCCTGTCCCTGAACGCATACTCGATACTTTCTTCCAATTTCCCGTATTTGTTATTCATCTCTTCACATTCATTTTCCGATGGCATCCTTTTTTCGATGGCATCCTTTTGGGATATCATCATTCATGAATCGCCGTCTTTATTTTTTCGACCGCCTGTGCCACGGTCTTTATCTTCTCGATTTCGGCTTGACCGATCTCGATATTGAATTCTTCTTCCATCCTGGTAAAGATTCTGTAAATATCCAGAGAATCTGCCCCCAAATCATCCATCAGAGAACTCTTTAAATGGATGTCGTCTTTGTCGATCCCCAGAACATTCGAAATAATACCCGATATTTTCTCCAATTCCATCGTTTCCTCCGCTATGCGTCCTTAGACAGAGCTTTCTCGATATATTCGGCGATATTTTCTTCCTTGAATTTGATGCATTGAATCACGCTGTTTGCAATTTCATTGGCAGTTGAATTGCCGTGTGTTTTCACCACCAGTCCATTGAGTCCCAGAAGAGGGGCACCGCCGTGATCGCTTGTGTCAAAACTTTTCAGGCTTTTTTTCAAAGCCGGCTTAATGATGGCGGCTCCGATTTTTGTGATGAAACTTGAGGTCAGTGAAGATTTGATTTTTTCAATCAGGGTTGCTCCGACTCCTTCATACAGTTTCAGTATGACATTTCCCGTGAAAGCCTCACAAACAATCACATCCGCACCGCCTCTCGGAATTTCTCTGGCCTCGATGCTGCCGATAAAATGGATATCCTTACATGCCTTCAAAAGCGGATAGGTTTCTTTCACCAAGGCATTCCCTTTTTCTTCTTCCACACCGACATTGACGATCGCCACCCGGGGATTTTGAATTCCGACAATTTTTTCCATGTACAGCGAACCCATCTTCGCAAATTGTACCAGATGGCTGGATCTGGCATCCACATTGGCTCCGCAGTCGATCAACAGCGAAACTCCGTTTGAAGTCGGAAGCAATGGTGCCAAAGGCGCCCTCTCCACTCCCTTGATTCTGCCCACTATCACCTGACCGCCGACAAGCACCGCTCCGGTACTTCCCGCCGATACAAAGGCGTCCGCCTCCTTATTCCTGACCAGATTCATCGCCACCACGATGGAGGAATCTTTCTTTTTGCGGATCGATTCCACCGGATGATCTCCCGTTTCAATGATCTGTGACGCATTTACAATCTCCAGCCGGTCTTTCGGATATTCTTTCCCTGCCAATTCCCGTTCAATGGCCTCTCTTTGTCCGACCAGCTTGATCGATACATCCTTATTTCTTTCCAATGCCAAAAGTCCGCCTTTTACAATTTCCTTCGGCGCATGATCTCCACCCATCGCATCCAGCGCTACCACAACCATATTTACTCCATTCTGTCAAACCGTCCGGCCCGTTTGCCTGTTTCCACGCAATCCTTCCCGAACAGCGACGCATTGCATCGATTTTATGAGAATAACCCTTACAATAATACTTCAAAAATGACGAAATTTCAAGTTTTGATGATTGTAAAATGAAAAAGTACCTAAGGAAAACCCCAGGCACTTCAATCATCAAAACTATTCAACCGTCACGATCTCACGTTTGTTGTAAGTTCCGCAACTCTTGCAAACTCTGTGTGGAATCATCAGTTCTCCGCACTTTGGACACTTAGCTAAGCTTAACGCAGCCATCTTCCAGTTTGCTCTTCTCTTATCTCTTCTACCGCGAGATGTCTTGTTCTTAGGACAAATTGACATAATTACACCTCCTTACGTCTTAGCATAGCTTTTTTCGTCAAACCGATAACAGACTTAACTTTGTAGATTATACAGAAAAAATCAATGCCTGTCAAGATGAAGTTTTTCTGTGTTATTCCGTCAATCTCTTTGTTTCTCTTGCGATCGCAAGCTCTTCGTTGGTCGGCATCAGCACAACCTTGACCGTGGAATCCGGGGTGGAGCAAAGTGTTTTCTTGCCTCTGACATCATTTGCCGCATCGTCAATTTTTACGCCCATGAAAGAGAATGCTTCACTGACAATCTTTCTTGTAAACTTGTCGTTCTCCCCGACACCGCCGGTAAACGCAATCGCATCCAAACCGCCCATCGCCGCCATATATGCGCCGACATACTTGATGATGCGATAACGGAACGCCTCCAAAGCCAGCTTGGCAAGTTCGTTGCCCTCATCCGCCGCAATCTCGATGTCTCTGAAATCGGAGGAAAGTCCGTCGCTGATGCCGAGAACGCCGGATTCTTTGTTGAGGATATTCATCGCCTGTTCTACGCTTAAGTTCTCTTTTTCACATACGATTTGAATAAAGGACGGATCAATATCGCCGGAACGTGTTCCCATAATCAGACCTTCCAGCGGTGTGAGCCCCATGGAACTGTCCACGCATTTCCCACCGACGGACGCGGAAATGGATGCACCGTTTCCGAGGTGGCAAACGATCACTTTCGCTGTGTCCGGATTCAAACCGAGAAATTGAATGGTCTCGCCGCTTACAAATTTGTGGCTGGTACCGTGGAATCCGTAGCGACGAATGGCATATTTTTCGAAATACTTGTGCGGAATCGCATAACGATGCGCTTTTTTCGGCATACTTACACTGAAGGAGGTGTCAAAAACCGCAACATTTTTCTTGTCCGGCATTGCCTTTTCCACCGCTTCGATTCCCATCAGATTCGCCGGATTGTGGAGCGGGGAAAGGAATGCCACATCCTGAATGCCCTTCTTCACATCTTCCGTAATCACGATGGAATCACTGTATTTTGCTCCGCCGTGTACAACCCTGTGTCCGATTGCGTCAATTTCGCTCACATCCGAAATCACACCGATTTCCTTGTCGGTAATGCAGTCAAGCACCAGCTTGATGGCAACTTCGTGATTCGGCATCGCCTTTTCAATCACCACCTTGTCCTTGCCGGGAACCTGATGCACAATCCTTGAACCGTCGATGTAGATTCTCTCCACCAGACCCTTGGCAAGCACTTCCTCATTGTCCATATTGATGAGCTGATACTTCAAAGATGAGCTTCCGCAGTTAATAACTAAGACCTTCATTTTATCCTCCTTTGAGTATAACGGTTTTTGAGTTTCCATGTATTGTTTCTGCCGGATGCGAATCCGTCGTCATCCGTTCCGGTGCCGTCGCTTAAGCTACCTGTCCTCCAGTTGTGCCTGAACCGCCGTAATGGCAACAACGCCTACAATGTCCTGCCATGAACAGCCTCTGGATAAATCATTGACCGGCTTTGCCACGCCCTGGCAAAGCGGCCCGTAGGCATCCGCCCTGGCAAGTCTTTGTACCAGCTTGTATCCGATATTTCCGGCATCCAGATCCGGAAATACCAATACATTCGCATACCCTGCCACCTCACTGTCCGGTGCCTTTGAGCGACCGATCTCCGGAACAATCGCCGCATCCAGCTGAAGCTCACCGTCCAACAGCAAATCCGGCGCCATTTCCTTCGCCAGCCTGGTCGCTTCCACAACCTTGGTCACATCGTCATGTTTCGCGCTGCCCTTGGAAGAATGACTGAGCATCGCCACTTTCGGCTTTGCTCCCACCAATGCCCGAAAACTCTCTGCGGAGGAAATGGCGATCGAAGCGAGTTTTTCCGCCGTAGGATTCTGCTCCAAACCGCAATCCGCAAAAATAAAGGTACCGTTCTCGCCGAATTCACAATTCGGTACTTCCATCAAAAAGAATGCGGAAACGAGTTTCGCGCCGGGTTTTGTCTTAATAATCTGCAGACAAGGACGCAAAGTGTCGGCCGTGGAATGGCATGCGCCGCTGACCATACCGTCCGCATCTCCGTTCTTAATCATCAAACATGCAAAATAAGCATAATTTTCAAGCATGAGCTTTCTTGCTTCTTCTTTTGTAAGCCCCTTTGACTTTCTCAGTTCCACAAATAAATCCTCATACTCCTCTGTCTTTTCATAAGTCAGCGGATCAATGATCGTGGCCTTCGAAACATCAAAACCCTCGCCATTCTCTTTTACCTGATCCGGTGTGCCGATAATGATAATGTTTGCGAGATCCTCTTTCAAAATATGTTCCGCAGCTTGAAAAATTCTCCGGTCCATCGACTCCGGCAGTATGATCGTCTTTTTATTTGACTTTGCCAACCCCTTTATTTTGTCGATAAATGCCATAAATTACGTCCCCTTTCCTTCAGCAAATTTTGCCAGACTTCATCTAATATTATAATACATTTTCATTGATAATTACAATCTGCTTTTTGTATTTTATAGCAAACATATAAAGTTCATTATTGTTTGTTAAATAATTATCATCTGTCTGGTATATATATTCGGCAATTCTGCCTTGTATTTGTCGAAATAGATGGAATTGTAAATTTCACTGGCATGCACTTCCTCCATCAACAATGCAAACGCCGGACTTTCCCTGGATATGATATTTCCGGCATTGGACATTTTGCTGACAATCGGAATGGAGGATGTCATTTTCAGCTGCGTCAACAATTCCGAGCTGTTCTTGCGAAATCCGAGCAGTCTTGCATATGGGGCGATGCGCCCGGCTTTATACTCCTCCATGTGGATGTCTTTGATGCCGAGCGCAATATGCATCAAGGCTCTGGAAATTCGGGTATAGGTATACTGTCTGGACTTTATGGCATTGACCATGTCCTCCAATGTTCTGAAATTTGATATCCGGTTCACAATCCGCTTTGCCAAATCGGGCGTCACATCCAGAAATTGCTCCAGCGGTTCAAATTCATGTATCATTTGCAGTACTCTTCGCAGGATCATCCCGGTAAAATCGTCCCCGCTGACCGGATAAGCGTGCAAATACTCTTCCAGTATTTCTTCCGGCACGAAATTCAACAATGTTCCCAAATCGCCTTTTTCGAAAAGATGTCTTCGGATCGCCGTCGCGCTCGCAAATTTGTCCGTAAGTTCAATGTCATGATAGCCGGAACCCGCACGGTTCACGGTAATAGCCTCAATCGGAGAACGGATTTTGTGCTTCGCTTTCATATATTCGATTCCCAGAATATTGTTGGGAGAGGACAGCACCTCCCTTGCCCTCGAAAGGGCCACATCTCCGTATCCCATTCTTTCCAGTTCATAAATGCAGGCGCTCGTTCTGGCTTCCGGAAATGTATTTCCTCTGGCAAGAAGTTCCTTCAAAATAATTTTGAAGTCATCGCTTTCCTTTGCCAGAACCATTGCAATCTGGGAAAGCTCCGCAACACTTGCTCCTTCCGTTCCGAAGGAAAATGCCTGTACCCCCAGCGAACTGAACAAAGAAACCCCGTAGCTTGCGAAATCCTCCGCGCTGGATGTGGAAAACGGTGTCGGCATTTCAAAAACCGCATCCGCACCGGAAAGCAATGCCATCTTCGCCCTTGTATAGGTGTCAAATATTGCCGGCTCTCCTCTTTGCACAAAATGCCCGCTGATCAAAACCGCCACAAAATCGGCACCGCTTTGTCGTTTCGCCTCTTTGATATGATATTGATGCCCCAGATGAAAGGGATTGTATTCCGCAATAATTCCGACGATCTTCTTCATGCCGCTCCTTTCGATGTGCCGTCAATGTTATCATCCTCATTAGTGTACCTGAAAACAAGGATTCTGTAAACGTGGTATCCGAACCTGCCGCATCCTCGGGGTATCCGAACCTGCCGCATTCCCCGCACGATCGGATCGGCCATGCCTTATCCCGCCACTTCTTCCCTCCGAAAAAATCGCCTTGACAAGATAACTGTATTCTTTTATGATACAGTTATGAAAAAGGGGGATGACGATGAACAGCGATTTTATCGTAGCTTTGCATTCCTTGGTTTATCTGAAACACAAGGGAACAAAGGTGTCGAGCGACGAACTGGCAAAAAATGTATGTACGAACCCGGTGCGAATCCGAAAAGTAATGGCGGGACTTCGGGAAAAAGGCTATGTCTCGACGAAGGAGGGAGTGGACGGCGGATATATGTACAGCGCAACACATCCAATTCGTCTGCTCGATGTTTACACCGCTTTAAATTTCACCTTGATTCATTCCAACTGGAAAAGCGGCAACCTGAATGCAAGCTGTTTGATTTCCTCCGGAATGGCGGGTGTGATGGAGGATTTGTCCGCGCAATTGGAAGCTGCCTGCAGGGAAAAACTGGCAAATATTTACATTGACGATATTGAACAACAATTGATTTCGAAAGGAGTTTAAAATGGCTTTTGATTTTGGCACCAATGTTTCCGCACTTACGGTATTTTTACAGGGTATCCTCAGTTTCTTCTCCCCCTGTGTCCTTCCTTTGTTACCGATTTACCTGGGATATCTTTCCGGAGGAGAAAAAAAAGAGGACGGCACCTATCATTATCCCAGAACCCGAACATTCGTAAATACTCTGGCATTCACGCTCGGAATCAGCTTCGTGTTCTTTTTCCTCGGATTCGGTTTTTCGGGACTCGGCAGTCTGCTGACCGGTCACAAGCAGATTTTTACGGTCGCCAGCGCATTCATTATGATTGTATTCGGTCTGTTTCATCTGGGTGTTTTTAAGAATGTTCTGCCTCTTTCGGGAGAAAAAAGACTGCCGTTTGATATGAACAAAATGGTATCCAATCCTCTTTCCGCATTTTTGCTCGGTTTTACCTTCAGCTTTGCATGGACACCCTGCATCGGTCCCATTATGGCCTCGGTATTGCTGATGGTCGGCAATGCCAGGAATCAGGCAACCGGTTTGATCCTGATATCGGTTTATATCCTGGGTTTTATTATCCCTTTCCTGCTGACCGGTTTGTTTACCGCTGAAATCCTGAACTTCTTTCGAAGCCGGATGAATATTTTAAAATATACCACCAAAATCGGCGGCGTTCTGCTGATCATCATGGGGATCATCACATTGACTCCTCTTGCAGGCACCATGCCCTCCAACAATCTGAAACTGACTTCCGAAACAACGTCGGGGGGGCAGGAGACAATTACGGCGGCGGAGGAAGAAACAAAGAAGAACTCCTCATCGGCAGCCGAAAGTACTTCCGGGGAAAGCCATGTTTCGAACGACTCTTCCGCATCCGATGAAAGTGCCGATGCGAGCGCTTCCGCTGAAAGCACGGATGCAAGCACTTCCGATGAGAGTGGCGAGACGAGAAATCTTGTGACGGCATTCGATATGACATTAAAGGATCAAAACGGAACAGAACACACATTATCGGATTATCAGGGCAAGGTCGTATTCCTGAACTTCTGGGCGACCTGGTGTCCTCCATGTCGTGCGGAAATGCCGGATATACAGGCATTGTATGAAAAGCACGGCAAAAATACCGGAGATGTCATCGTGCTGGGAGTCGCCGGACCGAATGTAAGCGGCGAACAGGATATTGAGGGAATTCGTCAGTTTTTATCCGAAAACGGATACGACTATCCCGTTTTGATGGACGAAACATGGCAATCCTTCGTCGATTACCAGATCAGTTCCTTTCCAACCACCTTCATGATTAATAAGGAAGGACAGATTTTCGGATATGTACAGGGAGCGATTGACGCAAGAATGATGGATCAGATGGTTGAGCAGACGATGAACAATCAATTTCGTCAGTAAGACTACCTCAATCCGTTTGTATATTGAGGCGCTTGAAAAGGAGATTGCGACATTTTGGTTGCAATCTCCTTTTTGGATGATGAGGAACATCGGTTTCGTTTCGCTTTTTTCAAAACAAAGCGAAACGGTGATTTCGTTCCCGGATTTTTGTTAGAAATTCATTCGGATCTCTCCCGGCATCAGAACAGCACCGCTTTCTCCGCCGGTTTTATCCTGGAAATCAGCTTCCCTTTTCGATAAGAAGCAAGTACCGGAACATTCCCGTTCAAAGCCTCATAATAATTTTTTGCATCCAGAATGATAAAATTGGCGTCATTTCCTTCTTTGATTCCGTAGGCATCTCCCAAATGCAGTGTTTTGGCGGCATTCGTCGTTACAAATCGATAGGAATTCATAATCTCATGGTATCCCAGCATATGCCCCGTATAAAGTCCCATGAATACCGCATCCCTCATATTGGAGTTTCCGAGCGGATTCCAAGGATCAAAGATATCGTCCGAACCGAAGGATACATTGATTCCCTCCGCCGTCAATTCTTTTACGCGCGTCATACTTCGACGTTTCGGATAGGTATCCACCCGTCCTCCCAGATGAACATTCACGCATGGATTTGCGACAAAATTGATCCCCGACATCTTCAACAATCTCATCAGGCGAACGACATACGCATTGTTATAACTGTGCATGGCGGTGGTGTGCGAAGCGGTAACCCTGTCTTTCATACCGGTTTCATAGGCACGCGCCGCCAATGTTTCCAATCCTCGCGAAGCTTCGTCATCGATCTCGTCGCAATGGACATCGATCAATTTATTGTATTTCTGTGCCAAATCGAAGCATATATTCAGGGATTCCACCGAATATTCGCGGGTAAACTCAAAATGCGGTATGGCGCCGGCGGCATCCGCGCCCATTTTCAACGCTTCCTCCAGAAGCTGCGCTCCCTTCGGATAACTTAAAATGCCATACTGCGGAAAGGCAACGATCTGGATATCGATATAATCCCGCACTTCCTCGCGCAATTCCAAAATCGCTTCCAAGGCGGTCAGCTTCGGATCATTGATGTCAATATGTGTACGAACATACTGCACGCCGTTTAAAGCCTGCATTCGTATCACTTTGTTCACACGTTCCCTGACATCCTGTCTGGTCAGCAGGGGTTTGTATTCCTCCCAGCGCTGAATTCCCTCAAACAATGTACCGCTGATATTCCAGGCCGGTTTTCCTGCCGTCATACAGGTGTCCAGATGGACATGCGACTCGATAAAAGGCGGAAGCGCCATCTGACCGTCGCAATCTACAATCTCTTCGCCGTTTTCCGGTTCCAGACCCTGTTTTATCGCGTCAAACTTTCCGTTCTTCACCCGGATATCCACGGTTTCGTCCGAATTTTCAATGATTAGATTTTTAAATAACATGGAAATCCTCCTTTCGATCCATCAGGCTTTCTTACGATAATAAAACTCTCCGACAAAATAGCAAACTGCCGCTATTACCATGGCATTGATCGCCATAATGCCCCATTGTATCAGACTGGTCAGCACCAAACTCAACAAAATCCCGCCGATATTGAACCAATTCACCGGTATTTCAGCCGCATTTTCATGAAATTTTTTTCGGTTTCTGAAATAATCCAGAATAACGATAATGCCGATCGGAGGCAATGCCCGATTGAGGATACTCAGCCAACCCACAAAATTCCAGTATAACCATATCGCCAACACCGTTCCGACAATACCGGAAATCCATGTTGTAATCTTCATCCTGACCTTCGTGATATTGGAAATTGCCAATCCACCCGTGTATAATGCATTGTTATTGGTGGTCCAGATATTGGCACCCAAAACGATCAATGCCGGTATTGCCAGTCCCTGTGCAATCATAACATAAAAAATATCGTCCGCTCCGGTAAATGCTCCGCCTACCGCACCGAAACAAAACATCAGCGTATTGCCGAGGAAAAAAGCAATGACGGTGGTCCACACCGCAATCTTGCAGTTTTTGGCGAAGCGGATGAAATTCGGTGTGGCGGTTCCTCCGGAAATGAAGGAGCCGATTACATAACCGATACCCGTAAACAATGTAATATTCCCCGCCGATTGCGAAAAAATCGCCGCCAAACTGCCTCCGTCCGCCGTCGCGGTGATCATGGAATACACACCCAAAATCACGATCAAAGGTACCGAAATGTAACTGACAATCTCCAATGCCCTCATGCCGGTTGCGGCGGTCGCCGTCATCAAAAGCCCTGCCAGAATGGTCAAAACCCACTCATTGACATTCAATAACTGCGCCGCAGGGATCGAAAACATGGCAACCCCTACACCGAACCATCCGATCTGGGTAAAGCCGAGTATCAGTGAAGAAAGGTACGAACCTTTTTCGCCGAATGTTTTTCGGCAGAGCAAATCCATGTTTAAGCCGGTTGACGAGCCGATATATGCCAAAACTCCGCAGTAAGTCGACAGGATGATTCCGCCGATTACGCAAGCCCAGATGAATCCGGATAAATCCAGACCGTTCCCGAGTCTTGCCCCCACACTCATACTTGCCGAAAAGAAAGTAAAACCCAGCATGACAAAAAACATCTTCCAGAATCCCTTGCGGGCGGACTCCGGCACCGCTTCCAAAGAATAGTCGGTATCTACAGGAACCATCGTTTTTTCATCGTTAGACATAGCAAACCTCCTCTTATTTGTATTTCCACCGAAGTACTTCATGTAATTAATGTAGCATATTTCCGATATTTTTGTCTACAGTTTGTCGGATTCATATAAAACATGGCAACCGCTTATGTTCAAGCTGTTGCCATGTTTAAGTTTCGTTCTGTTTCTACATAATATCATCGAATCCGATTTGTAAAACAGTTTTTATTAATTTTTGCAATATTTCTTCCGGATTCTGTTATTCCATCCGGTAATCCGCACAGAAACGATCGCTGACATTCGGTTTAATGTCTTCTTCGGCAATCTTCACATGTTCCGGATGCTGCGCATAGGTTTTCAGATCGTCCATGTTTTTAAACACGGACAACAACACCAAGTCATGCGTGCTGGTGGGTTCCAAATCGGTTATCACTTTCAGTTTTGCAATCTGTGGAATCACCCCGACCAATGCCTCCAGTTTGACTTTGATATTATGCATAACAGCCTGCTTGTCCACACCTTCTTTGATTTTCCATGACACAATGTGCTTGATCATAATCCTCCTTTTTTGTCGCTTTCTTCCGGAATCACCGCGAAAACTGTTTCCCTAGAAATCCACTTCCGTGTCATAGTAACAACACTTGAGTAATTTCTCCATCTCTTCCACACTGATCTTTCTCGGATTGGATCCGGTGCAGGCATCCGCAACCGCATTCTTTGCAATCTCCGGCAATCTCTCCAGGAATACCTCTTCCGGAACGAAGCCCTGCTCCGCAAAGTAGGAATCCGGGCCGTAATTCTTAATGCACTGCGGAATGTTCAGGTCATCGTTCATCTGTCTGAGTGTCTTGATCAAACGTTCGATCTTCTCTTCCTGTGTGTCGCCGCCCAGCTTCATAAAATCGGCGATCTCGGCATATCTTTTGGCCGCCGTCGCATCCTTTGCATTGAATGCGATTACTTTCGGGAGATACATCGCGTTTGCGGAACCGTGAATAATATGTGCACCGAAATCCTCAAATGCCGCACCGGTTTTGTGCGCCATGGAGTGAACGATTCCGAGCAACGCATTGGAGAATGCCATACCTGCCATACACTGGGCATTGTGCATCTTATCTCTCGCATCCATGTCGTCATTGTACGACTTCACCAGATTGTCCTGTACCATCTTAATGGAGTGGAGCGCCAGAGGATCGGTGTAATCGCAGTTTGCGGTGGAAACATACGCTTCCACGGAGTGCGTCATCGCATCCATACCGGTGTGCGCAATCAATTTCTTCGGCATGGTATATGCCAGTTCCGGATCCACGATCGCAACATCCGGCGTGATTTCAAAATCCGCAATCGGGTACTTTACTCTGTCCGTATAGTTCGTAATGATGGAAAATGCGGTTACCTCGGTTGCCGTACCGGAGGTCGAAGAAATCGCACAAAAATGTGCCTTGGTACGAAGTTTCGGCAATCCGAAAATCTTGCACATATCTTCGAATGTGGTATCCGGATACTCATACTTGATCCACATTGCCTTTGCCGCGTCGATCGGAGAACCTCCTCCGATTGCCACAATCCAGTCCGGCTGAAATTCCTGCATCGCAGCCGCACCTCTCATAACGGTTTCCACGGACGGATCCGGTTCAATTCCGTCAAATACCCGAACTTCCATCCCGGCTTCCTGCAGATAAGCCACCACTTTGTCCAAAAAACCGAACTTCTTCATCGAGCTTCCGCCGGTGCAGACGATTGCACGCTTTCCCGTGAATGTCTTCAACACCTCAATCGCTCCCTTTCCGTGATACAGATCTCTTGGTAATGTAAATCTTGCCATTTTAAATCCTCCTCTTAAAATAAACTTGGTTTGTTAAGATGTTAACTTAACAATTTATTCTTATTATAAAACGTTTGCATCATATGGTCAAGCAAAGGTGTGTACTTTTTCCTTTACTGGTTGTGATATTTTGATAACGGTAGGGTGTTTGAAAAACGCCCGAATCGGATTACTCCAAAACGGACGTTCTTGCATCATTATAAAATGAATTGTTGATATATCTGTAGTTACGATGGAATCCCATATATCTGTATTATGGATACGAAACGACAGTTTATTTTCCATTGTAAAATGGATTAGTTGCCGCCCATCTGCTTCGCCACTTCCGCCGCAAAGTCTTCGTTCTTCTTCTCCAGACCTTCGCCCGTTTCAAAACGAACAAAGCCTCGGATCTTGATATCGGCGCCGTTTTCCTTTGCAACCTGCTCCACATACTGTGCAACGCTCTGCTTTCCGTCCTCCGCCTTTACATAGGTTTGATCCATCAAACAGATTTCCTTCAGCTGCTTATTGATGCGTCCGGCAATCATTCCCTCAATCACTTTTTCCGGCTTGCTTGCTTCCTTCGGATCGTTCTTGATCTGTGCGAGGAGAATCTCCTTCTCTTTTGCGATGTAATCCGCATCCACTTCATCACCGGATGTGTACAGCGGACGAAGCGCCGCAATCTGCATTGCAAGGTTTCTGCCCATCTCTTTTACTTTGTCATTGACAACATCCGTTTCCACATCAACCAGAACGCCGATCTTGCCGCCGGCATGAATATAGGAAACCACGCATCCCTTGTCCACGGAAATTTTTGCAAATCTTCGGATGTTCATATTCTCACCGATGATGGAAATCATGCTTGAGAGCTTTTCCGATACGGTTAAGCTGTTGTCCAAAGCCCATTTCTCGGCAAGGAATGCATCGATATCTTTTGCATCCGTATCAAGTGCCTGCGTTGCCACTTCTTTCACGAAAGTGCGGAATACTTCATTTTTTGCAACAAAATCGGTTTCGGCATTCACCTCAACCACCACCGCTTTCTTCGCGTCCTCGCTGACGATGGCTTCCACGATTCCCTCTGCCGCAATGCGTCCCGCTTTCTTCTGTGCGCCGGCAAGTCCCTTTTCACGCAAAAAGTCAATCGCCTCTTCCAGGTTACCGTCTTTTTCCGCAAGTGCCTTCTTGCAATCCATCATACCTGCACCGGTAATCTCTCTCAATTCTTTCACTAAAGCCGCTGTTATCGCTGCCATTAGAATCCCTCCTTTGTCATATTGATTTCAAATCGAAAGCCACAAAATAAATTCGTGGCTTTCGAAATCCCTTTTTATATGGTTAAACTTACTCCGCTTCCGTCTCGGCAACTTCTTCCACTTCCGGTGCAAAATCACCGTCTTCCACAACTTCGCCCTGATTTGCCTCAATCACCGCATCCGCCATCTTGCTTACGATCAGCTTCACCGCTCTGATTGCATCATCATTGCCCGGAATCACATAATCCAGTTCTTCCGGATCCGCATTCGTATCCGCGATACCGATCAAAGTTACACCGAGATTGTGAGCCTCCTGAATACAGATTCTCTCTTTCTTCGGATCCACCACAAAAATCGCATCCGGGATGTTTTTCATATTCTTGATACCGCCGAGATTCCTCTCCAGCTTCTCCATCTCCTTCTTCAGCGCAATCACTTCTTTCTTCGGAAGTACATCGAAGGTACCGTCGGCACTCATCTCCTCCAACTTGCGAAGTCTTGCAACTCTGGACTGAATGGTCTTAAAATTGGTGAGCATACCGCCAAGCCATCTCTCATTGACATAGAACATACCGCAGCGCTCCGCCTCTTCCTTGATGGCATCCTGCGCCTGCTTCTTGGTACCTACGAAAAGAATGGTTCCGCCGTCCGCAACGATATCGGCAATCGCCTTATATGCGGTGTCGACCATGCCGACGCTCTTTTGAAGGTCGATGATGTGAATCCCGTTTCTCTGTGTGAAAATGTATGGAGCCATCTTCGGGTTCCACTTCTTGGTTTGGTGTCCGAAATGCACACCGGCTTCGAGTAATTGCTTCATAGAAATAACGCTCATTTTAAATCTCCTTTTGGTTTATACTTCCGTCCGATATATAAATGAACCGCGTACGGAACCGCATTTACTAAGTCGGACGTGTTTAATGCTGTAATATTTTAGCACGGATAAGGTACGAGTGCAAGTTCTTTTTCCCGCTCTGCTTTGCCTCGTATCAAGTCATTCAAGTCGTGAATACAATGGCTTTTTTATGTCATTATTTGTTTTTTGCATCGTACATACCTGTAAACCGGGGTTTACAAACACTTTTCAATGGCCTGTGCAAGACCTTTCGGATTTTCCCATGCCATGGAATGTCCGGCATCCGGAACAACTTCAATTTTCACACCATGTTCCCTTAGATTTTCATAATCCGCATCGGGCAATGATTTCTCCCCAAAAATAAAATATTTCGGAAACTCAAACTGGTATAGAAGATTTCTCCATGAGATTCTTCCGCCACTGACTGCATTTTGGGAAATTTCAAAAGCAGCTTTCGGCAACCAATTCCTTAAAGTCGCCACCCACATTGTATTTCCCGATTTCTCATACTCTGTAAGCTTTCTCTCAAAAATCGTATTCAAATCCCTTTCACTAAAATTGGCAATTTCATAACTCGCCGTTCCTGGAGTGCTTGGATCTAAATTCGATTCGCTGAGTATCAGAGTTTCGACTTTGTCTTGGAGTAAATGGCACAATTCGATTGCAACAGGCCCGCCCAGACTATGCCCGAAAATGATGATTTTTTCCAGGTTAAGATCCTCAATAAATTCTTTTAAGTATTTAACATGTGAATCTACTGTATAGGGAAAGGATAATGGCTTATCACTGTAACCTGCCCCCAGTAAATCCATCAAAATCAATCGGTGCCCGGATTGCAGATGAGATGCGACTTCCACATAATCAAAGGAGCCCGCACATCCTAAACCATGTATAAAAATAACCGGTGTCAATTCGCCGGAAAAATCATTGTATCGAATTTTATAATTGGTACCTCTAATGTTATATTCTCTCATCTTTGTCCTCACAATTTTCAAAAACATCGATTCCCCCCATTGGGGTACCGACCTCTATCAGATTTCCGTCCGGATCATAGAAGCGCACAACACGCTTTCCCCGGCTGTGAGTCATCAGCCGGTTCACATACCGGACATCCGGATAGAGACTTTCCAGTTTGTTGATAAATCCCTCAATATCGGATTCTTCAAAATACAGCTCACTTGCATTGTTTTGAGGAATGACCGACTGGCCCAGAAACTGTTTCCAGTATCTTTCCTCCTGCAATACAAGCCCTTCCGTCAGAATCATATTCCCATCGTTATCCAGAATCATTTCCAGTCCGAACAGATCGTGATAAAACTGTCTGGCCTTCTCGATATCTTTCACAACAATCAGGACGTTTTTCAATTTCATAACATCACACCTTTCTAATCGATGCCGGATCACGCAGGCCCGGTACAGTCCATTCTTTGGAATTGCAAAATTCAAGGCATTTCGCATACTTCTGTGAAATGCCTTGAATTTTGTTGTTGCCGAGCCATTCCGCAGGTTTTTTATCGTAATAATTCTTCATAATATTTCTTATCCACGTCTTTAAAAACATTAAAAACAATCCTGTCCATCGAATCCGGATGCTGCAAAGACCACTTTTCCACTGTTTCCACAGCAATCTGTGCGGCTCTTTCGTTCGGAAAGTGAAATACACCGGTTGATATGCAGCAGAATGCCACGCTTTTCAGTCCGTTTTCCATGCACATATTCAATGTATTTGTATAACAATCTGCCAGATTTTTCTCCAAATCCGCTGTAAGCTGACCGGATACGATCGGACCGACGACATGAATTACTTTTTTTGCGGGGAGATTGTAAGCATCCGTGAGCATAGGAATTGCCGTGGGTTGTTCGTAATCTCTTCCGTACTTTATCCTTAGCCTGTTCATATGACAATGACATTCTTCTCTAAGCTGTATTCCTGCAAAAGTATGAATCTGATTGTCAATACAAGTGTGCATAGGAACAAAACAACCCAACATCTGCGAATTTGCCGCATTCACGATTGCATCTGCTTCAAGTCTTGTGATATCTCCCTGCCAAATCGACAGATTGTTTTTCGTAACCGGAATTTCCGATAATTTTACAATACCTTTTTCATTAACACAATCGGATAAATATTCATCTTGAACTTTTATGACTTCATCGGGCATTTTTTTCGGCATACGAATATTCATAAACGAGCGGAGAAGATCCTGTTTATCATTTATGTTCTCCGGAATATCTATATTCTTATACTGATCGGAATCCGTCTTGAATTCTTCCAAAAGGTAGTTTAATCGCTCTTCCTGCGTTTTCGTTTTATTCATTATTTTACCTTCTTTCCACTGCGCCCACCGGACAGACTGTCAGACCACTCCCTCAGCGCAGCCAATGATTTTGCTCAATTAAATCCGAAATGGCGGTCGTGATTATGCATTTTGCGGACATACTTTCGAATGACTCTACTCCACCCAATCGTCAAACATCGAATATTGATTCGTCTTCGGCAAACCGTCCAATATCCCGTATTTATCCAGAAGTTCCATCGTAGCTTTGCCGATGCCGCATCTTCGTGAGAAATCTTCCTTGGAGGTAAATGCGCCGTTTTTCGCGGCATTTTCGATATTGGTCGCCGCCACGGCGCCGAGTCCGTCTATGCTTGCAAGCGAAGGCATGATCTTTTGGTCCTCGGTGATAAAAAACTCCGTCGCCCTTGCCCTGTAAATGTCGATTTTCTCAAACGCAAATCCTCTGGCATACATTTCCTGCACGATCTTTAAATCACGAAGCATATCCTTTGCCTTCGCTTCGCCGACATCTCCGGTGCCGTTTCCCGTATCCTCATTCTCATCCGTCGAATCGTCAAGATTGCCTTCGCCTTTCAGAACCGCGATGGTATTTTCCACCTTCGCCTTGCCGAAGCACATGTGCTCATAGGAAAACCCGGTCGCACGAATGGTAAAATAGGCAGTATAGTATGCCAGGGGATAGTGGATCTTGCAGTAGGCGATGCGCCATGCCATCATGACATAGGCGGCAGCATGCGCTTTCGGAAACATATATTTGATCTTTTTACAGGACCAGATGTACCAGTCCGGTACCCCGTGCGCCAGCATCTCCGCTTCCCATTCGGGCGTCA
>JBHAEV010000216.1:0-2735 GCA_041855735.1 Lachnospiraceae bacterium
CAAAGTCGATATTGAATGAAATGAATTTATATGCCGTGCTGGTGAAGCGATACAGCAATCTGTATCTGCTGAGTCAAATCTATGACCGAATACATACGGATGATATCTTTCTTTCCTTCAAAGAGTTTAAAACGCATCTGGAGATGATGGGAATTTCATTTCAGTTGATGTATACACCTTCAAGTGAAGCATCGGCGGATTTTTTCGTGCTGTGCATGAAGATCTGGGGATTGCTTTTCGAGTGCATGGTTCCGAAGGAAAGCGAAATCCTGTGTGAAATCGCGGGGAATGCGGATTGTGTGCATTTTTTTGTGCAAATGCATTCTTATTCCGGACAGGACGGATTACCGGAGGCATTGCGACAAGTGGATCCCTTCGACTTCTCATATTCTTTTGACATGGATGCAAAAAACGTGCGCATAAAAGCCGCCGCACAAGTACTTTCGTGATTGTTTGCCGGCAATATGACGGGAGTGAAGGGATTGTTTTGGCTGCAGTTTCGGATTTTGTTGCAGGGAAAGGTCGATTAAAAGACAGATTCGGAGGGAAAAGATGAATCATTTGGCAAATCCCCGGTATTATGTGGAATTGATTCTGGCAAGTGTGCCGATGATTATGGTTGCGCATGCCTGTTATCACCAGAGTTTTTTGGTTCTGAATCGGGTTTCGATTCGCTATTTTTTTATGAATATTCTGGTGATCGCGATCCTGATTTTGGATTTGTTTTTCTATCTGTATCATTTTCGCGTCTATTTCATCTATGGAACGGAAAAGTTTCGCTTTCCGATTTTTCTGCAGCTTCTGTTTGTTGCGGTGGCGGCATTTTTGTACATTCGACTTTTGAAAGCAGGCAAAAACAGTAAATCGGATGAATTCGGGAAAGCCGATATTGTGGAGGCCTTCCATGAATTTCCGAGCGGATTGGCATTTGCAAAGCAAAACGGAGTTCCGATTCTGATCAATCGAAAAATGCATGAGCTTGTCAAAGAGATTTTGCAGGAGGAGATTGTGGATGTTTGCGTTGTGTGGAGAAAATTGAAAGAGAAATCCGAACCGTCACAGGATGCAAGGGATTCCGAAGCAATTTTTACCTGCAAGGATAAGACGATTTGGCGTTTTGACCGTACATTGCTCACCGGTGAAGAAAAATACATCCAGCTGATGGCGGTGGATATCAGCGTACATGTGAACTTGCTCAAGGATCTGGAGTCGGAAAATCGGAAGATCATGGAGCAGAATCGCAGAATTGCGCAAATCGATCTGGAACAGGAGCGGATTTCCAAGGAAGAAGCATTGATGGATACGAAGATGAGTCTGCATCGGGTTATGGGCGATGCCATTACCGGAAGCCGGCTGTTCGCTGCCGGGAAGTCCAACTTCAGCCTGGATGAGATTATCGGAATGTGGGAGTATTCGCTCGAGCTGATGGAAAGCTATGAAAATACATCCAAAAAAAAGGATGTGACCGAATTGATGTATATTTCGAATCTTTTGGGATGCGAGATCCATTTTCCGGATGTAAAACTGACAAATGCGCAGATGGACAGTTTTTATTTTGTCATTCGCGAATGCTTGAACAATGCGGTAAAACATGCAAGGGCGAAGAATCTCTATATCGAAGGAGAGGATGAAGGGAAGGAATGGCATTTTCGAATTTTTGATGACGGAGTTGCGGAACATGATTTTACACTGGAGGGCGGAGGTATCACGGATATTCGCGCGGTACTGGAAAAAGCAGATGCGAGAATGCATATGGAATGGGGGGAAAGATTCATTTTGCATGTATATTATCAAAAATAATGTTTTGGTTGCATGTGTATGAAAATAAAAACAATATTCATAGTTTATAACATGACAGTAAAATTGTATTTTTGTTAAAACAATCACAGACGATATTGTATACAAAAAAGAACAACGTAAATTCACGCTTTCCGATTGACATTCATGACTCCTCCACGTATAATCAGAGCATAAGAAGGAAGTTAAGAGAACCTAACGAACTTAACAAAATCATGTATAAATTATTCTAAAACATGGATAAAATTCTAATAAAATCAGGAGGTATGAATATGCAGTCAGCATGGGAAGGTTTCAAACCCGGTAAATGGTCGGACAGAGTTGATGTCAGAGATTTCATTCAAAGGAATTTCACCCTTTACGAGGGAGATGAAGAATTTTTGGCACCGCCGACCGAGAATACAACAAAGCTTTGGGCTCAGGTTATGGATTTGACCAAGCAGGAGATTGCGGCGGGCGGAGTGTTGGATATGGATACCAAGATTGTATCCACCATTACAAGCCACGGTCCGGGATATCTGAACAAGGAATTGGAAACGATTGTCGGATTTCAGACCGACAAGCCGTTCAAACGCTCGCTGCAGCCGTTCGGCGGAATCCGTATGGCGGAAACCTCCTGCGAATCCTACGGATATAAGGTGGATCCGGAGGTGGTGGAGATTTTTACCAAGTATCGCAAGACTCACAATCAGGGTGTGTTTGATGCCTATACCGCAGAGATGAAGGCGGCAAGAAAGTCCGGCATCATCACGGGGCTTCCGGATGCATACGGCAGAGGACGTATCATCGGGGATTATCGCAGAGTGGCGCTTTACGGAGTGGACTTTTTGATCAAGGACAAGAAACATCAGCTGGATACTTCCCTGGTGCGTATGACCGGTGACAATATTCGTCTGCGTGAGGAATTGTCCGAGCAGATCCGTGCCCTCGGCGAGTTG
>JBHAEV010000217.1:0-4105 GCA_041855735.1 Lachnospiraceae bacterium
CAAATGATTACCGCCACCTACTGGGGAGCGGTCAGCAGCAATTTTGTGGATAAAATGGTTTCCTGTCTGCTGGTCGCCGCCGTTCTCTCCAATCGGCAGGTTCAAAGGACGCTTCAGCAATTTTGACATGGAATGCCGTTTGATCATGAGCAATGGATGTTTCGAAAATTCCCGGAATGCCAAAGGTACAAATTCTTGACTTTGCCAAAAGCGCCGATACCACGCAAATTGATTTTTCGAAAACTATTGACTTTTGATTGAGGAATAGGCTATAATTAGCTAGGTTTTTAACTTCGCAAGCGGAGGAGGTGTATTCAATGTCAAACGTGATTGTGAAAGAGAACGAAAGTCTGGACAGCGCATTAAGAAGATTCAAGAGAAATTGCGCAAAGGCCGGAATTCAACAGGAGATTCGTAAAAGAGAGCATTACGAGAAGCCGAGTGTAAGACGCAAGAAAAAGTCTGAGGCTGCAAGAAAGCGTAAGTTCTAACATAGCTTTAACGAACAAATCATCAGAGCTATTATATCCGAGGATATAATAGTTCTTTTCGTTATGACAAAAATCGATACATTCCACGGGGGGACTATGAAAAAAGGCTTTGACAACGAGAAATATTTATCCATGCAATCCAGCCACATTATGGAAAGGATCAGCAAATTCGGAACCAAACTTTATCTGGAGTTCGGCGGAAAGCTCTTCGACGACTATCACGCTTCCCGTGTTTTGCCGGGATTTGAGCCGGATTCCAAGCTGCGTATGCTTTTGGAACTGAAAGATCAGGCGGAGATCGTGATTGCCATTTCCGCCAAAGATATTGAAAAGAATAAGGTTCGGGCGGATCTCGGCATCACCTATGACGCGGATGTTCTGCGTCTGATTGATGCATTTCGCCAGGTCGGACTTTTCGTCGGAAGCGTGGTTATCACGCAATGCAGCGGAAGCAAGGTTGCGGATGCCTTTAAATCCCGTCTGGAAAAACTGGGAATCAAGGTGTATCGCCACTATATGATTGACGGATATCCAAGCAATGTGGAACTGATTGTCAGCGAGGACGGATACGGAAAGAATGACTATATCGAAACCTCCCATCCTCTCGTCATCGTGACGGCTCCTGGACCCGGCAGCGGTAAGATGGCAACCTGCCTCTCCCAGCTCTATCACGAGAATATCCGCGGCATCAAAGCCGGTTATGCCAAATTTGAAACATTCCCGATCTGGAACCTGCCGCTCAAACATCCCGTAAATCTTGCATACGAAGCCGCCACCGCGGATTTGAACGATGTCAACATGATCGATCCCTTCCATTTGGAAGCATATGGAGAAACTACGGTAAACTACAATCGGGATGTGGAAATCTTTCCGGTTTTGGCAGCCATTTTCGAAGGAATTTTCGGAGAATGCCCTTACAAATCTCCGACCGACATGGGGGTAAATATGGCGGGAAAATGCATTTATGATGACGCAGCCTGCATCGAAGCCAGCAATCAGGAAATCATCCGTCGCTTCTATCACACCATGGTTCGTCATGCCAGAGGCATTTGCAAGGATGAGGAGTATTATAAAATGAATCTTCTTATGAAGCAGGCAAAACTTACGAAGGAACATCGAAAAGTGGTCAGCGCCGCCTTGCTGCGTGCCGAAACGACCGCCCAGCCCGCTGCGGCAATAGAATTGCCGGGCGGAGAAATCGTGACCTCCAAAACCTCTCCGCTTTTGGGTGCCTGTGCCGCTCTTTTGCTTAATTCCGTAAAAAAACTGGCAGGTATCGAGAAAAGCGTGAAACTCGTTCCGCCAAGTTTCATCGAGCCGATTCAAAAACTCAAAACCGATTATCTTGGCAGCAAGAATCCCAGACTGCATTCGGATGAGGTTCTCATCGCCCTCTCTACCTGTGCCGCCACCGATGAAAATGCCAGACTTGCCCTTGAGCAGCTTCCGAAGCTGCAAGGTTGTCAGGTCCATACCTCGGTGATGATCGGAAGTGTGGACAGTAAAATTTATAAAAAACTGGGACTGCAGCTGACCAGTGAACCAAGAGTATAAAATCCTAAGGATGCGGAGTATCATAAATAAAGTATGGCTCGAAATCTTCTTGCAATATCCGGCTTAACTGTGGTACACTGCCATGGTACGCCAATGACGAAGTCCCGGTTACGATAAAACCGGTATTTCCTCAAAGTATATGCGCACATATTGAACGGAGATTTACATTATGAAGCTTAGTGCAAGAAATCAATTCAAGGGAACGGTTTCCCATGTGAATGAGGGTGCCGTCAACGGCATCGTTTCCATTGATATTAACGGAGATACGGTATCGTCCACGATTTCCATGAATGCCATCAAAGAGTTGGAATTGAAAAAGGGAGTTCCGGCATTTGCCGTGTTCAAGGCCACCGAAGTTATGGTTGCCGTGGAATTCCCGAAAATATCCGCCAGAAACAAATTCAGCGGGAAGATTACAAATATTCAGGAAGGGGAAGTGAATGATATCGTCAGTATTGATACCAATATCGGCCTGATATCCGCCACCATATCCAAAAATGCCGTAAAAGAACTGGAGCTCTCGCTCGGAAAAGAAGCGGTTGCCGTTATCAAATCCACCTCGGTAATGGTAGGTGTCTAAGGAATTTACCGCTTTGCGAAACTAATGCAAAAGGGAAACGCTTTCATTGGCGTTTCCCAAAAACAAGAAGGATCATAAATCATCTAAAATTTTTTTACCGTGTAAGCCATCTCGGATCATCGATCGAAATCATGCATTGAAACCGGCTTTTTTCAAATACTTCGAATATAGTCTGCAAATGCCTTTGCCAAACTCGCATGCCCCTCCTCGGTCAGATGCATGTAGTCAATATCATTCATCACGGCATGTTTTCCGGCATCCAAAAAATCGCAGCCCAAAAGCTTTGCAATCTCCTCATACTCCTTCGCCAAACACTCACTTTTCTCATGACAAATGCCCATCTCTCCGGCAACGGCGCTGGTAGTGATTTCCGCCCGAATCGGTGCCGGTGCAACCAGCAAAATTCGGCTGTTTTCCTTCCATGCATCCGCCGTTTTCGCCTTTAACACCAGCCGCTTAAGTCCGAGCGCGATATTCTTGGCAGTTGCCCCGAATCGCTGTTTGCAGTCATTGGTACCCAGATTGATAATCAGCAAGTCAATTCCCGCATGACTCATCAAGCAGGGATAGATGTACTTCAATCCGCATAGCCCTTCATTCAGAGGATCCTCAAACACCGTCGTTCTACCCGGCAGTCCCTCCTCAATGACATAATATTCATCCCCCAGAATTTCCTGCAGTATTCTCGGGTATCTTCGTTCAAATCTGCCATTGGTTACCGCATCATAACCCCAAGTGTTCGAATCTCCGAAACAAAGTACTGTCTTTGCCATATTTCCCCCTCATACGTTGCCGAACTGTTTTCAATAACCGGCTTTTGCCATCGCCATTATATCACTTTGCATAAGTTTTTTCCATCCGAAAAATGCCCTCTCCGTTCACAGCAGCCTCAACTCTTTTTCGACTCATTCCCGTTTTCTCTTTCGATACATCAGAGGGCTCATGTCGAATTCCTTTTTGAATGTCTGCGCGAAGTAGGACTGTGAAGACATTCCGATAAAATTTGCGATATGCGCGATGGAATAGTCCGAATTGATCAATAAATCACATGCCAGCTTCAAACGCAGGTGAATCATATACTGTATCGGCGTCATGCCGCAGTATTTTTTAAACGCATGCACCAGATAATATTTATTCATATAGGAAACCTGACACAAGTCCTCCAGACACAAATCCTCCCTGAAATTGTCTTCAATGTATTCTTTCACATATTTGCAATTGCTGACCAGTTCTTTGTTGTCCGCCACACTGAGCCTGGTATCGGTTCTGCGAATGATATTGATCAACAGGATTTCCAGCAGATTTTTGCTGAGCAGTTCATAGTATTTGGATTGCGTTTGGACTTCCCGCAGCAAGGTCTTTAAATAAAACAACACATCCGATTTATAATCCGAATAATTGTGCAGGCTGTAATATTCTCCCCTGCCCTTATCCTGTGCCAGAATGGAAATATCATCCACACCCAGAACGATGTACTCCA
>JBHAEV010000218.1:0-3417 GCA_041855735.1 Lachnospiraceae bacterium
CTCCGGTGAAAGTTCCTTGTTATTCTGCAGCAGGTCCAATTCTTCAAAACTTTCCAAAGGACTTTTGTTCACCGCTCTTTCGGCATCTATCCGTTCACTGTTCATGGTTCTCGCATTGGCGTATTCCAGGCTCATCAAGTTCGGATAAATCGCCCTCAATTTATAAAAGGCATCCGGCTGTTCCTCTTCATCCGTCAGGATTACCCGAATATAATCTTCGGTGTTTGTATTTTGATAACTCTCTTTCCGGGTCAATGTTTCGTAAGTCCCCTTCAGACTTCGATAGTCCCTTTTTCCGGCAAGCGGCAATTCCTCAACGCGAATTTCACACTTTTGATTCGGTTTCGGCTGACCGATTTCGACCAGCAGGGCAACTTTTTCATGATGCTCTTCGGAAAACGAATATTTGTAAATCGAACCGCTGTATCGGATTCTTTCATTCATGATCTGCTGCGGTTTGTGAATATGCCCCAGAGCCACATAGTCAAAATCGCCAAGCACCTCGGCGCTGATATTGTCCAGTCCGCCGACACTGACTTCCTCGGAATCCGATCGCAATGCCCCTGTGATAAACTGATGGGCAATCAGAACCTTTCGCCTCGGCCCGGTTTTCGTATCCGGCACCGCCTTTGGCAAATCCGGTCTGTTTTCATCGATATATCGAATTGCCGCTGCGAACATATCCGTATAATCCTGCCAGTCCGATTCCTCGAAGTATCGACGTACCGAAATCGGCTTGATGAAAGGAATCATATAAAAATCCACTTCCCCGAATTCATCCGCATCCGTATGCAACATGGTTTTTATGTCAAATGCCGTAGACAGATGGATGTGATTTGACTTAAAGAGTCGGCATGCAAATCCGAGTCTTTCCGCCGAATCATGATTTCCGCTGATGATGATGGTTTTTTGATGTAATTTTGCAATTTGATAAAGAAATTCATCGAAGAGTTCCACCGCCTCCACGCCCGGTATCGGCTTGTCATAAATATCCCCTGCCAAAAGCAAATAATCCGGTCGATGTTCCCGCAATAAATCCAAAACCGATTTCAAAACCTCCCTTTGTTCTTCCAGCATGGAAAATTCATTGACCTTCTTTCCGATATGAAGGTCGGATATATGCAATAATTTCATAATAATGGTCCTTTTTTACACAGTGTGTCGTAATATTTTCGCTCAAGGTATATTGTAACTCTTTTTGAGAAATAATACAATTTTCACGCTTTATTTTTTGCTTGACAAATACCGTAAAATGTTTTATCATATCTAAGTATTTGGTACGGCCTATTGGTCAAGCGGCTAAGACGGCGCCCTCTCACGGCGCAAACCCGGGTTCGATTCCCGGATAGGTCAGCAGGTGTTGCGCTGCAGCACCTTTTTGCTTATATAGCGCAGCTGGTAGCGCAACTCATTCGTAATGAGTAGGTCGCCGGTTCGAGTCCGGCTATGAGCTTTATCAAAGATGGAAAAGATAGTCTGTTTTCATCAGCACTGCATTTTTACATTTCGTATTCTTATGAGAGCTTTTCCGTTATTCTGGGCATGCTCTCATTTGTTTTTTTCGGATCTTGCAACTCTTAACGCAAAACAATAATAAGGAGGTTCTATGAATTTTTCCGAATTGGTAAAATCACGTCATTCCGTACGATCTTTTTCCGATCGTCCGGTGGAAAAGGAGAAGATGGATTTGATATTGGAAGCCGGCAGAGTCGCTCCGACCGCAAAGAATACGCAGCCGCAAAGACTCTTCGTATGTCAAAGCAAGGAGTCCATGGAGAAGCTGAGTACCGTATGTTCCTGTCTGTTCGGCGCACCGACTGCCGTCCTCTTCTGTTACGAAAAAGGGGAGGCCTGGGTTAATCCTTACGACAAAAAGATTCACTCCGGATATGTGAATACCAGTATCGTTTGTACACATGTGATGCTTCAGGCGTGGGACTTGGGAATCGCAAGCTGCTGGGTCGGCAGATTTGACCCGAAAGAGGTTGCAAATGCATTTGAAATCCCGGATCATCTGGAAGTTGTTGCCATTTTGCCTCTCGGATATGCTTCCGAGAATTCCAAACCGAATGAAAGACATTTTCTCCGCAAAGAATTGAGCGAAACGGTCACCTATTTATAAAATGCGGCAAAGAAGAATCCATGTTTCACGATTCTTTTTGCGTATGAAAGCAGGAGCCCCGATCGGGTTTCTGCTTTTTTATTTTCGAATCGGTTTTGATGCAGGTCTTTTTATCGGATTTATTTGCCATCAAAAATGCCCGTTATCAGCCATACAGCCGATAACGGGAAACCAAATCCGGATCAAAGTCCGCATTATTTTACATGATCACGATCCCGAATCAATACGATGAATCGATGACGGTACAATATGTCCATAAATTTCACCAGTCTTTCCACCAGAGGCTGCGCTTTCTCCCCGAAGTTTTCATAAACCAGCTTCGAAATTTCCAGAACATTTCGTTCTCCGTCGATGCATCGCCAGATGAAACTTCCGAAATCATCCATCTCGATATAGCTGACTCTCGGCTTTTTCAGCAGAACCTGCGTAAGCCAAAAAAAGAATCCCCTGTGCTCTTTCTCAAGCTCGATATGCCCGTTCGAAAGGCTCTTGAACTTCACCGCATCATGATGTTTCGGAATGTAATCCAAATAATTCTCTTTCGCTTTGTACCTGAACATCTTACTTCTTTTCATCCTGTTTCGTTGCATTGAAAATGAGATAGAGAATCACCGCAAATGCCGCAAGTCCAACGATATTTCCCGTCATACCCGTAAACTTGATCGGAAGGACATTGGCAACAAAATCGCCGAAGCTGGAAATTTCCGTTTCGCCCATCATCATTTTCATCGGAATCACCGCAAATACCGCAAGAATAATACCGAGAAGTCCTTCACCCGCAATCATACCTGATGTGTACAGGATTCCTCTTTCCACCGCTTCTTTTTTGTCCGTTTCGGACGCAAATTTCTTCCTTTCAACCAGCCAGCGTACAATGCCTCCTGCCATAATCGGAGTGGAGAGGTGGATCGGAAGGTACAGACCGATTGCAAACGGAAGTACCGGAATATGCAGAATTTCAACCGCAATCGCAAGGAACACACCCGAGATCACCAGACCCCAAGGAAGATTTCCTTCCATAACGCCTTCGATTACCAGCTTCATCAGCGTAGCCTGCGGCGCCGGAAGTTCCGCGGTACCGTAGCCGTATGCCGCATTCAAAAGGTACAGGATTCCCCCGATCACGATTGCGGATACAACCGCACCGATCAGCTCGCCGACCTGTTGATGATACGGCGTCGCTCCGACCAGATAACCCGTCTTTAAGTCCTGAGAGGTATCACCTGCCATCGCCGCAACAATGCAGATGATGGATCCGATGGTCAATGCGGAAATCATTCCGCCGATGCCGATAC
>JBHAEV010000219.1:0-4460 GCA_041855735.1 Lachnospiraceae bacterium
GGAAATCATATCGGAAGTCGTTTCATAACTCCAGGAATCGTCATCATAGGAGTATGGTGAGCCATCGTACAAGCTGATATCGTATTCCAGAGAGGGAATATGTACGCCGATGGAACGGATATCACTCAATTTCGCTCGGTAGGTGTCATATCCGAATAAATCATAATTGTAAATCAAGAGCACAGCCAATGCTACAATGAAGCTAAGTGCCAAATGAACAATATTTGCGAAGAGTTTCTTGAAATCGGCATGATAAATGATTTCGATGACGCAATGAGAAATGAGGATACCGCATAACAGACCGAAAACGGTCCAGAAAATATTATTCATTATGGTACTCAAAAGCAGAGCAAAGAGCAGACCGGACGGAATCACGATCAGGATTTTAAGCGGTGTCTTCATCCATTCGACAGAAATGGCTTTGCCGGCGCTCTCCGAATGTCTGTACTTGAAAACCAAATAGGCCAAAACGGCAAATCCCGCTGCCATGACCGAGGCAATGGAGTAATCGGTTAATAAATTTTGTTTTATCACCATAGAACTTCCGGATGTCAAAGCAAGGGCAAAAGGCGAAGTGTAGCGAAGGATTTTTTCAATCAGATCCTCCGTTCCCACATAGGTATTGAAATAGGTGGATTTATACCCGATATTCAGTACGGCTACGAAAGGAATATAACCGAAGAAAAACAAAGTTCCGAAAATACTCATGATCATGGTTCCCGTCAGTGTCACAGCCAATATCGCGGCGTTGTAGCAAAGCAGAACCATCAGCATTTGATGAAAGAAGCCGTAAAAAGTATTGTCCAACAAGGAATATGTACCGGTAAACAGGGTGACAAGAGCGCTTGCAATCAGGCTGAAAAACAGATACGGAACGGCAAGAATCAGCACGCCGGTCATGTATTTTACAATAAACCATCGGCTTCTGCTGATTGGCAGGCTGTGAAAAAAATCCACCTGTTGTTTATGGTGCAGGTAGCCGAATCCGTTGAGTGCAATGACAACAGCCAGCGCTATCATAAAAAATGTCAGAAGTTTATTGTCGTTGCCGACCATTTCCAAAAAGTAATGGAGCATTTCTCCGACATACCACTCACGATTTGTGGAATCCTTTTCCAATATACTGGAGACAAAACTGATGTTTACCGGAAATACAAAGAAGAAAAAAACACAGGAAAGAGCAAAGCTCCAAAGTCTTTGTTTAAAGTCCTGAATCATCAGATTATAAAATGAGTTTCTTGATGTCATAACCCTTTACCTCCGTTTCGCTGATAAAAATTTCCTCCAAAGACAGTGGGACAAGTTCGAAGAAAATGGTTTCCAATGCGCTTAATTTATTGATAATTTCTTCCTTCTCGCCACGAATGGTCAAAGTAAAAAAGCTTCCGATATTCCTGACATACATAATATCCAAATCTCTGATATCGTCGACCGTTGTATTTTCCCCGAAAACGATCTGGACTTTGTGGATGGTGGTCTTCATATCTTCCAGATCTCTGGAAAAGAGAATGCCGCCCTTGTGCAAGAGTCCGACATGGTCACAGATATCTTCCAGCTCTCTCAGATTGTGGGAGGCAATGATCGGAGTCAATGCACGGGTTTCGATATGCTCCGCAAATAAACTTTTTACCGCCTGTCTCATAACGGGATCCAGTCCGTCGAAGGTTTCGTCGCAGAGCAAATATCGGGTATTGGAAGCTACTCCCAGAATAACGGAAAGCTGTTTCTTCATACCCTTGGAATACGTATTTACTTTTCGCGATACCGGCAATTCAAATGCATTCAGTAATTTTTCAAACAAAGCCACATCAAATGCGGGATAGACGGTGCGGTAAAATTCCATCATTTCCCTCGGAGTGGTATTTCGGAAGAAATACTGATCATCCGAGATATAGAAGATGTCGGACTTTCTGCCGGTGTTCTCGAAGACGGATTCGTCGTCAATCGTCACGACTCCCTCATCCGGCTTCAAGATGCCGGCGCACAATTTCAAAAATGTGGATTTTCCGGATCCATTGGTTCCGATTAATCCGAAGACTTGTCCTTCTTTGATACTTGCGGTCACATGATCCAGCGCAAGCACATCCTGAAAAGACTTGGTAAGATTATTTACTTGTATCATTTATGACCTCCTGTTCATACTCCTCTTGAACGATGTGAATGATGCTTTGCTTATGGATATCCATCTTTTTCGCACGTTTCAGCAAAACCCTCAACTCTTCCATAATGAGATACTTCTGTTCATCCCTCAGCCCGGACAGGTCACAGACAAAACTTCCCTTGCCTTTCACGGAATAAATGTAACCGAGTCTTTCCAGTTCCAGATAGGCTCTCTGGATGGTATTCGGGTTGATGGATAAATCCATGGCCAAACTTCGAACCGACGGTAGTTTATCTTCGGGTTTCAGCACATTATGTATCATAAGTTCTGAAAGTTTATCAATGATTTGTTCGTAAATCGGTCTTTTATCACGATAGTCCAGAATAAACATTTTACCTCCTTTGCTCAACTGTATTAATAATATTAGTACAGTTATTATACTTTGCACGATCGGATTTGTCAATGAGATTTTGAGAAAAATCAGGGATATTCGGCTTAACGATGTGTGGGTAACGAAATTCAGTCGGAAATTTGATATCCGGAATTTACGGAAAATCCGATTGCAGCTTCATCTTTTCTGTGCTACAATTCTACTAACGCTAGGGGTGCCGCAAGGCTGAGAGAGCAATCAACCCTTGAACTTGATTTGGTTAGGACCAACGAAAGGAAGCAAGATTGAGAGAATTCTCCCCCTGCGAAATAACAGAGGGGGATTTTTTTGTGAATCAAAGAAGTAAACTATATACGGAGCAGATCACTGTGTCTGCGGTATGCATCGGTCTGGCAGTGATTTTGTCCATGCTGAAATTGTTTGAGATGCCTTATGGCGGATCCATTACCTTATTCAGCATGCTGGCAATTTGCGTACCCGGCCTTCGCTACAATGTAAAGGTCGGTGTGATGGCAGGGGTTGCATACGGAGTGCTTCAATTTATTTTAAAGCCATATTTTTTGTCTCCTTTGCAATTTGTCTTTGATTACCTGTTCGCATTCGGTATCATGGGAATCAGCGGTCTGGAAGTCTTTAAGAAAATGAAATTCGGAATTGTATTGGGATATCTGGCAGCGATTGTGGGAAGATTTGTCTTTGCGTCAATGGCGGGATTTTTCTTTTGGAGGGAACCCAGCAGCAGCATTGCGGGCGCGATATTATACACGGTTTCGTACAATGCGGGCTATATTTTTGCGGAAGGATTGGTCACCGTGTGCATTCTGCTGTATGCGAACAATCTGAAGCGGTTTCGGATGATTTTCAATCGGCAGTTCTAAGGAAAGCCGGAGCGGCAGCATCTTATCAAAAGTATGACGGTATGAAGGGAACACTCGGAAGGGATCGCAACGAAGAAGAGGTCGCTCGACCTCTTCTTCGTCATTCCCTCGGAAAGGCAGCGGATTTTGCCAGATTGGAATTGTGGTATCGGAAATCAAAGGTAACTTCCTTGCCGAACCAGGAAGGCGCAACAAATTGTTTGGCAGCTGCTTCATCCGGGAATTCCACTTCGATCAGAATCAAGCCTTCCAGCACTCCGTGAAACACGTCGATTTCCGCAATGAAGGTACTCTCAAGATCAAGTTCATAACAATATCTTGTTTTGAGGATGAGATGATCATCGCATTTAGAAAGCAGATGACGAAAAGTATCGATATCAATCGGAAGATTGTATTCTTCCCTTTTCATCATTCCTTTGCCCTTATAGGTCAAAAAACAGACATCATCCTCCTTTCGGACTCGAATCACCGGATTCGTATTAAGATAGCCTTGGGTAAATTCTTTACCGATTCGATTTCGAATGAGTTCCAATACTTCTGTACGGTCTGCAGGCAAATATTTTCTTTCGATTTCCAATGTTTCCCCTCCTTTTTCAATGAACATGGATGAAATTCCTTACTTTTATACATCATCAAAGTTGACCGCAATCAGGGAATCGCCAAGAGGAAAGTAATTGGCAGAGATAGGTAAAATATGAGCTGTATCATATCGGCGAAAACTTTGATGCAAATAAAGCAAATATTGGTTGACAAATGTTTTCATGTATTCTATAATTTTATCACGTCCTTGAGACAAGGGCAATCCTTAATTGTGCAGAAATACTCAAGAGGCCGAAGAGGCGCCCCTGCTAAGGGTGTAGGTCGGGCAACCGGCGCGAGGGTTCAAATCCCTCTTTCTGCGTTTCATAAATCGAATATTTATTATTTTGAAAAAAATATAAAAAAGTGCTTGACAAATGATTTATGAAAGAATATACTATACAAGCTGTCAGCGAGACAGCGACAAAGAACCATGACAATCAAAGATGAAACAGTACACACAACCCTGAAATTTCAAGAAGAATTTCAAAATTGTAAACATGAGAGATCA